>CAYJMA010000129.1:0-1500 GCA_964371475.1 uncultured Rikenellaceae bacterium | reverse complement strand
ACCAACAGCAAGTAATACCCACGGAGATCTACACTCACTGGACTTAGTATCTCTCCCCTGCCTCGAATCACGGCAGGCACCTCTGAAACAAAAAAAGGTGTATCGCTACCAAGTTGCGCTGCCAAACCTATCAATTCCTCGTTGCATAAGGCGAGCTTGAAGATTTCATTGCACAGCTTTAGCACCGCTACACAATTTGCACTCCCCGCACCCAATCCCGCACCAAACGGTAATCTTTTATGTAGGTGTATGTGCGCTCCTCCAATTCCATAGCTCCTCTCCATCAATCTATACGCCTTGACGCATAGATTATCCTCCACTGGGCAATCAATCTCAATGCCTGTTGTAGTAAAGTTAAGGTCGTTAGATCTAACCACTTCGACCACATCACACCACTCATCGCTTATCACCGGATAGAGCACACTCTCTATCTCGGAGTAGCCATCCGAACGTCTCGAAATCACGCTCAGTCCGAGATTTATTTTGAAATTACTGGAAATTATCATATATTTGCTATGTATACTAAATGAATTTCTAACCAAACAATACAAAGATATGAAAAAATTATTACTATGTGCCCTATTTACATTTGGCGTACTGAACACGGCAAATGCCCAGCGTGACTTCAAAGTATTCAACTTTGGGGCTAAGGTCGGTGTTAACGTAAGCTCGGTGTCTGGTCTCTCGGACATTGTTGGAGCTATGAAAAGCGGATTTACCGGTGGGTTATTCTTTGAGTTTCGCCCCATTAAGTTGATTGGGGTAAGCGCAGAGGTATTATACAGCGACCAAGGCTTTAAGACTGAGCCTTTTAACGTTCCTGGCCTCTCCATTAACGACTGGACACTTGATGTTGGGCTCGGCTATATAGATGTTCCAATCCTTGCTAAAGTCTACATAACAACGGGGCTTTCGGTTAATGTAGGTATTATGCCATCGTTTCTGGTAACAAGCAGCGTAGGCAAGGAAGCGTCGTCACTGTTTGACTTTAATTCGGCTTCTTTTGCCATACCTGTTGGTCTTAGCTATCAATTTAAGTTCGGTCTTATTCTCGATGCGCGATATAAATTCGGGCTTACTAACATTAACTCAATCGAGGATATAGGTACAATCAATCACAACACTTCGTTTGATGTTAAGAACGAGTCATTCTGTTTTATGGTAGGCTGGAGATTTTAGGGAGCTAAGCGTATAGTAGCAAAATTGGGCGGTACTTAATATAAAGTGTCGCCCAATCTGTTTTCTTTTATATCGTTGGTTTTTCACAACCAAGCGTTCTTGGGTAGTATATCTCTATGCTGAAAAATACTGTATGATGTGGGCTTGGTTAGATTTCTTAACATTTACTCTTGAGGGTCTGAAGCACATAACAGAGCTGGCTTTTTATTGCTCTATGGTAGACAGCGAATAACTATTGAGGTATGCTATTAGAGTAGGTAGCCAAGAGTTTTGATTTCACTTTTTCCGCAGATTAAAGTTGTAAATGCGACACTTTGTTCT
>CAYJMA010000128.1:0-1661 GCA_964371475.1 uncultured Rikenellaceae bacterium | reverse complement strand
CCGGTCTTCGCCCCCCCCTCAATCCCCCCCCCCCCCGACTCACAAAACCTAACCCTCAATCGTACTGGGCATTATTGCAAGATATGTCTTTGCACTTGTTGACTAACAAATTTTTGTTAACTTTACAATTAAATTAATCGAAAATAAATGTAATGGTTATGAAAAAGATCTTTGTTGCGGTATCGTTACTACTAATAGCTACACTGAGCATTAAAGCACAGGAGATTCCCTTTGAGTATACGAACTATGTGGAGGTGGAGGCTAGTCAATGGGCATACCGGACGTTTTATTCTCAGTTGAAGTGCAGATATCTCTATTATTTACTCTGATTTTGTTGAAAAAGCATCGCTGAAATTTGAAAATATAGACTCAATGGAGATTGGAGTTTATGGATCTGACCCTGCATTTGTGGGCTATACTACCGACTCGATAGCCTTCGAATTTGGAGGAGCAAGCCTTGTGGCAAGTAGAGCAGTTGTGGAGAACACTGTTGAGCTCTTTGGTGTTGAGGGGTACGACGGATTGATTGATTTCACAACGCTTAAAGACTCGATATTCTGTGTCGATTATGAAGACGAAGTGGTGCGATTCTACTCGCAGGAGGAACTCTCTAAAGAGGTGGCAGATAGCAGTTATTTGATGTTGAATATGGAACTAATTGATAGTTTATATGTTCCGGTTTATGCAGAGACGAGGTTTTTGGATGAATCTCCAAAGGTTATTGGCTTTGGCGTAATGATGGACATCGGAGACCCGAATTTTCTTACCTTGCATTTATCGGATGTCAATCGCGAGGATAAGTTTCTGATAAATGGGCTGGACTATACGCTAAGCGGAATTGGGTACGGTCAAAATGTTGGGCTTTCGGTGTTCAGCGCACGAGACGTGCTGTTGAATGGTTTTTCGGCAGGCAAGCAACCAGTTTATATCCTGTGGCAAGATGACGACAACTATATCCCATACGGTACGGCTGGCAACGCAATGTTGCAATACTATGATATTATTGTTGATATGCCGGCAAGACAGCAGTATTGTAGACGAAACACTAAAGTGATCGAGGAGCAGGAGTTTCCTTGGCTCAATGGCTATGTGATTTCGCCACATTCGGATGGTAATTACATAGTTGCAGGGCAGTCGAGCAAAGGTGTAGGGCTACAATATGGAGATATTATTCTGGGGTTAACCGATGAGAAGATTGATAAATATGGAGGTACAGAAGGGTTGACATATACTCTTAGTGTTCTGCGAGACGGTAAGAAAATAAGAGTAAAGCAAAAGAATTACACCAAGAGCGAGTTGTGGAAATAACTCTCGCCACTTAATTTTGGTGGTAATGAGTTCGCGTAGCGAGTCATAGAGAAGCGAAGGCCACAACGGCGAGCAAAAAGGAGTATTGCTATTCTGAGCAAATCACCCAGAGGTGAGGTGTTTGGCGTCGACGCGAGAACTTTAGAGCAAACTGATTCAAGGCGGACGTTCGACTGTGCAAACTACCTGATTGCGGAGTGTCGCCACTTTTTTGGCTATCATTAGAGCAACCTACCAAATGCGGCCGAACGACGCCCCACGAGGGCGGCCGCAATACTCGCTTACGCTCCTTTTGCATCCACCCTCCGTCGTTCGACTCCGTGCACATTGCACCTTTAGTGGTTCGTCTTTGC
>CAYJMA010000127.1:0-2672 GCA_964371475.1 uncultured Rikenellaceae bacterium | reverse complement strand
CACTGCCTGCCGGCGGCTTCACTTTTGAAAAAAGTGAAATTTTTTGACTACCTACTCTAATCATTACTTACCTGCTTAAGTTGTCTACCCTAGAGTAAAAAACTCTCTGCACCGATAAGCATTACTATTTCCTAATTGAGAAAATTTTGTCGGTTCAACAAAAATTCATAACTTTAGCTTCTAAATTAAATCACTTAACATAAATAATGTTATGATAAAACGACTTTTGGGAGTAATGATAACTGCATCCCTGCTGATCAACTACAATGCACTCGCACAAGACAATAAAGCAGTAGATCTACCACGATTCAACTCCATAACCACTACCGGAAATGTCCACTTGCTACTGCTTCCAAGCGATAGCTTAAGCTCAATTACCGTTGAACTTCACGGTATAAAAAGCAATGGATATAGCTACAAAGTAAAGGAGGAAACTCTATACATTGACGTTCCAACAGGTATTCTCGCACCCGAAGGCCACATACGTGTAGTTGCCTCAACACCCCTACTCGAAAATGTGGTGGTGCAAGGAGCTGCTGTTGAGTGTCTTGCGCCCATTACAGGAGACACCTTTAGATACCAAACCTTAGGATCAGAAAATACTGCACGCCTATGGGTAGAGTGTCAAAGTGTTGAATTGGAGATTGGCGGCAATAGCGATGTTGTCATTAGAGGGAACGCCAATCAAGCGAACCTTGAGGCAAGGCTCGGAAGTAGAATTGATGCCCTGTCGTTTAACACCCCGGAACTTAGTGCACGAGCCTATGAAGGGTCAGAAATATATACCTATGGCAATAAAAAAGTAAAGGCCTTTGCCACCACGCTTGGAACAATATATTATGACCCAAGCTCTGAGATTGCGCCAAAAAGTTTCCTCGGAGGTAGAGTCATAGCTATCGATCGTGGGAGATATGAAACACTCTTTGAGAAACATTCCGCAGAACAAATTGTTAACGAAGATGGGGATTTTGATGGCATAAATTATAGAACCTCTATTATTAAACAGTCCCCAGATAGTGATGCCGAACAGAAGAGTGAAGAGCAGTCCGATGGTAGCGACTTCTTCTAACACGTACCACACCCTATGCTTGTAAAGACATACAGTAGCACTGTTAGTGGCATTGACGCTATGACTATCACAGTAGAGGTTGATGCCTCTCCAGGTTGTAGGGTAACCATTGTTGGACTACCCGATAGTGCAGTGAGGGAGAGTAGTCAGCGAATAAAGGCAGCATTTTTCAACTGCCAAATTGTTCCCCCCGCCAGAGATCTGGTGGTAAATCTCGCGCCTGCTGATCTCCGCAAGGAAGGTTCTCACTATGACCTTCCAATTGCAATTGGTATGCTCGGAGCCAGTGGCTCAATCTCGGATAGCCTGCTATCGAGGTATATCATTGTAGGAGAGCTGTCTCTCGACGGCACTGTGCTTCCTGTCAAAGGTGCACTACCCATTGCTATTACAGCACGCTCCGAAGGTTTTGAAGGGGTCATAGTGCCAAAGATCAATGGTCGTGAGGCCGCTGTTGTTAACGGAATAAAGGTCTACGGTGTTGAGAATATAGTTGAGGTAGTTAGTATATTACAGGGTGAGCCTACCATCGAGCCAACTGAGGTGAATACGCGCGAGGATTATTTTTCTAAATATGAGGATTTTGGTATCGATTTTTTCGATGTCAAGGGTCAAGGTGCAGCTAAACGTGCAATGGAGATTGCAGCTGCTGGGGGGCATAATCTGTTACTTGTGGGGCCACCGGGCTCGGGCAAAAGTATGCTTGCAGCGCGTATGCCAACCATTATGCCACCGATGACACTTGCCGAAGCGTTGGAATCCACCAAGATACACTCCGTGGCTGGTAAAGTATCTGTTGATGGAGGATTGTTGGCACAACGCCCGTTTCGCTCGCCACATCACACAGTCTCGGATGTTGCACTTGTTGGGGGTGGCACATCACCACAACCGGGTGAGATATCACTGGCGCACAACGGCATACTCTTTCTCGACGAGATGCCAGAGTTCTCTCGCCACGCACTTGAAGTTATGCGACAACCGCTTGAGGATAGGGTCATTGAGATCTCTCGTGCACGTTATGCTGTAAGGTATCCTGCAAATTTTATGCTTATCGGAGCTATGAATCCGTGCCCTTGTGGGTACCGAACACACCCGACGAAGCAGTGCACCTGCTCGGCAGCTAGTGTCAGTAGATATGTGAGCAAGATCTCGGGGCCACTTCTCGACAGAATAGATCTTCACATTGAGGTGCAACCTGTTGATATTGAGAGTATGGTCTCGAAGCGTGAGGGGGAAAAGAGTGTAGATGTACGAGCTCGTGTTGTCGAGGCTCGCAGCAGGCAAATTGCACGATTTGCCGGCACCTCGATACACTGCAATGCGATGATGACGCCTGCTCTGATGGAGCTACACTGTGAGATGGATGACAACACTAAAGATATGTTACGTAGTGCTATGTCAAATCTTGGACTATCTGCCAGGGCATACGACCGTATAGTTCGAGTATCTCGCACGATTGCCGATCTCGATGGTTCGGAGCACATAGAGCAGTGCCACGCTATGGAGGCTATTGGCTATCGCACCATTGATCGTGATAGTTGGATTACGATTTAGACTAGCCCCGAGAAGCCCATAAATGCCATAGCCAGAATCCCTGCTACAA
>CAYJMA010000126.1:0-2695 GCA_964371475.1 uncultured Rikenellaceae bacterium | reverse complement strand
GAACTCGTGACCTCTTCCTTACCAAGGAAGTGCTCTACCACTGAGCTACAACAGCTTGTTGTTATGAATTGCTGCAAAATCGAGTGCAAAGATACAATTTTTTTGTTCTATTGCAAATTTTTATCCTTGATTAATCGCCACCATTTCAAGAATAGTTGCAGCAGCCTCATCTCCTTTATTTCCTAACTCTCCTCCTGCTCTATCCACCGCTTGTTGCATTGTGTCGACCGTGAGAAGACCGAATCCTATTGGAATACCTGTACGAAGTTGAAGCTCCATAATTCCTTGTGTTGCTCCACTACATACGTACTCAAAGTGTGGTGTCCCCCCCCTTACTACACACCCAAGTGCAATAACTCCATCAAAACTTCCTTTATCAATTGCGATTCGAGATCCGAATGGTAATTCAAAAGCACCTGGAACCCATATTACTTCAATATCGCTCGCTACACAACCCGAACGCAAAAGTGTATCTTTGGCACCTTGAAGTAGTGCGCCGGTAATCTCTTTATTCCACCTGGCCACTACAATAGCAAACCGTCTACCAACACCACTACAAAGCTGTTCGGAGTCTGCAATACTGGATAGATTCTGATCTTTACTCGACATCTCTTTACGCCTACTCCCGCAACTATTTTTGTTGCATAAGGGTGATATATTTATCAGCATCACGAGCCTGAGTAGATGCAGGATGCTTTTCCTTTAGGCTTTTAAGCTGAGCTACTGCCTCTGCGTAATTTCCTGCCTCATAGAGAGCAATTACCAATTTCTGTGTATAAACTGGAGCCGTGGCATCACTATTTGAGCTTGAAATAGCTTTCTTGTACAGTGCTATGGCCTCTGCACTTTTACCTAACTCCATATTGCAA
The DNA here is from genome assembly GCA_964371475.1 of uncultured Rikenellaceae bacterium. Classification (GTDB taxonomy): domain Bacteria; phylum Bacteroidota; class Bacteroidia; order Bacteroidales; family Rikenellaceae; genus Mucinivorans. Next base: position 1,826 of record CAYJMA010000126.1, on the reverse strand, counting down.
TCACCTTGAAGTCCATAGTTTTGAGCGTCAATAATTTCTCCTGCCGTTGTTTTAGTATTTGAGTATTGTGTCAGATACTTTATCGCACCCTCGAAATCTCCGAGATTCATAGCGCATATACCTGCATAGTGCGCAGCAAGGTTTGCTTGCGGAGTGCCTGAAAAGTCTTGCAATATATCAGCAAAACCCGAAAATACACCCTCTACACCATTAAGTGCTACTGCAAATGAGTCTTGTTCGAACTGCACTTGAGCCTCAAACATATTTGTGCTTGCCTCTTCAGCACGTGGTGAAGCATAGAAATGATCATATCCATAAAATCCTCCAACTGCCAAAGCAATAACTATGACTATTCCGAGTAGCGTTTTTGCATTTTTCTCGATAAATTTTTCCGATTTTGAGATTGCCTCTTCAATTTGCACTTCAGGGTCTTTTTCTATTTTTTTCTTTGCCATTGCGTTTGTTTTTACAGATTTTTTGTACTCTTTGTCATATTTTTATAATATCCACGCAAAAATATATTTTTTATATCAAACCACCAAACTTACCACACTTTTTTTTACCTTTGTGATATGTATTTAGAGAATCTATCAATTACAAGTTATAAGAACATTGAGAGCGAGGAGTTGGATTTCAGCCCGTTGCTCAACTGCTTTGTGGGGCAAAATGGCAGCGGCAAGACAAACATTTTGGATGCTATTCACTACCTATCTCTGACCAAGTCCGGGGTTCGCACCTCTGACAAGGGAGCGGTCCGCCACGGCGATTCGTTCCTTATGCTCAAGGGCAGGTATAGCTCCAATAGTTGTGATAAACAGCACACTATTTCGGGATCATACACCATAAATAGAGGCAAGAAGTTTCTACAATCTACCAAGGAGTATGAGCGATTGAGCGATCACATTGGGCGATTTCCTGCCGTGATGGTATCTCCCCAAGACGTAGAGTTGATAAGCGATACTGCGGAATATCGGCGTAGGTTTATAAACACTCTGTTTTCGCAGATTAGTGGTGAATATCTCTCATCAATGGTTAAATATAACGCTTTGCTGGCAAATAGAAATTCTTTGCTTAAAAGCACGGAATATGTCGAAGATGTGTTGGAGATAATCACAGCGCAGTTATGTGAGGTAGGTAGTGTAATTTATGAGCTAAGGCGAGAGTTCATCGAGAGGTTATCTCCCATTGTGTCGGAATATTACGGAGTGATTTCGGGTAGTAAGGAGCAGATCGAGGTGATTTATAGCAGTGAGCTCGGTGGGTGCACAATGGAGGAGTTGATGGTTGGCAATGGTGAGCGTGATCGTTACTTGGGGCACACTTCCTCTGGCGTACACCGCGATGATTTGCTACTTACGATGGACAGCTATCCAATTCGTGGTGCAGGTTCCCAGGGTCAGCAAAAGTCATTGCTTCTTGCAATGAAACTTGCCGAAGCAAAGTTTATTGAGCAGCGTAGCGGCAAGAAGGCTATTTTATTGCTCGACGATGTTTTTGATAAGTTGGACTCAGATCGCGTTGAGAATTTAGTTGGACTTGTTGCAGGTGCCGATTTTGGTCAGATTTTTATAACCGATGCCAGCAAGGTGCGTCTTGAGAATATTGTAGAGAAATTTGCCACCAACTACAAGATTTTCGAGGTCAGTGGTGGCTCTATCACTATTTAGATTTTAAGTACGAGGTGAGGCAAAGAAGGTAGGGTCTGAGGTAATCTTACTCGCCATGCATTTTTCACTCAAAAATCTGAATAGCGAAGTTGCGCAATGTTTGTTCAAAAGTTTTGATTTCACTTTTTCAAAAGTGAAGCCGCCGGCAGGCAGTGTTAG
>CAYJMA010000125.1:0-2859 GCA_964371475.1 uncultured Rikenellaceae bacterium | reverse complement strand
TGCGACCTTTTTGCTTTTTTGATTTAAGGTTATAGAGCAAACTAACCCAATGCGGCCGAACGACGCCCCCCAATTGTCGACAGTGGTGGCGACCGTCTTGACCTTTTTTATTTTTTGACATTGATAACACTGCCTGCCGGCGGCTTCACTTTTGAAAAAGTGAAATCAAAACTTTTGATCACCTACTCTAATAAAAAATTATAGTATCTCCTTCGATGCGGAAAAATACTTCATAAATTGAGCACGCTCTGCAATCTCAGCATTTTCTCCATCCTTGGCACTAAGCACCCCCCGCATATCCTTTACAGTCTTAAAGTTATTTTCACTTGCCCATTTCTCAATTTCGGAAATCATAGATGGAATTACCACAACCCCCCTACGATAAACCAAAGAGCAGATCCCCACAGCTGTGGCACCGCAGAGGATAGCTTTGATCGCTGCCTCAGCACTGTGAACCCCACCTGATGCAAGTACATCAACAAGCGGTACGTGAGTCGATGATAGAGACACCCAACGCAAAATCTCTGAAAGCTCAGACTCAGTACTAAATACATTAGAGCTACGCAAGGTGTGATTTCGAAGCTCTACATCAGGGGAATAAAACCTATTGAACATAGTAACCGCTTTTACACCTCTGAAGTAGAGTTGCTGTACTAAATTCAACGGAGCCGTGAAGTTACGTGGCAGCTTCACTGAGAGAGGAATACTAACCACATCCTTGACACTCTGAACGATATCAAGATACTTTTGTTCAATATCAGCTCCACTTACGTTGGCATCCGAAGGCATCAAAAAGATGTTGAGCTCAAGCGCCGATGCTCCTGCACGCTCAATTTGCACAGCATAGTCTATCCATTTGCCGATGCTCGAACAATTTATTGAGGCGATAATAGGTATCTCGCACCTTTGCGAACACTGCTCTATAAGATTTATATACTCACCCAGCGCACCTAATTGACTATAACCAGTAAGATAGTCAGCAGCTTCTGGATACTGTTCATGCTGTTGGAGTGTGGCGGCTTCTTGGAGAATTTCTTCCTCGAAAATTGATTTTAGAACAACGGCGCCTGCACCTGCCTCTGCACACTCGATAACGTTTTCAACCGTTGAGGTATGAATCGAAGAGGTTATAACAATAGGGTTTTTAAGCGTAAGACCCAAATAGTATGTAGAGAGATCAAATTTTGTATTCATTGTAGTTACGTGTATTTAGTAATTTAACCATACAAATATAGTGCTTTTTTCAGACAATATTGTTATATTTGCTCAAACTATTTAATACTATGTTTCGATGACCGAGAAAGAAAAGATGCTTGCAGGAGAGCTTTACGACTGTGCGGATGCTGAGCTTCAAGCTCGTTGGCATCGTGCCAAGGATCTTGAACGAGAGTACAGTAATACAAACACCCGTGATCGCCATAAAATGAACGAAATTCTCGATGATTTGCTTGGTTCGCGCGGTGATGATTGTTGGATCGCACCTCCTATTCACGTTGACTATGGCGAGAATATTTATCTTGGTGACAACGTCGAAATTAATATGGGGTGCGTCTTCTTGGACTGTAATCGTATTACTATTGGTAGTAGTAGTGGGCTTGGTCCCGGTGTGCATATCTATGCAGTTGGGCATCCTATTGACCCCGAGGAGAGATTACCTCGCAATGGCACCTTTTGGCGTGCAAGCACCGCACCTGTTACAATTGGACGGAACGTGTGGATTGGTGGTGGTACGAAGATTTTACCAGGGGTAACCATCGGAGATAACTCCACAATCGGCGCAGGTAGTGTTGTGGTGCACGACATTCCTGCCAATGTTGTAGCAGTGGGCAATCCTTGCAAAGTTGTAAAGAAACTTTAAAAAAAAGTAATATTATATGCGCAAAGTTATATTATACATTGCTATGAGCATTGATGGTTACATAGCTGATAAAGATGGAGGTATAGGTTGGCTTACGGGGGATGGCTCATCCTCTTCGAGCTTAGAATCATACAGCGATTTTTACCAAACCATCGATACCGTGATTATGGGATACACGACATACAATCAAATAGTCACTGAGCTATCTCCCGACAAGTGGGTCTATGAGAACAAGGAATGCTATGTCATAACAAATCGTCAGCTACCCTCAAAAAAGGGCATAACCTTTACCGCTGAGAGTTTAACGAATTTAGTTGCACGACTAAAACAAAACAAAGGTGAAAATATTTGGATATGCGGTGGGGCGTCGATTGCTAAGACTTTGATCGATGCCGATATGATAGACAACTATCGAATTTCTATAATTCCTACCATTTTAGGTAGTGGCACATTGCTCTTTGGCAACAGGGATGAACAATTGAGATTGAAGCTAATAAGCACAAAAGAGGAAAACGGAATTGTAGAGCTTAACTATTGTAGGAGGTAGTAGTGGAGTAGCATTTTGAGACTTCACAAAGCCGTACTTAACGTCATTGGGGCGCAGTATTGCAAAAAAAAAGTAATTGCAAATAAAGGTGTCGAGCAACTATATAGCAATGTTGTAGGGAACATTACCTCAGAGCTAAAAGGCATTGAAGGGGCTTGAGTAATATTTCGTGCAGTCTGTACATATTGGATCACCAGTAAATTTCTCGTGGGTTGCTCTATTTTGTTTCGCAGTAGAACCTTGGTGTAGGTGTGACTATATATATTGAACCAGTGAGGAGTATCTATGAAAATTATTGGGACTCTCCTGTGTACTAACTATATAATTTTTGACTATTTTCTATTTTATGGCAAACTACCTATTGCGGACGGTCGCCACCCCACGCGACCTCCGCAAAATTCTTTTGCGTAGATCACTGGCGACCGTTTTGCTATGATTTAGAACAAACTACCAA
>CAYJMA010000124.1:0-2950 GCA_964371475.1 uncultured Rikenellaceae bacterium | reverse complement strand
TTGCGGACGGTCGCCACCCCAAGCGACCGTTTTGGCATAAACAGCTCGCACTGCCTGCCGGCGGCTTCACTTTTTGACGCAGATTAAAGTTGGCTGAAAATTTGTAGACGTATTGCCAAAAGTTAGAATATTTTTTATCTTTGTCGATAGATAAATATAAAACCGATTAGAATAATATGGAACTCACATCAATTACCAAAGAGCTTACTAACCTCCTGAGCCTTGTGAAACGTTGGGAGGAACAGGGGTACACACCTAAAATTGAGCTCGACATTGCCAAAAAGCGCACCCAAAAGCTCTATGAATCATTTCTTGAGCAAAGCGACAACGAACTTCCCAGCTCGTCTCCATATGTTGAGCAATTTATCGAATCGGATAACACAACAAAAACTCCCTCCGAAACAGCACAACCACCACAAGAGATAGAAAATCCCAATCCCACCACACTCGTCGAGGAAGGTGTCGAAACAAGAAATAGCCACGAAGATCAAAGATTTATTGATGAGCTATTCAGCTCCGATAGCGAGTATTACTATGCAGAGTATGCCAAGATTGATGCTATGCCCTTGCTCGATGATATGCTAATATACATAAGCGAAAACTATAGCTGGCATCACAATAGTGCTGTCGCACAAGAGTTTGTCTCAAAGTTGATTGAGAAGCATAGCTAAGGCTAACAATTATGAAGCTCTATGTAGTTCCTACCCCGATTGGTAACCTTGAAGATATTACTCTTCGAGCTCTTCGAGTTTTACGAGAGGTTGATGTTATCGTTGCCGAAGACACTCGAACAAGCTCAATACTGCTTGCTCACTACGAAATTAAGAAACCAATGCAGAGCTTTCACAAGTTTAATGAACATAGCGCCGTGAGATCAATAGTGGATAGGATCAAGAGTGGAATTAGTGTTGCACTAATAAGCGATGCAGGAACTCCCGGGATTTCAGACCCCGGTTTTTTGCTCGTACGAGAGTGTGTTCAGATGGAGGTTGAGGTGGAAGCGCTCCCAGGTGCCACAGCATTTGTTCCAGCACTTGTGTCCAGCGGCCTGCCAACCGACACCTTTACCTTTGTTGGTTTTCTACCAACAAAGAAAGGAAGACAAACGAAACTTCAAGAGCTTGCCCGCCTAAGCAACACATTTGTACTCTACGAATCCCCACATCGAGTGCTAAAAACACTTGAGCAACTTGCCGAACAGTGCGGTGAGCATAGAGAGTGTAGCCTAAGTCGTGAGATATCAAAAAAATTTGAAGAGACCATACGTGGTACAATATATGAGGTTGTCGAGCGTATCAAGCAAAAGCCGCCCAAGGGAGAAATTGTAATAGTAGTGGGAGGCAATAAGAATAAAGATAAAAAAACAAGGGAGTAAAACGTACGTAGATAGTCTCACAGGGTTATAAATGTAAAGAAGAACTATTAATAGATTTTTTATATTAAGGAAAAGCGATGAGTAGTAATAGATCAAATAAAGAGCGGTGGTTGAATTTGTCAATGTCGGGTTTAATTCGATTTTTGCGCCACAGGTTCGATCTCAACGAAGATCAAGAAGATCAACAAGAGGTTGTGAGTAATATATGTCGCAGTGTCGACTTCAAGGGCACAAACCTATGGGTACTAATGTTTGCCATAGTGGTTGCGAGCGTCGGGCTTAATATGAACTCTACTGCAGTTGTTATCGGAGCGATGCTTATCTCACCATTGATGGGTCCGATTATGGGTGTTGGACTTTCGCTGGGTATAAACGACTTTGAACTATTTAAGCGTTCGATTCGTAATTTTCTATTCTCCGTAGCTGTGTCTGTACTGGTCTCTACGCTATACTTTATGATCTCTCCTCTCAATATCGTGCAAAGCGAGCTGCTTGCTCGCACAACTCCTACGATATGGGATGTGCTCATAGCAACATTTGGTGGATTGGCAGGCATTGTGGCACAAACACGTAGAGATAGAACCTCGACGGTAATTCCGGGTGTTGCAATTGCAACTGCACTTATGCCTCCTTTGTGTACAGCAGGGTTTGGACTTGCCACAGGCGAGTGGAGATACTTTGCAGGTGCTCTGTATCTGTTTTTTATAAATGCAGTATTCATTGCTTTTGCTGCGTTTTTTATAGTTCGTTTTCTAAAGTTCAAAAAGGTTGAGTTTCTGGACAGCGCCAGAGCTAAGCGTGTAAGTAGGCTAATGGCGGTAATTCTGGTAATAACGATTGTTCCGAGTCTACTTATGGCATACGGAATTGTGCAAAGAACAATCTTTGAGACAGCTGCAAAGAATTTTGTTGAGAAGGTATTTGTATTCAAGGGCAGCGAGGTTGTAAACTACTCGATTGAGTACGCTGCCAATGACACGACAAATATAATTGAGGTTATAATGATGGGCGAGCCTCTTTCGTCCGACGCAATAGAATTTGCCCAAAACCAATTGCCGACCTACTCGCTTGATGGCACTATTCTAAAGGTACGTCAGGCCAACAAGGATGATAAGATGGATAATGCGACTTTGACAAGCGTATTGAGGAGCAATGCTCAGATTATTGATGAAAAGAACATTGAGATAGCTGATCTCAGGGAGCAGTTGGAGAAGTACAGCAAGGACACGCTTCCCGATCGGGAGATAGCCAGGGAGTTATCCTCACTGTGGGATGATATAGAGAGTGTAGAGCTTAGTCGTGCTACTGTTCTATCATCGAGCGGTGATCAGATCGGTGATAGAGTTGTTTGCAAGCTTGATTTAAGCGAGGGTAAGCAGATGAGTGAGGATGATGCTCGAAGGGTTCAAAAGTGGCTTGAGGTTAGGACTAAGCACAAATCTGTTCGCCTTGTTGTAGATACAAAGCAGTCTTCTGAGTTAATTGACACCGTTGCAACAGCTCGTGGTGTGCTGTTGGTTGAGTAGCGCACTATTGGATTAATATTCCGACTTGTGAACGGTCGCCACTTTTTTG
>CAYJMA010000123.1:0-3010 GCA_964371475.1 uncultured Rikenellaceae bacterium | reverse complement strand
CCGGCAGGCAGTGTTATCAATGTCAAAAAATAAAAACGGCAAGAAGGACGCCAGTTGGATTCGCAAAATGAGCGAAGCGTGATTTTGCGGAGGCCACCGGGGGTGGCGACCGTTCGCAATTGGTAGTTTGTAGGCAGAGACGTACGACTGAGGTAGTCCAAAGATGGCAACGCAAGTTGGCGGATTCCACCACTGTTCACTATTGGGGGGGGCGTACGTCCACCTTGGATTGGTTGCTCTAAAATCAGTGATAAAAAAAACAGCCAAAAAAGTGGCGACCGTCCGCAATTGGTAGTTTGCTCTAAATGTCTTGCAGTCGAACGACGGAGGGTGGCCAAATAAGCAACGCAAGTTGCGGCCGCCCTCGGGGGGCGTCGTTCGGCCGCATTTTGTTGGTTGCTCTAAAATCAGTGGTAAAAAAAACAAGACGGGCGCCAGTGAGCTCTGCAAAAGGAGCGTGAGCGATTTTGCTAAAGGTCGCATAGGGTGGCGACCGTCCGCAATCTGGTAGTTTGCTCTAAAGCTCTCGGAGTGGACGACGGAGGAGAACGGCAAAATGAGCGAATAGCGATGTTTGCAGGTGTCCTCGTGGGGCGTCGGACACCCGCACAGGTTAATTTGCCCTAAAGAGTCGAAGGGGTGGGAACTTTCGCAATTTGGTAATTGCACGGAGTTGAACAACAAGAAACTATTAAACTTAAAGTCGAACAATAAAATAAATGTAGTAAAATTTTAAGCAAATCACACACAAACGAACTCAACCATAATATTTTACAAATAAAAATCAAAAAAAACAACAAAAAAGTTTGGAACTTCGATAAAATAATTATCTTTGGGGTGTAATAATGCTGTATTATGCCCAGAAAAAGAATACTCCCTATAGTTCAAAGAGACGAATGGTTGCAACCTGTAGAAGGTGAGCTAAACTATCGCTTTGATAGGTATAAATGGCGACTCTCCGAAATAGAGAGGTACTGCGGATCACTATCCGACTTTGCTAACGCACATCTGTTCTACGGAGTTCACTATGACAATACTAAGGGAGGTTGGTGGATCAGAGAGTGGCTGCCCCGAGCCCAAAGCGTATCTGTCTTCGGCGACTGGAACGACTGGGATAGAAGTCAATTTCAACTCGCTTGCGACCAATGGGGGAACTGGAGCATATTTATCAAAGATAGCGAAGTCGGAGGACGACTGAAACACCTGTCGCTTATAAAACTACACATACACGGTGCCGATGACTCCCACCTCGATAGAATCCCTGCATATATTCGTAGAGTAATCCAAGATGATCAAACCAAAGACTTCTGTGGACAAATTTGGAGACCTGAGAAAACTTTTGACTGGGGAGAAGATGACTTCCTACTCGAACACAACGGCTCGCTAATAATCTATGAAGCGCACATCGGTATGGCGCAAGAAAAAGAAGGAGTTGGAACCTATCGAGACTTCGAGAGAACTATGCTACCTCGCATCAAAGCGCTGGGCTATAACACTGTTCAACTTATGGCAGTGGCTGAACACCCATACTATGGCAGCTTTGGATACCACGTATCGAGCTTCTTTGCCCCAAGCTCCAGATTTGGAACCCCAGACGAACTCAAAAAACTAATAAAAACCGCACACCGAATGGGAATTGCGGTCATTATGGATATTGTACATAGCCACTTTGTTAAAAATACCATAGAGGGTATCAATCGCCTCGATGGAACAGATGAACAGTATGCTCTGCCTGGAGAGGCCGGTAATCACCCACACTGGGGTAGCAAAGTCTTTGACTATGGGAAATCTGATGTGCAACACTTCTTGCTTAGCAACGTGAAGTACTGGCTCGAAGAGTTCCACTTCGATGGATACCGCTTTGACGGAGTAAGCTCGATGTTATACTACCACCACGGATACACCGACTTTGCCGAAAATTCATATAATGCGTACTTTGGCAATGAGGTGAACCGAGAGGCTCTACTATATCTTACTCTTGCAAATAAACTGGTCAAGGATGTCAAACCATCGGCTATTACCATTGCCGAGGATGTTAGCGGAATGCCCGGACTCGTGGCATCGATTGAGGATGGTGGAGTCGGATTTAACTACCGCCTCGCAATGGCAATTCCAGACTTCTGGATTAGATACCTAAAGGATGTGCCGGACGAGGAGTGGGACCTTACAGAAATGTGGTCGGTAATGAACAGCCGTCTGCACGATGTAGACACTATCGCATACAGCGAAAGCCACGACCAAGCTATGGTTGGAGACAAAACCATAGCATTCAGACTTATGGACTCCGAAATGTACTGGAATATGAATAAGGAATCACAAAGTCTTGTGGTGGACAGAGGCATCGCACTACACAAACTCATACGATTCTTTACCATCACACTCGGAGGTAATGCATACCTCAACTTTATGGGCAACGAGTTTGGGCACCCAGAATGGATTGATTTTCCACGCGAAGGCAATGGATGGAGTTACCAACACGCCAGAAGGCAGTGGTCACTTGCAGATAATGATTTACTTAGATATGGACAGCTACAAGCATTCGATACGGCAATGGTTAGAGTTGTACGCAGACACCACCTATTGCGCTCGGGATATGCCTACAATTTGATGACCAATCAAGGAGATAAGACCATAGCATTTGAGCAAGCGGGTCTACTGTTTGTATTTAACTGGCACAGTAGCGGTTCGTGGATAGACTATGAAGTTCCTGTGCCAATGCCTGGAGAGTATCGAATTATACTGGACAGCGACGCTAAAGAATTTGGAGGGTTTGGCAGGATAGATCACAACGAGCACTACTTCTCCTACGAGCGTGAGGGTAGATTTTTCATTAAGATATATAACATCAACCGCTCGGCACTTGTCTTTGAGCTGGTATAGGGTGAGAGGTTTTGCGGTGGGGTATTCGTAGGGCGGTCTGTAATTTGGTTTTTTTTGCTCTATAATTGCTAATATTGTTAGAGTAGGTGATCAAAAGTTTTGATTTCACTTTTTCAAAAGTGAAGCCGCC
>CAYJMA010000122.1:0-3098 GCA_964371475.1 uncultured Rikenellaceae bacterium | reverse complement strand
AAGTTCGTAAACCTCGATATGGAGGAGTACAAAGATATGCACCTGACCTTGGAGGTCTTTATCGCAACGCTCGACAAGGAGGAGTTTAAGGATTTGGAGGCAGGGATAGTTGTTCAGACCTACTTGCCAGATGCAGAGTGGTTGCTCGGCGAGTTGCTAAGGTTTGCGCACCGTAGGGTAGAGAGTGGTGGTGCGCCTATTAAGGTTCGTTTGGTAAAGGGCGCGAACCTACAGATGGAGAGTGTGATTAGTTCGCTCAGGGGGTGGGAGAATCCGGTGCTTGGTAGCAAGGTCGAGTCCGATGCCAACTACCTAAAGATGCTTGACATTGCTCTGCAACCCGAAAATGCCAAGGTGATGCACGTAGGAGTTGCCTCGCATAACCTCTTTACCATAGGCTATGCTTATCTTCTGGCACAGAGAAACGAGACTACGGACTATGTTTCATTTGAGATGCTCGAAGGTATGGCAAATAATTTGGTTAGAGCAATGTCGGGCTACGGAGCAAAGATTGTGCTTTATACTCCTGTGGTTAGTGACAAGCACTTTCTAAATGCTGTGTCATATTTGGTACGCCGCCTTGACGAAAACACCGGTGAGGATAACTTCTTGAGCTACTCGTTTAACCTCAAAGCCGATGGCAAGGAGTGGGAGTTCCTAAGCGAGCAGTTCAAGCAAGGGTATGATCTAAAGAGTAGAGTGAGTAATCTGCCGACTCGAACACAAGATCGCAGGGAGGGGTACACTGAGGGCGGGATATATGATGGCACGTTTAGAAATGAGGCTGATACGAACTTTGACCTTGAGGCTAACAAACGGTGGGCAGAGGGCATTGTTACAAAGTGGCAGAACCCCGAACTGGGGGTTATCCCATTACAGATTGGATCTGAGGAACGAGTTACTGAAAATCGGCATATCTATTACGATAGAGTACAACGCGATACGGTCAGCTATGAGATGTCTATGGCCGGAGGTGATGACATTGATAGAATTGTGGATACTGCCAGCGAGGATGTTGGTAGATGGGCTGCTAAAAGCATAGATCAACGGGTTGAAATTCTACGAGCAGCAGGAGATAATATTGCCAGTAGGCGTGGTGATTTAATCGGTGTTATGTGCTCGGTTACCAGCAAGACGATCACCGAGGGAGATGTTGAGATTAGCGAGGCGATAGACTTTTGTAGATTCTATCCGCATAGTATGGCACAGATAGAGAATACGACTGATGGGGTGAGCTACTCGCCACAGGGTGTTGTGGTGGTAATTTCGCCGTGGAATTTTCCGCTTGCAATACCCGTTGGAGGAGTAGCGGCGGCTCTGAGCAGTGGCAATAGAGTGATACTAAAACCTGCGACAGTTGCAGCACCGGTGATGTGGGAAACTGCCAAGTGCTTCTGGGATGCAGGAGTTCCAAAGGAGGCACTGCAAGTAATCATAACCGATGGTCGCGAACCGCTCACAAGGCTTACAACATCTCCTAAGGTAAACCACATCATACTTACGGGTGGAACGGATACGGCGCAAAAAATTGCTCGTAGCAATCCAGCAGTAAGACTTAGCGCAGAGACGGGAGGAAAAAATGCTATGATTATTACCTCCTCGGCAGACAGAGACAAGGCTATTATTAATGCCGTGTCGTCTGCATTTGGAAATGCAGGGCAGAAGTGTTCTGCGTGCTCACTGCTGCTTGTCGAAGGGGATGTCTTTGACGACCCAACGTTCAAAGAAAAGCTCAAAGACGCCACGCTGTCGCTTAAGGTAGGCTCACCGTGGGACTTAGGCACCGTTGTAGGGCCTATGATTACTAATGAAAACGACAAACTACTGCATAGTATAAACGATCCAAAGAATAGTAAGAAATGGCTCGTCGCTCCTCGTTTTCTCGACAATGATGGCTACATACTTGCGCCAACCATACTGTGGGACGTTCGCCCCGAAGATTTTGAGTTCAAAACCGAATTGTTCGCACCACTGCTGAGTGTTGTGAGGTTTAATGGATTACAGGAAGCTATCGCTATGGTCAATTCCAGCGATTACGGACTTACAAGTGGAATACAGTCGCTCGATGAAAATGAGATCGAACTCTGGAAGGAAAATATTGTGGCGGGCAATCTGTACATAAATCGTGGAATTACCGGAGCAATTGTTAACCGTCAGCCATTTGGAGGTATGAAATTATCGGCCTTTGGTGGTGGGATCAAAGCAGGTGGGAGTAACTATGTTTTGTGTTTTGTAGATGCTCGGTGCGATGCGAAAAACGATGACTACCAAAGTGCATATGACACAGAATTTTCTCGACCTCGTGATGTAAATAATCTCTATGGCGAGCAGAACATATTTAGGTACCTTCCGCTAAGCTCTATTGCTCTTCGAGTGTTGGAGGATGACACAGTTGATGATATTGCACTATGTATCAAGGCTGCTAATATATGTGGCACACCAATTACCGTGTCGATAGATAGTGGAGATGATCGAGTGCGCGAAGTTATGAGGATGGGTTGTGTAGTTAAGGAGCAAAACCTATGGGAGTTTATAGCAGATATGCCAAATTATGAGCGTATGCGCACTATTAACAGGACTGTTCCTCGCCAGATATATGAAGCGGCTGCTGGTCTTTCGAAGTACGTTGCATCTGCCCCTTTGATACGTTGTGGACGGATTGAACTGTTAAACTACTTGCAGGAGCAAAGCATCTCGCAGGAGTATCACCGTTATGGCAGTATAACAGAGGTTCCCGAGATATAGTTTTTGGGCGTTGATGGTATATATATGTGTATGTGTGTGATGCATACGATAGGTTTCTATTGTTTTGCTATTATTTAGAGCAGACTAATCAAATGCGGGTGTCCTCCGTCGTCCACGCCGACATTTTTAGAGCACACTATCCAATGCGGCCGAACGACGCCCCACGAGGGCGGCCGCAACGTGCGTTGCTTGTCTGATCGCCCTCCGTCGTTCGACTCAAAGACTTTTAGCGCAAACTGCCAATTGCGGACGGTCGCTACCTTTTTTGGCTGTTTTTTTTATCACTGATTTTAGAGCAACCAACCATAGGCGGACGTACGACTCCCCCCGAGGGAGTCCGCCAACTTGCGTTG
>CAYJMA010000121.1:0-3146 GCA_964371475.1 uncultured Rikenellaceae bacterium | reverse complement strand
GAAAAAGTGAAATCAAAACTTTTGATCACCTACTCTAATGGCACAAAACCGAAAGATACTATAACACAAAACTCTATTTTAACCTTCTTAAATAGAAAATGAAATAATAACGACGCTCAAAATTTATACCTGCTCGTGCTCTAAAAAACCTTGTTGACCAAGAACCTCAAAATAACTCTTAGATATAGCAATATTGTCAGAGGTTTTGTAACGCCGCTCAGTAAATACTCGCTGAAGAGTTGGAAGATCATTGTCCATCAAAATTTGCTGCGTCTGCTCAGACTCCTCAACATCACGCCAATAATCCATAATCTCCTGATCACTGGCAACGCAATATCTCTCCCTGTGCCACACTGCTTCGAGTGGTAATCTTGGAGCGAGTTTCGTGGGGATACTTGAGTCGGGGTACCCTACTGCAACGGTCGTTATGGGGATAACGCCATATGGGAGTTCTAATGTTTCGATAAGTTTTTGAGTGGTGTATATGGTTGTTCCGAGGTAACATATCCCAAGCCCTTCGCTCTGCGCCTCAAGGCAAAAGTTCTGAGCTGCAAGTAGCGTATCAATTGCAGCGTTCACATACCAGGCAAAGTTGTTGTATCCAGGCTGAGCGTCTCCCAGTTCGCACCACCTCGAAAACCTTGCCACATCAGCGCAAAAAGTTACAACCGCACTGCAACGCTTAACCATCGGTTGGTTGAAGTGCAGAGGTGAAAGCCTCTCCTTGAGATCCTCGGACTCACTAACCACTATCGAATAAAGTTGCATACCACCAGTAGTCGAGGCACGTGTTGCAGCGGCAATAAGCTGACGCATAAGGGGTTCTGGAATTGCCCTTCCCTCAATGAAATTGCGCACCGATCTGTGCGTCTTTATAGAATCTACCATTCTTAATGTTTAGAGATTATCGAATAACTTCCCAACAAAAGTAATAATTTTATGTGTTCTACAGATATGTGCTGTGCTTTTTTTTGGAAAATTGCGCACTTCGTAATACCTTTGTGTGAGTTATGGAGTTACACTGTTATAAATATCAGGGGGCGGGCAACGATTTTATTGTCATAGACGCTCGAAACCTCTCGGAGTTTCGACTCACCGTGGAGCAAATTTCACGAATGTGCCACAGACGCTTTGGAATCGGAGCAGACGGGTTGATGATCCTTACCAAAGAAGATAGAGAGCTTGATTTTGAGATGCTATACTACAACAGCGATGGTAAAGAGGGTTCGATGTGTGGCAATGGAGGGAGGTGTATTGTACGATTTGCCGATGATTTGGGTATAGGTGGTACTCAGAAGAGTTTTAGAGCTATCGATGGAGTGCACACCGGCAGAGTGTTAAGTTCTGGAGAGGTAGAGATTACGATGGGTGATATTGAGCGTATACACGAGGTGGCAGAAGGATGGTTTGTTGATAGCGGTTCTCCTCATTTGATTATTGAGGCTGAGGCGTTCAATGTAGAGGGTGCTCGTAGGCTGAGGCAGCGTTATGATGCTAATGTAAATTTTATATCGGTGCTTGATGATAGGTTGACTATTCGCACCTATGAGCGTGGAGTGGAGGGTGAGACGTGGGCATGTGGTACAGGTGCAGTTGCCGCGGCTGTGGTTGCTGGGCGTAATGTTGTCGAGGCACGAGGCGGGATCTTACAGGTTGGTTATCAGAGAGCAGCGATGGGCTTTACAAATATCACTTTGCAAGGACCAGCAAAAAGCGTATTCTCTCTAAACATTAATGTATGAATCTATGGAGAGTTTCACAAGGGCATCAGATGCGATAGTTAGATTTAGTCGAGTGGGCAGGGGTAGTTATACTCTGTTGTTGCTACACGGATATGGTGAGAGCCTTGATGTTTTTGAGAGTTTTGCAGGACAGTTGGGCAAGGAGTTCGATGTCATTAGCCTTGATTTACCAGGTAGTGGTCTATCTACATACGGAGATAGAGAGTCTATATCGGTTGATTATATGTCAGATGTAGTGGCAGAGTTGCTTAGTGCTCAAGGTGTTGATCGGTATGGTATTATAGCTCATTCTATGGGTGGTTATGTAGCAGCATCGTTGCTCGAAAAATTCGGAAATAGGATTGAGGGAGTTGTTATGATGCACTCATTACCTGTGGCAGACAGTCCAAGCAGTGCACGGCACAGGGCTAGAGAAATCGAGTTGTTAGTTGCTGGGAAAAAGGAGATGTTGGTCAGTCTCAATCCTATGTTTGGTTTTTCAAGGTTAAATGCAAACAGGTGCAATGAGGAGATTGAGGAGTGCATCGAGCAGTATCTTATGACCGATGACGAGGCATTGATTGCAACTCTCAGGGGTCTTGGTAAGCGTCCCGACAGGATGTCTGTGATGTTGAGCTATATTGATGGTGGTGGCAAGGTTCTATTTCTCAGAGGTGCTTCAGATCCGTATATTCCTGATGGTGTGTGGGAGCATATTGAAAAGGAGTTGCCTGGTGCGGATTACTCACTTTTGGAGTGTTCTGCACATATGGGTTTTATTGAAGAGCAGGACAAGGTTTTGCAGCTTGTAAAGCGTCACTTTGCATTTTAGTAGTGCAGAGAGTCTCGATATGCCTCTTAAACAGGTAGAGTTTATTAGAGCTTAGTTACCCTTGATGCTTCAACCGTCTTGCTTCGGAGCGTTTTCTTTTTTAGCATAGTTTACCGTTCGATTATATGCAACTTTCTCACAGTGGATGTACTCTTCGCAAGTGATTTTTCGCTGTTTTTTTTACCCCTGATTTTAGAGCAAACTACCCAAGGCGGACGTACGATTGTGCATCAAACAAAATTGCGGACGGTCGCCACTTTTTTGGCTGTTTTTAGAGCAACCAACCCAAGGCGGATGTACGACTGTGCAATAAACCAAATTGCGGACGGTCGCCACCCCAAGCGACCTCCGCAAAATCGCTATTCGCTCCTTTGCGTAGATCACTGGCGACCTTTTTGCTTTTTTACCACTGATTTTAGAGCAACCAACCCAAGGCGGACGTACGACTCCCCCCGAGGGAGTCCGCCAACTTGCGTTGACTCTTTGGACTCCCTCAGTCGTACGTCTCTGCCTACAAACTACCAAATTGCGGACGGTTGCCACCCCAAGCGACCTTTTTGGCATAAACAGCTCGCACTGCCTGCCGGCGGCTT
>CAYJMA010000120.1:0-3200 GCA_964371475.1 uncultured Rikenellaceae bacterium | reverse complement strand
CCACCCTCCGTCGTTCGAGTGTGTGCACTTGGCATAGCTAACACTGCCTGCCGGCAGCTTCACTTTGCTCAAATATGTCGTGAGGATTCCCCAGCTATACAAGCACGCCAGAGACAAGGGTGGTAGAGGCAGAGCTCTACAACTTTGTGAGCTTTGCAAACTTCTTGAGTAGCACTTTCTGACCTATGCCTGCAAAATCTATAGTAAGTTTAACATCGGAGGAGGTCTCTTGCATAGCAACAATCTCTCCTCTACCAAACCTTTGATGAGCAACCGTATCGCCGATACTAAGCTCTCCTGTACTGGTTACTGCAACACCCTCCTCAACGGTGCCTTGTTGCACCTTTCTGAGTTGTTTCATAGCTCCGCCAACATCCAACCAATCTTTGCTCCTCGATGGGCGTTGTGGTGGCACTGTGTTTGTCGTAGAGCTTGGTGTGCGTTGCTTAAAACCACCCCCACTGCCAAATCTCGGAGCTTTACTACCAAAGCGTGGCTCATACGAGCGTTTCTGCTCATAACCACCATAGGGAGCCAAACCTTCGTCGCACTGAGATATGTCAAGATATCTTTTGTCTATCTCTTTAATAAAACGACTCTGCTGACAATCTCGTGCCTCGCCATACATATATCTAGATAGAGCATAGCTGAGCGTTACTCGCTTCATAGCCCGTGTAAGAGCAACATAAAATAGTCGTCTCTCCTCCTCAACCTCTGAATCCGAAACATCTACACGAAGACTCGGAAACAACCTCTCCTCAAGTCCAACAACATATACGTACTTAAACTCCAGTCCTTTGCTTGCGTGCACCGTCATAAGGCTTACCTTAGGGCTGTTATCATCTTTATCCTCATCAGCCGATGTGTATAGAGCTACCTCTCCAAGCCAATCTGCAATGGTAAACTCTGTAGCACTGCTATCCTCGACACTCTGCCGATCATCGACAAAGGTTCTTATCGAATTCAATAGTTCATCAAGGTTCTGCACCCTTGATTTATCCTCCTGACTATTCGACGCTTTGTAGAACTGCATAAGCCCAGATCGCATCGACACCTCTTTGGCAAAGTCATAGGCGTTGAGCTCGGTGGCGAGTTGGTGTAGTGTAGCGAAGCTCTCAAGAAAGTTTGAGATACCAGTAACTGCCGTACCACGCAAACCAATTTCTTGAGCCGAGGTGCCCTTCAGCGTCTCAAAAAGCGACTCGCCTCTCTGTTGCGCCAGTGCCACAACCTTTGCCATTGATGTATCTCCGATACCTCGCGCAGGGAAGTTTATCACTCGTTTTAGTGCCTCGTCGTCGGCAGGGTTGACAGCCAAACGCAAGTAACATAACATTGTCTTGATCTCAAGCCTGCTATAAAACGACTGATTTTCATATATTCTATACTTTATTCCACGTCCACGAAGTTGCTCTTCAAAGGCGCGTGATTGAAAGTGCGTTCTATATAGAATAGCAAAATCCGATGCCAGTGCCACTTCACTACGCATAGTCGAACTGATGTCTTGCACAACTCGTGCTGCTTCGTCCTTATCGCTATAACTCTCCACCACTCGGATGATATCTCCGGTCGAGCCTGACGAAAAGAGCTTCTTTTGTAGCTTCCCTTTGTTGTGGTCAATGAGAGAGTTGGAGGCTTCGACTATAACCTTTGTTGAACGGTAGTTCTCCTCAAGACGAAAGACTTGAGTCTCTGGAAAATCCTTCTCAAATCGAAGAATATTCTCTATCCTCGCCCCTCGAAACGAATAGATACTCTGCGAGTCATCACCCACAACACAGATATTGCGGTGCACCGCAGCGAGTTTCTTTACGATGATATACTGCGAGTAGTTCGTATCCTGGTACTCATCCACCATAATGTACTTAAACATCTCACCATAGCGTTGTGCAACCTCGGGAGAGTCTCTGAGTAGGTAGTTCATCTGAAGCAGTAGATCATCGAAATCCATTGCTCCGTTCGCTTTGCACCGCTTGGCATAGAGGTCATATATGCGGAATAACTCTGGCCTTCTCGTTGCACTATCTTCATCTATTAGAGTGGCATTTTGCGCATAGGCCGCCGGAGTGATAAGCGTGTTTTTTGCCATTGATATGCGCCCCAATACATCACGAGCCTTATACTTCTCTTCGTTGAGTTGCATCTCCTTGATGATACTTTTCAGAAGGTTCTGCGAATCGGAGGTATCATATATTATAAAGTTTCGTGGAAAACCAAGAGATTCGGCTTCATTTTGTAGTATTCTGCGAAATATGGAGTGAAACGTGCCAATCCATAGTCCGTTTAGCGAGCTTGGAGGCAATACTGCCGAGATACGCTCTTTCATCTCTTTGGCAGCTTTGTTCGTAAAGGTAAGGGCAAGGATATTGTATGGCGAAATTCCGCTCTCGATCATATGTGCAATGCGGTAGGTAAGCGTTCGAGTTTTGCCGCTTCCAGCTCCAGCAATGATTAGTGATGCGCCCTCAATGTTGCTTGCTGCCTTGCGTTGTGATTCGGATAGACTATCTAAGTAACTCATAATTTATTGTCAAGAGATTTTGTGGCACAAAGTTACAAAATTTACTAACTTTGTGAAATAATATTTTTAACAACAATGTCAACAAAGACGCTCTACGGCATATTAGGACATCCGCTTGGGCACTCCTTCTCAAAGGGGTGGTTTGAGCGTAGAGGCTACAGATTTGAAAATTTTGATTGCTATGACCTAACAGAATTTTTTGAGGCATTGCCAGCCTATCTGAAAGGTTTTAGCGTTACCATTCCATACAAAGAAAAGGTTGCCGAGTATCTAACCCGTGTGGATAGTGTGGCGTGTGAGGTAGGCGCGATTAACTGTGTGACGGTTTGTGGTGAAGTTATGGTGGGGTATAACACCGATGTGATCGGGTTCGAGCTTAGCCTTCGCCCACTGCTTAGAGACTATCATAAAAGAGCTGCAGTTTTAGGCTCGGGAGGGGCAAGTAAAGCTGTGCAGTGGGTCTTGAGAAATATGAATATAGACTTCGAGGTAATATCACGAGCAAATGGCGGTTATGACAGTCTGAGAGTTGAAAATTTTGATATTATCATAAATACAACCCCACTGGGTATGTATCCAAATGTCGATATGGCTCCAGATATTGACTACTCGAGGATATCTTCAAGATCGCTCTGCTATGATTTGATCTATAATCCTGCCGAGACACTTTTTCTTAGAA
>CAYJMA010000119.1:0-3263 GCA_964371475.1 uncultured Rikenellaceae bacterium | reverse complement strand
ATGTCAAAAAATAAAAAAGTCAAGACGGTCGCTTGGGGTGGCGACCGTCCGCAATTTGGTAGTTTGCTCTAAAGGTTTCGGCGTGGACGACGGAGGACAACGGCAAAATGAGCGTAAGCGAGTGTTGCAGGTGTCCTCGTGGGGCGTCGGACACCCGCATTGGGTTAGTTTGCTCTAAAATCAATGATAAAAAAGTGGCGACCGTCCGCAATATAGCTGTTTGCATGCAAAGACGTACGACTGAGGGAGGATGCAATAGAGCGTAAGCGAGATGGCGGACTCCCTCGGGGGGAGTCGTACGTCCGCCTTGGGTTAGTTTGTTAAAAAAAAATCGGAGTGTCCTCGTGGGGCGTCGGACACCCGCAGTTGATTAGTTTACACTATAATCTTAAAGCAAAAAGATCACTTAGGGGGGCTTCCGCATTAGTTAGTCTATTAAAAGAATTGCACCTATGGTCGTACGTCTGCCTTGTAATCACCCTTTAGCCCTCTCGTCCTCACGCTTCCCCACTCCCACTCCACCAATAAAGAAAAAAGGATCACGCAACTTGCGTGATCCTTGTGGTGGGAGCAGAGGGAATCGAACCCCCGACCCTCTGCTTGTAAGGCAGATGCTCTAAACCAACTGAGCTATGCTCCCGTTTGAGACTGCAAATATAGATAAAAAATGTAACTTGCCAAACTTTTTAAGCTTTTTTTTTGATGTAACCTCTATTTTTACTCTTTTGATAGCCATACTAATGCTTCTTTTAGCACTATAATGTAATAGACCATACTTAGTGATTACGAAGAGAGAGTATATCGCTTAGAACCTCCTGCGCTATGCTCTGTGCTGTTGATGGAGCAGTGCGATAGAGCTGAAGCGGGAACTCTCTG
The DNA here is from genome assembly GCA_964371475.1 of uncultured Rikenellaceae bacterium. Classification (GTDB taxonomy): domain Bacteria; phylum Bacteroidota; class Bacteroidia; order Bacteroidales; family Rikenellaceae; genus Mucinivorans. The sequence goes on along the minus strand of CAYJMA010000119.1, from coordinate 2,387 downwards.
TATCTGTGAGACTCGATCAGAAAAACATCACAGTTAGCATTCAAAGCTCGCTGATAGTCTGCGTTGAGATTTGATAGCGCAACGATTTTACCCGTGACTTTCCCCTCTAGCTCTGTTGTTGTTCTTCTTCCTGTGAGTCCATCGTCAAAGATGCATAGCTCTGCAACCAAGCCATCTTTACACCGCTCTATCTCATACGTAGGTAGTTCAAAGCCGAGAGTCAGAGCAATGATTGAAAGCTCCTGTAAGGTATTATCAAAACAACTCTGGTCGATCGCAAAGAGTACTCTTGTAATCTTATCCCCGCTACGTTTTAGATCATTAAGCACGCGGATAATTGGTACACCACGACCAGTGCAACCACCATAAGCAAACCTCCCGTTGTTAAGCTCTACACCATACTTTGATACCTGCTCCAAGTTTGCAGAGACCACGCTACGTCCGCTCTCAAGCAGTACCTTATAATCGAGCCCCATACATCGTCCAGCACCTTTGCCAAGATCAACAAACACAGAGTTTGCACCTTGGCACCTCTCCTCCCACTCTGTAATATCATCCACGAGGTTAATCTTCAGGGCGTGGCGTTCAATAAACTTCCTCCTCTGTGTTTCAATCATCTCCATCAGCTCAGTGTATAGCTCGCCATCACCATCTATATATAGATTCAACTCATCGTAGCGAGAGCAGAAGAGCGATTCGTGTAGAATCTTCGTAGCTCTGCGAAGCGATACTAATTCTGTCACCAATGCAATGCTTCCCTGTCCGCCTCCCACACCCGAGGTAATAACATTAATGCCTGCCTCCTCAAGAGTGGCATATAACTGTGCTGTAATCTCGATATTACCACTAAGTGCAGAACCCACAACAGCAACTATTGCCAAGTTATTGATAACCTCCACCGCCTCTAAACTCTCCTTGAACTCCTCTCGAAATATCTCCACCGCTTTTGCGCTATCATCCCCCCCCTAATAGCAATATTTGTCAACGCGCCCTCCTCCTCAGAGCTAACCAAGTAGATTGAAATACCACTCTGACTCAATGCTCGAAATAGGCGATAGTTGAATCCAGCAATGCCACGACCGCGAACTCTCAGTAGCGAGGTGTCATTTATCGAGCTTATGCCCTTAAAGATAGTTGCATCGCCGGTGAAGTACTCAATTTTGCTAATGATCGTCCCCTTACAGGTGTCGTTGTACGTGTTTCTGATAACTATGGGTATCTCTGCATTATATGCAGGAGCAATGGTTGGTGGATATACGACCTTAGCCCCAAAGTTGCACAACTCCATAGCCTCGACAAAGCCTAATTGCTCAATGAGAATTGCACCCGGTACAATCCTTGGATCAGCACTGAGAAATCCATCAACATCGGTGTAAATATATAGCTCATCGGCTCCGAGTGCAGCTGCTACAATGGCTGCAGTATAGTCCGACCCTCCTCTGCCGAGGTTGGTAACCAGTCCGCTATCCCTATCGCTGCTTATAAATCCACCAATAACCACAACCTTATTATTTGATACCTTCTCAAATGCAGTCTTGATTAGGGTGTTGGTGGTGGCAAAATCAATTATATGCCGAGCGAAATAAGGTGTGGTTTTGAACATCGAGACAGAGTCTAAGTGCGATGCGCACTCTATCATCTGCGAGAGAATTATTGAGCTCAACCTCTCCCCAACCGCTACAATATCATTGTGAGTTGCTTGAGGGTTATGAAGTATTTCGAGCACCTTGTCGCACTCAATCTGTACGCTAGCCTGTCGATTCTCAGCAATGCTTTGCGCTATTGCCTCGCGGTGTCTACTTTCTATGGCTTCGATTATCTCGGGGTTTTTTCTATCTGTGGTTAGTGACACCAGGAGGTCAGTTACTCCACCAAGGGCAGATACTACCACAACAGTGCGACCATCTCCGCTGAGTGCGAGTCGTACGATATTTTCACGACCTTTGTGGCTACCTACCGATGTGCCACCAAATTTTAGTACTCGTATATTATTGCTCATAATTATCTACAAAGGTAATAAATCATACGTTGTATTTTTCTAATGAGGCGAAAAAAATTGGTATCGGAGTGAAAATGTGGAGTGATATACGAATTAGAAGAGAGGTGGTGCGCGAGTAGGGTGTGCAATAACAAAATAGCAAAAGGGTTGCGTGGGGTGGCGACGCTCCGCAATTTGGTTTTTTGGGTTCTGCAATTGGTAATATTGTATGTTAGAGTAGGTAGTCAAAAGTTTTGATTTCACTTTTTCCGCAGATTAAAGTTGTAAATGCGACACGAGTAATAAAAAAATTGATTAATTTTGGGGTATAAAAAGGCCCGAAGTTCTGAGGAGCTTCGAGCCATTAGAGTACCACAAGTTTAATCGACTAAAATTATTTGCGTATGGC
>CAYJMA010000118.1:0-3301 GCA_964371475.1 uncultured Rikenellaceae bacterium | reverse complement strand
CTCGCCTGCCACAAAGATTACTTTCATATCATCGGTGATGTCAAAACTAAAGCTCGCATCTGCGTTAAACTCCGTGATGAATTTTTCAACACCAAGGTTCAAACTATCAATAACCATCTCGCTATTAAGCCCCGCAAGTGTAGTGTCGGCAATGCTTACACTCGATAATGAAAAATTCCCTACACCATTTGTTACAGTAGCTGGAAACTCTTCTACTCTGGGAACCCAATATGCATTTACCACCGTCGAATTTATTGCACCGCCTATAATACCACCTGCAATATCTGCATCTGCTGCTTCGACAGCTCCAATGCTATGAACTCCATACATATGTGAGCCATCGTACACAGCACCCGAAACTCCACCTACAATCGACATATCTGAGCTAACAGAACCTGTATTGTAGCTCCCACCAATATACCCGTGGGTGGTATTGCCTGAAATTCCTCCAACATTTTTCTTACCTTGTACATTACCATAGTTGGCACACCCATAGACAGATACCGTGCTTCCAAATGTATTGTAGCCGATAATCCCTCCAACAGCACCATCATAATATGCAGAGACACTCCCCTCATTGACGCAGAAAAATATAGTGGTTGAGTATAGCGAAACAACACCCACAATTCCACCAATATCTTGTGTATTGGAGACATCCCCCGTATTTAAACAATAGGATATATCAACACTATCTGCCTTTGCTATGATCCCCCCCGCGTGAGACTCATCAAATATTGTAATATCACCCCTGTTGATACAATCCTCAACCTTTGCTATATAAGCTACCGATACAATACCACCTGCACCTCCCAATTTCGCATAAACATCCCCACTGTTCTCACAACGAGAAATCTTGGCATCTTCATTGATAATAGCACCTATTCCTCCAGCATTAATGCTTTGCCAAGCTCTAACACTTGCAGAGTTTGAGCACTCTGTCAGTATTACGTCTGACCCTTGTGCAAAAATACCCCCAACATTAGCTCCTCCCTTTACCACTCCGTCCTCAACCCTGCAATTTTCAAACTTAACACCACTCGCATAGGCAACAAGTACTGAAATGTCCGAATAACCATAAACATTTGCGCCAACCACCCTCAGATTCTTAATAGAACTATATTCCAAAACCTGTGAACCATCCGAGAGCATATCTCCAGACATCAACGATATAAAGGCTCGATAGTTATTAGCATCATTCTCTCCGCCTTTAGTCGTGTCAGCTTCTATCTTCAGACCAAAAATCGTTTTGTTATTGCCATCAAAGTTACCTCTATAAGCCAATGGACTACTATACTCCATCTTACCTATCGGCGTCCACGGCTCGCCCTGAAGATCAATGTCGGCCATAAGTACAATATCGAGATCTTGTTGCGGTGCACCGTCCACGCCATTGACCACATCGCGAAATGCTGCAAGCCCCTCTGCATTATAGACCTTCCACACTCCATTCTCTATCTCATAGCCTCCCGGTGGAACTATCATATGCTCATCATTGCCCTTCGTGCACGATGCCACTACGACCAACAGGCATAGTACGACAAATAGTATTTTCTTCATAGTCAAACAAATTGTTGTGCTAAATCTCACCCTTACTCCTTCTTTTCGCATAGAGCTTACTTTATGATGTATAGAGTTTCGCCCTCTGCTCTGAGGAAAAAGGTCTCTCTTGCAAATTTCTCCACAAACGCACTATCTCCGAGTCCGACAATCACCGAACTGTCCGCCTCAATGTTACTTTTATAGAATTCTATCTCTTGTTCAAGTTTATTGATTTGGCTATCAACCTCTCTGAGTCTAAGGATATTGTTCCTGTCGAGAAAGAGCAGCCACACCGAAAATAGCACCACAATAAGCACTATTATATTTCTATTGTTGAATAATTTTTTTCGCATTTGGGTTATTTTGCAGAGAGTGCTGCAAGAGCAATGGAGTATAGCTTGCTTTGTCTGCTATCTCCTCTTGATGTTAGCACGCACGGCACTTTTGCTCCAACAACTATACCTGCAAGTTTAGCGTTAACAAACTTAGTTAGTGCTTTGAAGAATATGTTTCCTGAGTCGAGTGACGGGAATATAAGGCAATCTGCATCACCATCGAGCGGACTGTTAAGTTTTTTTAGGGCCACCGCCTCTTTATTGATCGCCACATCGAGTGCAAGTGGACCATCCACAATGCAGTTTGGTATTTGCCCTCGACTATTCATCGCTGTGATAATAGCAGCGTCATAGCACGATGGGATGTTAGGCAGCATCTGTTCTGTGGCAGATAGTATCGCGATCTTTGGGTTTTTATTGCCCATTGCGTGGGCTACGTCTCTGACATATATGGTTTGTTCGACCTTTTGGCTAAGCGTGGGGTTCACCAGAACAGCGACATCGGATATTATCAACAATTTGTGGTACGATGGTACTTCGAGTACAGACACGTGGCTCAGTGTGGCTTTTGGTGGTACCAGTCCATTTTCTTTGTTCAATATTCCTCTCATATACTTATCGGTAGAGACAAGTCCCTTCATAAGCACGTCTGCTTCGTTGTGGTGAATCATCTGCACAGCTCGAGCAACGCAAGCCACATCGCTCTGCTCCTCCTGAATTATAAAGTTTGTGAGATCAACCCCGATTTCCTGAGCAGTACGATTAATGTTGGCTCGGTTACCAATTAGAATAGGGTCGACAATTCCTAATTGTTGCGCTTCGGCAACTGCCTCCAATGTGTGCGCATCCTCGGCAAGTGCAACAGCTATACGGCTTTTACCTTTTTTCTGAACCGCTTCAATTATTTCATCTAACTTTGTTATCATTGCTTTTAACTTTACAGTAGAAAGATTATAATTATCATAACAAAGATACAATTTTTTTGCCCAATGTCAGATATTTTTTAATACTTTTTTTTCAAATCCTTTGATTTTCTCATAGAATGTATTAAATTTGCACCCACGTTTAAGTGTAAGGGGCCTATAGCTCAGTTGGTTAGTAGCACCTGACTCATAATCAGGGGGTCACTGGTTCAAGCCCAGTTGGGCCCACACTTTTGCAAGAGGTTAGCTGTTTTTCGCTAACCTCTTTTTATGCCTTAGTGTATCACCGTTAAATTCTGGATTGCTTTAATATTGCGGTGGGGTGTTTAGCTTTTTTTGTGATTGATTTTAGAAGATACTACCTAAAGGCGGACGTACGACTCCCCCCCCGAGGGCGGCCGCAACTTGCGTTGCTTTTTTGGCCACCCTCCGTCGTTCGACTCTGAGACTTATAGAGCAACCAACCCAAGGCGGACGTACGACTCCCCCCGAGGGAGTCCGCCA
>CAYJMA010000117.1:0-3390 GCA_964371475.1 uncultured Rikenellaceae bacterium | reverse complement strand
TCACCTTGGAGATTGCCAAAAGATGAAGATTTTGCAAAGTTATTTGGAACTAGAGATTATACGCCTTGGAGTGAACTTGATGGTTGGAGTTATTCAACATCACCAACACCTGGTACTCAAGGTGATGCTACAAAAGGAGGGCTGTTTTTCCCGGCAGCCGGATACAAATCAGGCCGCGATTGGGATGCAGGAGAGTTTGGAAGTGTAGGATTTAGAGGTAAATACTGGTTCTCAGACTATCCAGGTCGTTATAGCCCAGAAGATGAAGGACAATACTCTTTTACTAGTACAGACTTCTGGGGTTCTCATTATAGTGGCCCTGATTTTGCTAGCGCTGTTCGCTGTGTTGCTAGGGCACACGCTGAGCTTGATGATTATGCGTTTACCTTAAGCAAAACATCTGCTGGCAATAAATTATTTAGAGTTACAGTTGAAGAACTATTTGATCCTGTTACGTGGACAGTAGAAATTGAAGGCACTGGCCTCTCAGTCGACAGATCTAGTGGTACTGGAAATGGAAGTTTCAGACTGAGATACTCAGCAACAACAGATGGTAATGAGCGTGCTAACACTGTAACAGTTAAGTTTTCGAATGGAGTGACTAAATTTATCTACTGTAGACAAGGAATACCATATGAGTACACCATAGCAAGCAATTCTGTATATTGGGCAAAAGGTAACCTTGTTGCATTAGATCAAGAAGGTAGCTATGATCAAGTAAACGCTGCCTGGGTAGGCGATCCAGGTGACATAGGTTTACATTTCCAATGGGGATCACTTGTAGGCTGGAGTGTAAATTGGGTTTACCCTTCTTCAGCTCATTATGGGCCGGGAGAAGCTTGGCCTAATGTACTTCCTCATAACTATAATGGATCTGAGTCGTGGTCTTCAGGTTGGATTGGATCTTTAACCATAGATGAAGCAAATGGAACCGGCGATCCTTGCACATACTACCTCGGTGCTCCCTGGAGACTACCAACAAGTGAAGAGATAAGCAGGATATTCCTCGACCAACCAAATGGCACGTCGGTAGGCGGCCTTATGGGATTATGGTATTGGGTTACATCTCCCAAACCGGGAGGATTACAAGCAAACTCATCCCCTATAACTCCGCCTATATTCCTGCCAGCTTCTAATCGTGTCGTTGATGGTAAAAGCGATGCTTATGGGGAGATCTTCTACTGGACTTCCACAGACTATGGTGGAAATGATAAAGTCTCTCTTCAGTCAGCAGAAGATGGTAATCTTATCTATCCTAGTTTGCCAGCACCCTCTCAGCTTGGGCATTCAGTTCGTTGCGTTAGTAGTACACACCCCTATAGTTAACTAAAGACAGACTTGAAATAATAACCTAAGAGTGTAGAGTGAAGGGTGATAACCGAATATATCGGTTATCACCCTTCACTCTGTTTTTACGTACAACCACGCACCATTCACACCCCAGTACCACTCGCATCACCCCTACCTCACCCATAGCACTATCCCTCTTAGAACACAACCCAAGGTGCGAGTCCCTGTGAAAACTACCATATTGCGGACGGTAGTCACCTTTTTGGCTACCAGTTAGAGCAATCTACCAATGCGGGTGTCCGACGCCCCACGAGGACACCTGCAAAATCGCTGTTCGCTCCTTTGCCAGTGCCCTCCGTCGTCCACTCCGAGAGCTTTATAACAAACTAACCCAAGGCGGACGTACGCCCCCCCCGAGGGAGTCCGCCAACTTGCGTTGCATCTTTGGACTCCCTCAGTCGTACGTCTCTGAGCACTTAACATTGCTAACACTGCCTGCCGGCGGCTTCACTTTTGAAAAAGTGAAATCAAAACTTTTGACTACCTACTCTAACCTTCCACGAAATGTGAAATGATATATCACAACTGGTTGCATATATAAAAAAAACTCGTGCATACACAAATGACTAATAACCCAAAGCACTTAAATATGATAATCAACAACTAACTTCACATCAACTAACACTCTTGTGACTGAAATTTTGGAACTTTCATTTTTTTTTCTACCTTTGTTATATAAAACAAGCTAAAATAACTATAACTAACAAGTCTTATACAATAGCAGTATATGGACAATCTTCTTTGCAAAATATGAAACAGTAATGGACGTGTGAGATTCTATATTTGAGATCAATAGCACAAAATACATAATTCACCCTATAGTCAGAGTAGACTATCAATATGAACTATAGAATAAACCATTAACCATTTATTAACTAAACATTAAAAACTATGAATGCAATTCAACAAACAATTTCTCAAATCCGTAAAGGACTAACTCTCTACATCGTCTTTTCGCTTGTAGCTTCAATCATTACAGCTATAAGCCTCGTTACGGCGATGATCTCAGGCGTTGCAGCAGTAGCAACTGGCAGCGCGAGCCTTGGAGCCATGGCAATCGTTATGATGATTATACCAACAGTACTCTATGTGTTGGTTATCTTCGGACTTTATGTCTATTATGGCGGACTTAAAGGCTTTGCAACACACCTTGACGAAGTAGGTGCTAAAGCAGTTAATAATCTTGCACTTGGAGCAATGTTTATGATTATAGCTACACTTTGCTCTGTTGTAGCAATCTATGTCCCACTTATCTTCTCGATTATTGCTGTATTGGTCTCTATCGCAGCTTTTGTATTCAACATCCTTGGGTACAGTGCACTTGGAAAATCAACAAGCCTTAACGAACTTGGTAAAGCTGGTGCTAAACAACTCTTCAATGGCTTTATTATGGCAATCATTGCAGCTGTTGTTGTGTTTATCCCTGTGCTCGGAGGTATTGCTGCTCTTGTGCTTAATATCCTTTACTGGGTATATCTATTCAAGGGATGGGCTAAAGTTCGCGACTCTTTCGGTCAATAGTATATGTTTGAGAGTGTCAATTGTCTGACGCTTCAAAAAAATACCCACCGCAGACTGTATATCATATTCATTGATATGCAGTCTGCCTTTTTTATGGCGTATGCATTGTTTGGCAGGAGGTGGTATCAATTATGTGTGTGTCGAGAGGGAAGAGGAGGCTCGAAGTATAATTCGTTTCACCACAAGTCTCAGATGTTGGCGAGCACATTTAACAAGTCACAGAAGGCAACTACTCAATTGCGGACCATATCCCCGTCCCAAGTGACCTTTTTGCTTCTTTTTATATAGATTTAGTACAAACTACCCAATGTGGAGGTACGACTCCCTGCATCATACAGCACACCTATTCGCATATAGGTGTGTCATCCCACCTGAACATTACTGTGATACACGCAATAATTGCAAAGTGAGTAGTCTCGGCGGGAATCGAACCCACATCAATGGTACCGGAAACCATCATTCTATCCATTGAACTACGAGGCCATTTCCCTATTTTGCAATGCAAAGGTAGCAAAAAAT
>CAYJMA010000116.1:0-3583 GCA_964371475.1 uncultured Rikenellaceae bacterium | reverse complement strand
TACCACTACCACAAGGGCAAGGATCATTACGCCCAACAGATTTTTCGACGTGTACCGGAGCAGGTTTCGAACGCTCAGCACTACCAGCTCCCATAACCGCCTCTTGACGTGAAGTCTGCATCTTGTCCATATCAGACGATGACTTGCGCTCAGGAGCACGACGTGGCTGAGCATTGCGCTGAGCAACAGGAATCTGTGCCGTAAGTAGCGTAGAGACAACCTCACGATTAATAGACGATACCATCTCTCTAAAGAGATTAAAGGACTCAAACTTATAGATCAATAGTGGATCCTTCTGCTCATACGATGCGTTCTGAACCGATTGCTTCAACTCGTCCATCTCTCTTAGGTGCTCCTTCCACTTATCGTCGATGGTTAGAAGCATAATGATGCGCGTAAACTGACGCATAATCTCATCACCCTTGCTACCAATCGCCTTCTTGAGATTAACCGGAATGTTATAACCTTTAATGCCGTCGGTGATCGGAATTGAGATATTCTCATATTGATCGCCCTGCTCTTCATATACCTTTGTAAGTACGGGCATTGCTATCGATGCAAGATGCTCGCCACGACGATGAAAAGCAACTGTCATATTCGAAACAAGAAGATCAGTGAGATCATTATCACTCAGATCACCATACTGCTTCTCATCAAGAATAGGATCAACAGATGTCTGAGATATAAACTCCAACTTAAACTCCTCTAACGAACCACCACGATAGTTCTCTACAAAACCACCGGCAAACTCCGTCATCAAAAGGTTCAAATCCACATCTATTCTCTCTCCACTCAGTGCGTGCCTACGTCTGGTATAGATAACCTCTCGCTGAGAGTTCATCACATCGTCATACTCCAGCAACCTCTTACGCATACCAAAGTTGTTCTCCTCAACCTTCTTCTGCGCTCGCTCAATGGCACGAGTCATCATACCTGCCTGAATACTCTCACCCTCCTTGATCCCCATTCTATCCATTAGCTTTGCTATACGCTCTGAACCAAACAATCGCATAAGATCGTCCTCAAGCGAGACAAAAAACTGCGAACTACCCGGGTCTCCCTGCCTTCCTGCACGCCCTCGCAACTGCCTGTCAACACGTCTACTCTCGTGCCTCTCTGTGCCAACTATAGCAAGACCACCGGCATCCTTAACCTCAGCACTTAACTTGATGTCAGTACCACGACCTGCCATATTGGTAGCAATCGTAACCTGACCACCACGACCTGCCTCGGCTACTACCATAGCCTCGCTCTGGTGCTGCTTGGCATTCAAAACATTGTGCTTAATGCCTCGAAGCTTCAACATCTTACTTAGCAGCTCCGAAATCTCAACCGACGTAGTACCGATAAGTACCGGACGACCCTGCTTTACCAACTCCTCTGCCTCATTGATCACTGCGGCATACTTCTCGCGCTTTGTCTTATAAATAGTGTCTTGCCTATCGTGACGAGATATAGCTCGATTTGTTGGAATCACAATTACGTCCAACTTATATATATTCCACAACTCAGATGCCTCAGTCTCGGCAGTACCGGTCATACCTGCCAACTTGTGGTACATCCTAAAGTAATTCTGAAGCGTAACAGTTGCAAATGTCTGTGTAGCCGCCTCTACCTTTACGTGCTCCTTGGCCTCAATCGCTTGGTGCAACCCATCAGAATAGCGCCTACCATCCAGAACACGACCTGTCTGCTCATCTACTATCTTTACCTTATTGCCCTCAACAATATACTCTACATCATTCTCGAACATTGCATAGGCCTTGAGCAACTGATTGACGGTGTGTACTCGCTCGCTCTTTATGGCATATGATGCCAGCAGCTCATCTTTGCTCTGCGCACGCTTCTCGTCAGACACCTCAGAGCTCTGCAACTTGGCTATCTCCGCACCTATGTCCGGAAGCACAAAAAAGTTCTTATCTCCGGTCTTCATAGATAGAGCCTCGTGCCCCTTGTCTGTCAAATCCACAGAATTCAGCTTCTCCTCGATCACGAAATATAGCTCATCTGTAATCTCGTGCATACGCTTCGAATTGTTCTCCATATAAACATTCTCGGTCTTCTGCATTAGCGTGCGCATACCATCCTCGGATAGAAACTTAATAAGAGGTTTACTCTTAGGCAAGCCCTTATGGGCTCGGTAGAGCAAGATTCCGCCCTTTTCGGTCTCACCTGCCGAGATCATCTTTCTCGCCTCTGAGAGCAAAGAAGTACACAAACTCTTCTGTTGATTGTAAAGAGTGTTGATCATAGGATTGTACTCTTCGAAGAGCTGATCCTCGCCCTTAGGCACGGGCCCTGATATGATCAGTGGCGTACGAGCATCGTCGATAAGAACGGAGTCAACCTCATCGACAATTGCGAAGTGATGTGGTCTTTGCACAAGATCATCCACTGAAGTTGACATATTATCGCGAAGGTAGTCAAAGCCAAACTCATTGTTCGTACCAAAAGTAATATCTGCCTTGTAGGCTGTGCGACGAGCCTCAGAACCGGGTGTAGTCTTATCTATGCAATCTACCGACAGACCGTGAAATTGATACAAAGGACCCATCCACTCAGAGTCCCGCTTCGACAGATAGTCATTAACCGTTACGATGTGGACTCCTTTACCCGACAGTGCGTTAAGAAATACTGGTAGTGTTGCAACAAGTGTCTTTCCCTCGCCCGTTGCCATCTCGGCTACATTGCCTTTGTGGAGTGCCACACCGCCAAAGAGCTGAACATCGTAGTGAATCATATCCCACTTGATGGTATTACCTCCGGCTGTCCACTCTGTATTATATATTGCTTTATCTCCTTCGATGTTGACAAAATCGCGGGTAGTTGCAAGCTCTCTATCAAAATCGGTAGCGGTAACCTCAACGAGGTCATTTTGGGTAAATCTTCTGGCAGTATCCTTAACAATGGCATATACCTCGGGCATAATCTCGAGTAAGACCTCTTCGATACGCTCATTGACCTCTTTCTTTAGCTTCTCTTTGGTAGATGCAACTTTCTCTTTCTGTTCTACACTAAGACTTTCGCTCTCCATATCTACCGTACACGCCTCGATCTCACTCTCAAGTGGAGCGATAGCTTCTGCAATTTTGGCTCTGAGCTCTGTTGTGCGAGCTCTAAGTTCATCATTGCTCAACTTCTCGACGGTAGGATATATCTCCAAAACGCGATTTACATAAGGTTCTATTGCCTTACGATCTTTGTCGGCTTTGCTGCCGAAAAATAACTTTAATACTGATTGTAGAAGTGCCATAACGCTCTTTTTTTACTATAATTCGCAAAGATAACTATTTTTTCTTACAATTAACGGCTAACATCACATTATTATTACTTTTGGTATGAGTGGGCGGTGGCGATATATTTGCTTACTTCCTATTTTACGCTATCTGCCTCTTTTTTAATGACATATTTCCTAGAAGCGAAACATATTTCTACTCGCTACGGGGGTTCGTCAGGTTGCGTTGCTTTTTTGGCGCCCCCCGCGATCTTTATGCTGTTGTGCTTTAAGATTTTAGAGCAAACTAACCAAAATGCGGCCGAACGACGCCCCACGAGGGCGGCCGCAACTTGCGTTGCTTATCTG
>CAYJMA010000115.1:0-3756 GCA_964371475.1 uncultured Rikenellaceae bacterium | reverse complement strand
TTGTTGGTTGCTCTAAAATCAGTGGTAAAAAAAACAAGACGGGCGCCAGTGAGCTACGCAAAAGGAGCGATCAGCAATGTTGTCGAAAATCTTACGCTGAGAATCTTATCCCAACAAGTAATTCAACTCCTCAAGCTTGGCAATACTCTCACAAAAAACAAAAACTATGTAATAAGCAACTGCCTAATAAACTCCTCAATGCCTCCGTTAAGCACACCCTCAACATCAGAGGTTTGATAATTCGTGCGGTGATCCTTCACTCTACGGTCGTCAAGCACGTAGGAACGAACCTGTGAACCCCACTCGATCTTCTTCTTTGCGGCCTCAATCTCCGCCTTGGCGGCTAGACGACGCTCAAGCTCTATGGCATAGAGCTTCGAACGTAAAATTCTTAGTGCATTGTTCCGATTATCAAGCTGTGAACGAGTCTCTGTATTCTCGATAACTATACCGCTGGGTATGTGCCTGAGGCGAACCCCCGTCTCAACCTTATTGACGTTCTGACCTCCTGCACCACCACTTCGATAAGTGTCCCACTCTATATCTGCAGGATTTATCTCAATCTCAATGCTATCATCAACACTTGGCGTAACTGCTATACTCACAAAGGTCGTCTGACGCTTATTGTTGGCATTAAATGGAGATGGGCGTACAAGTCTATGGACTCCATTCTCACCCTTGAGGTACCCAAAAGCATATGTACCGTCAATCTCAACCACTGCCGACTTTATACCCACTGGATCACCCTGCTGAAGATCAAGAATCCTATACCTAAAACCCTGCCTGTCGGCATAACTGGTGTACATACGCAACAACATCTGTGCCCAATCCAATGCCTCTGTGCCGCCTGCTCCTGCATTAATCTCAAGAATTGCACTCAACTCATCACCCTCGGCACCAAGCATCTTCTGCATCTCAAGTGCGTCAACCTTCTGCAAACACTCGTTATACGCCAACTCAAACTCATCCTCCGACACAATACCCTCTCTGACAAACTCCGGCATAAGCGATAAATCCTCAACACCTATACGGCACTCCTCATACTTGGCATACATTCCTCGTATTGGAGCAATCTGCTGTATTGCAAGCTGCGCTGCCGCCGCATCGTCCCAAAAATCCGACGCCAACTCCTTGGCTTCGTGCTCGCGCAAAGCATCAATGAGTTCCTCGATGCGAAGAGCAACTCCCATCTCTGATACCCTATCACTTAACTCCCTAATCTTTTCAGTTGTTACCATCACTTACCCCTAAATTTATAGTATGCTCGCTGTACCCAAACTGCCATAATGGCAAGCAACACACGAGGTACAACCAACCAAAACAACGGTACGCCAAGGGCAAGGTACAACAACGTGTCCTCAAGCAATGAGTGGCTGAGTGCGATGTGAGTATTGAGAAGCCTTGACTCTCGAAGAGCCAACTCGCCACTATCCCTGCCAGATATCATTATAGCTCCACCATAGGCAAGCCCCAACGTATTCAAAATCAACCATATTAGTGCACTATCCTGTCGCAAACCAAACCCCAACATTATGGGACTAAATGGTTTAGAGATGTAGTGAAGTATGTGAAACTCTCTGAGAATCTGTTGTATGGTATTTAACCCAACGATTATTACAAACATCGTTGGGATCATAGTTGCCATATTCCTCGCCCAACTCAACATCGCATCCCAAAAGGGCAGACCTTCGATAGAGGTCGCACGCTCAATAATCAACGTACCTGTCAATCCCTCGGGCAAAATATAATTAAGCGCAACTGCTGCTAACAGAGCAGATGCAACGCGCAAAACCACCATTAGTGTGCCACTCGCTCCGCTACGTCGCTGTATGATCGTCTCAACTATAAGATTATGGCAAATAAGGCCCATAACGGACAGCAAAACTGCCTCGCGATAATCAATGGCAAGAGTCGCCATAACCCCAATACCTGCATATATATTTGCAAGTGCGGTTGTTACAAAGACCAAAACTGCCTCTGTGCTCAAACCAAATAGCTCGAATACTGGACTTAGCACCTCACTGACAAAACCAATACCACCGCTCCACTGCAATAACACTACAAGCAATGTCGCAAATATCGTAATGCGAGCAATCCACCACCAGGTCTTAACACCAGACCTGACACCACTCAATGCACTACTGCGTAACCTATCCCTTGCGCTCATAATCTATAAATGCATATCCGTCGTGCTCCTCTCTACACACCTCTGACCATTGCTCTGGATCAATCTCAGGAAAAAACGTATCACCATCTGGACTCTGATCAACCTTCGTAACATAGAGCTTATCGGCAAGGGGGAGTGCCTGAGAGTAGATCTCCCCACCTCCAATAATAAATATATCCGAACCCTCTGCAATTCCAATCGCTTCGTCAAGAGAACCAACTACATCACACCCCTCGATCTGCAACCCTTCTTGACGACTAACTACAATGTTCTGCCTACCTGGAAGAGCTCTTCCAATAGATTCATAGGTTCTACGCCCCATAACTATGGGATTACCTGTGGTAAGTACCTTGAATCTTTTAAGATCCTCGGAAATGTGCCATATAAGTTTGTTATGACAGCCAATAACTCCGTTATTAGCCACTGCAACTATTATATTTATCATATTGCTATCGGGGCTTTAATTGTTGGGTGAGAGTCATAATCGATCAAAGTAAAATCATCGTAGGTAAACTCGAAAATCGAACTCACCTCAGGATTTAGCACCATCGTGGGCAGTGAACGAGGAGTACGACTCAACTGCTCATCAACTTGATCAAAGTGATTCGAATATATATGCACATCTCCAAAAGTATGGACAAACTCTCCTAACTTATATCCACAAACCTGTGCAACCATCATAGTAAGTAGCGCATAGGAGGCAATATTGAAAGGCACGCCTAAGAAAAGGTCGGCTGATCGTTGATACAACTGGCAGCTGAGACTGCCATTTGCCACATAAAACTGAAAGATCGCGTGGCACGGTGGCAATGCCATATTATCTATATCGGCAACATTCCACGCACTGACAATATGTCTTCTACTATCTGGATTTTCTTTAAGCGAGCGGATAAGATTAGCTATTTGATCTATGCTTTGCCCAGATGCTGTTGGCCAACTGCGCCACTGATAGCCATAGACGTGCCCAAGGTCTCCATTGCTATCTGCCCACTCATTCCATATAGAGACACCATTGTCCTGAAGATACTTGATGTTGGTATCTCCGGACAAAAACCACAACAGTTCGTGGATTATCGATCGCAAGTGTAGTTTCTTGGTGGTCAGTAGCGGAAACCCTTCGTTGAGGTTAAATCTCATTTGGTGGCCAAAAACTGAACGAGTGCCTGTTCCAGTTCGATCGCTCTTGTCTGTGCCGTTGTCTCTGACGTGGCGTAGTAGCTCTAAATACTGCTGCATTTCTTTATATTGATTGCTTTGGTGCTCCAAAAGTAACCAAAATTTTGCAGATTTTTGTAACATCAAACGATTTTTCTCATCAAGCAACAACTCTTTGAGTATGAGATGTAATCTTGGTATAGGTTTTCGTGTGTTGACAGGAGGGGCGTAGGCACGCAGGGTTGTAGGGTGTCTATGACAGGAGTGTGTTGACATTTTCTCAACTGCTATTTATTTAAGACTTTAGAGCAAACTACCAATTGCGGACGGTCGCCACTTTTTTGACTACTTTTTATACTTGACTTTAGAGCAAACTAATCAAATGCGGCCGAACGACGCCCCACGAGGGCGGCCGCAACTTGCGTTGCTTATCT
>CAYJMA010000114.1:0-3808 GCA_964371475.1 uncultured Rikenellaceae bacterium | reverse complement strand
CGTCCGCATTTGGTAGTGTGCACGCAGAGACGTACGACTGAGGGAGTCCAAAGAGTCAACGCAAGTTGGCGGACTCCACTACTGTTGACAATTGCGGGGAGTCGTACGTCCGCCTTGGGTTGATTGCTCTAAAATCAATGATAAAAAAAACAGCCAAAAAGGTGATGATCTTCCGCAGTGGGGCATAATAATCCTAAAAAAAGTGCGATAGTAAAGTTCAAGAGTTTACTTGTGAAGTCCCTTAGATCGTGTCAGATGCCAAGGTGTAAAAAGATGATTTAGAGAGTGTTTATTTTTCTCAAAGATTTTGTTCGTTCACTATTTTTCATTAACTTTGTGATGTGATATGCTTTGCTTTGAAGGGAGCGAGCGAGCGTGTGTGTAGCATAACCTCCTGGTAATCAGGTTGTTGTTGTGTGTTGATGGATGTAGATAGCAGTTGTAAATAACTAAAGAGGATTTAGCGTTTTTATGCCTTTTGTGCAAAATATATCGTTTGAGATCCTCAAGAAAAATAGAAGATGAGAAAACTTATGTTTTATACCGCCATAGCGGTTACATTATTTGGTGTTAAGTCTTGCACTCGGGTAGAGAATACTCCGTCTGGCGATGGCTCAAATGCTATATCCGTAATAGCAGAGTTCGATAACAATACTCCACTGGCAACTCAGTCAGCCCCAACACGAGCCACAGCGACAGCCTTTGAAGTAGGCGATCGACTTGGGATATATGTTTCACCAATTGTTACAACCGATGGCAATGATGGTTCATCCCTGCTCGCAGAGAACAACTACCACGACAATGCTCTTATGGTCGCCAGGGTCGATCCCTCAAACAGTTCTAAGACTATCATACTTGGCGATCCTGTGATTTACTATCCGGATCGCAGCACCGGTGCAGACCTTTATGCATACTATCCCTATACTGCAACAATAGCCGATAACACAGCAATGCCCTTTATGGTCGAGTTAGATCAAAGCATAATATCAGGTTACAACGCCTCCGATCTTTGTTGGGGCAGAGCATTTGATGCTACGAGTCTATCAAACGCAAATATCCCCATTACGTTTTCTCACCGAATGGCTCAACTCGCAATCAACTTGACAGTACCTGCATCGGTTGGCGAACTCAACATTACCTCTATCAACGCAGTACGACTAATGGATGTTGAGCGAGATCGAGTTATAGACCTCTCAGACGGCGCAATAACCTCTCCTACAACTCCTACCATAGGCTCTATAAGCGCACTACACACAGGTGCTGGATTGGTGCATAACGTAGCTATGCCATACATAGCGGTTCTACCTGCTCAGAGCTTTGCAGCGGATAATAACTTTGTCGAGGTTGAAGTCGAGCTGACCGACCCAACGACAAACGATGTAACCACAGAGCTATACTACTACACAATAAAAGATCGCCCCATAACACTACAAGCAGGGGTCTCTAATACACTCAATCTTACTCTAAACGATGCCACGTCATCGCTACTACTGGATTTCGTTATAAGCATCGAGCCGTGGGTAGTTGTGACTCCTCAAGAAGGTGAAATAACAGAATCTATCGACAATGACTTTACACTTCTTTGGGCATACCCAGATGAGAACTATGAGGATATAAGCTCACTTGTAGCTCACCTTCGTAACCCTATAACAGACGAGGTTATAGAATATACCACAACAGATCTGACACTGAATGCTGCGGAATCAGACGAAGAGTTTGCAAAGTACGCATTTTCGATAGAAATTCCAGAGGATAGCTCCTTGACCTATCCATATCAAATAGACTCACTTGTTTTCTTAGATGATATGGATGCTGAGATAACAGCGGTTTCGTCAGTAATGGCTCAAAATGTTACTCGCTCAGGTCCATACACAATTGCTGTTGACCTTGGATCCATACTCGTTGTTACCGAGGGTACCATAGAGGATTGGGATGAGCTCGTAGATCAAGGCTACTTGGGTGGTGAGGTAACAGACGAGACAGAGTTTATACTACACATAGTTTCCCCACAGTTTCTGTACAGCGAGATCGATACTATAAAGATGGGAATTGGAAATAATGTTTATAGTTTTCCAGCAGCAGGTCTTTTTGACCCTGCAAGCACGAGCTTCCTTATACAATCTTTTCCATATGATTTCACACAGGAGGTTGAAGGTCATAGACCAGCAGCACTTCCTTTTACGATCTATAATATATCCTTTATAAATAGCTCGGGAGATGAGCTTCCGGGAGGTATGTATACTTCAAATATTTTGGTAAACACCAACCGCACGGTTAACATTCAACTCCAAAACGAGGAGGCATTGGAGGTTACAGCCGGCATTGACGGAGGTTATATCCCCGATGATAATAATGACGATTGGAACCCAAATTTGGAGGTCAACAATAACTTCGGTCTTTTGTATACAAATAGTGGCGCTACGTCTGCTACGAGCTGTTTGTCTGTTACCAAGATGACCCTTGTTATCGGAGGCGAGGATGTTGCCATCAGTGGCTACAGTATGACAGGTACAGGCTTTTTTGCCCACTCGGAAGTTGCAAGACCACTAAGCTCAGCAACGGGCACTCTGCCTACGGAGTATCCATATAGTATAACAGCAGTTAAGCTCTATAACGGAGCAGATGAAGAGCTTGCAAACTATACACTTCCTATAGCAATTGAGGTAAAGGATAATCGCGATGTAGCGATATCAGTGATGATAAAATAGCAGTGCATTTTACGCATATTATATAATTAGAGAGAAGAATAAATAAAATATAAATAATTGGAGATGAGAAAATTATTAGTTTTTGCAGCCGTGACATTCGGTTTGATTACAGGCTGTACTCGCAGTGAACTCGAAGTTGATAACGGAAGTTTGCAGTCGTCGTTGTCCCTAACGGCGAGTAGTACAGATTTTCAGGATGAGTCTGATAGTACTGCTATCACTCGTGCTACTGAAATACTCTTTCAGGCCAATGACCGAATAGGTTTGTACATTCACACCGGTGCTGATATGACAGCAACAGGAAATCACTCGGATAATGTACCGTACATTTACAGAGATGGGCAGTGGCTTGCTCAGGGTCCACTGAGTGGCGAGCTTATAGCTCCTGAGTACTATGTGACATCATATAGTCCATATAGTGCAGTAGCTACTGACCCCACAGCAATTGCTCATACGGTCTATGCTGACCAGTCCGTGCTGTCAGCTTCGGGTAATGAAGCCGGAGCATTGGAACTCAGCGACCTGATGATTACCTCACCAGCCAATGCAGTTAATATGTCAGCTGATGGAAAACAATCGACAGTAGCTCTGAATTTCCAGCATATGCTTTCAAAGTTTTTGATAAGTTTTGGAGTCCCAGGTAGTATTGATGGAGTAGATGTGGATAGCGTTAAAACTGTAGTGTACAAGGATATTGAGAGTACCGTTTCATTGAATCTTGTAACCAAGGTGGTTACAACAAGCACCGGAAATACAGTTGATATTACGACAAAATACATTGGTCGTGCTCTACCAACTCCAGGGTCTATGGTTGAGTATGAGGCTATTATACCTCCTCAGACTATAGCAGGAGGAACGCTACTTGTGAGCATAGACTTTGCAATGACAGATGGTTCGGTTGAAACCCTTGAGTATTACACACCTGATCTCGAAAACTTTGTATTCGAAAGTGGAGACAAATATAAACTCTTTTTGTCAGGAGTTAGTGATTTGGCGTTTGCAAGTGACCTCGTTTTAGCAGATGGTGTTGCCAAGATTAACCTTCCGTTAGATATCGTTGCACGTGAGTCTTGGTCGCTTACCAGCTCTGAACCTTGGTT
>CAYJMA010000113.1:0-3830 GCA_964371475.1 uncultured Rikenellaceae bacterium | reverse complement strand
TGCAACTCTCGCTTACGCTCATTTTGCCGTTCTCCTCCGTCGTCCACTCCGAAACCTATAGAGCAAACTACCTAATTGCGGGCGGTTGCCACTTTTTTGACTGATTTTAGAGCAATCAACCCAAGGCGGACGTACGACTCCCCCCAATAGTCTACAGTGGTGGAGTCCGCCAACTTGCGTTGCCTCTGTACTCCCTCAGTCGTACGTCTCTGCCTACAACCAACCAATTGCGGACGGTCGCCACCCCAAGCGACCGTCTTGGCATAACCAGCTCGCACTGACCTGCCTACAGCTTCGCCTTTCAAAACCCTTGTTGGTGTAAAAACTAACAAGGGTTTGGTTATTTCTTGATTTTTCTTTTTATCCAGCCTTTTATAACTGGAAAAAACTTAACAATATGCCAAACTACATACCCTAAAGCAATCATTCCTACAATCACGTGGGCATATATCTCTATACTAATAACATAAGATTCTGAGAAAAGAAGAATATATAGTCCTGTAAGGCAGGTCAAAATGAACGATACCGATAATAGCCACACTCGTCCTACACTCTGCTTAAATCTCAACCAATTCTTCTTATACCATCCCCAATGGTGAATGATATGAAAAACTATAGCAATAGTCATCAGCAAGGAAGATATGGCGTGTATATTCATCCAAGTGTGCCAGAGTTGGCTCTCTGGGTTGAATATTAAAAAAGTGACTATCCCTGAAATAAATACTATGGGAGTAAGAATAAACAGGATTAAATCAACATTTAATTTCAGTACCGCTTTATTGCTCTTTGCCATAATTGTTGTTGTGTTTAATATTTACCTCTTGGGTGAATCTATTTTGTACGAAGTTGAAAAGTATAATACTTCACCTTTTTAAGACAACATTCTCTTAGCAAATAAGATATATCTCTGTCCTTGTGTCGGTTAATATTAATTTTTATTTCACTGTTTTTAGTATCGTTTATTGCCATAAATCCCATCAAGCGACAGCCAAGTACACTCCTTCGGGCGTCTTGCTATCTATCCCCTGATGTATTCTTTCACTATTAGTTAAGTCGCAAAGTACGCCTCTAAACCCTCGTGTAACTCACGCTCTTCGCTTGGTTTGGATAGGTAAATATACTCATATTTCACTGAAGGTCAAAGCCTTTCGATGAAAATATTATCCAACGCCCGCCCCTTGCCATCTATACTAATCTGAATTTCAGCCTTTTGCAGCATCTCTACAAACTTCGCACACGTAAACTCGCTACATTGGTCAGTGTTGAATATCTCAGGCTTTCCGTACCTTTCAACAACAACAATACGAGGTAGCTCTCACGCCCTGTGACACTCCTCCCCGTTTTTAATAGTACTTGTGCAAGAGCTTTCGATTGACTTCTAATTAATAAGGGTATTGATTTGTGCTAAAAAATTCGACCCTCTTTACTCGGTGCGATGTAGTGATCTCAGCAAGATTGATTTATTGTTGATTTTACACCCCAAAGATACAGCTGATCATCTGAATAACAATGAATTAATCCGAAGAATTGTAGCTCATTACCGTGCAACGGTCTCTATGTGTCAAAATAACGCCACATCGTAATCTGAACACATTTGTTTTTGTTTGAAAAAATATCTAATTTTGAAACCTCTACCACCCGTGCCATATATACGCCACAAAATCACTCTTAGCAACATATGATAGACAAAGCTACCATTAACCACATAATAGCAACAGCTGATATAGTAGAGGTAGTAAACGACTTTGTTACGCTCAAAAAAAAGGGTGTAAACTATACTGCCTGTTGCCCCTTTCATAACGAAAAAACTCCATCGTTTATAGTCTCCCCGACCAAGGGGCTGTACAAGTGTTTTGGATGTGGAAAAGGCGGCGGAGCCGTAAATTTCGTGATGGAACACGAAAAACTATCCTACCCAGATGCACTAAGGTGGCTCGGAAAGAAATACAACATCGAGATACAAGAAACACAGCTTACCAAACAACAAATCGAGCAAAACAACGACAAAGAGAGTATGCTTGTTTTGAACTCCTGGGCTGACACATTCTTTAATGACCAACTCTATAACACAGCGCAGGGGCAGGACATTGCACTGAGCTACCTAACAGAGCGTGGATTCAATGCTCAGACAATTAAGAGGTTTTCTGCCGGTTACTGCCCCAACTCTTCATCGAACGACACTCTTTCGCAGCAGGCTATAAAGGAGGGTTTTGCAGAGAAGTTTCTCACTCAAACCGGACTTACAATTATCCGAGAGACTCCCCATAAGAATAAATACTACGATAGGTTTGCTGGACGAGTGATCTTCCCGATTCACTCTCTAACGGGTAGAATCATAGGGTTTGGTGGGCGAATAATGTCCAACGACAAGAAGACTGCAAAGTATCTGAACTCTCCTCAAAGTGATGTCTACGACAAGAGTCAAAGTTTGTATGGTATATTTCAAGCAAAGAAGGCTATCACGCAGAAGGATAGGTGTATTCTTGTTGAGGGTTACACCGACGTTATGCAGATGCACCAGAGCGGTGTTGAGAACGTTGTGTCGAGTAGCGGAACGGCTTTGACAGAGTATCAAATAAAGTTAATAAAGCGTTTTTCGAAAAACATAACTGTCATCTATGATGGTGATCAGGCAGGGATAAAGGCATCACTGCGTGGTATTGATATGATGCTAAAGGAGGGAGTAAACGTAAAGGTTGTTCCACTTCCAGAGGGCGACGACCCGGACAGTTTTGCAAGGAGGCACACAGCAAGTGAGTTAGAGCAGTATATTGCTCTCAATGAGGAGGATTTCTTACGATTTAAGACACGTATACTTCTCGGCGATGGTAACGCTACGCCGTCTGAGAAGGCCGCTCTGATAAACGACATTGTGCAGTCCATTGCATCCATTGAGGATAATATAACTCGAGAAGTATACATAAAGCAGTGTGCAAAGGATCTTGACATTAGTTATGATGTGCTGAGTCGTGCAGTTGTTACTGCCATCATTGCAATTCCGAATCCTCGCGCGATTCCAAGGCCACGGGATACTGATGCTCGAAGCGATGCTCCGAAAAGTGAAGAACAGTTATCGAGGCACCCAGATACGGGCACAAAGGGGCATAGTTCATTGGTTGTACTTGAGGGCGAATTGACGGGATACTTGGTGAAGTATGGAGCAGAGAACTTCAAGTATGAGCTATCCACTGACAATATTGTTGAGATGCCAGTTGCCGAGACCATAATCCAGGAACTTGATAGCGATAGCATAGAGTTTGAGACTCCTTGCTATGCGGCTATTATGAAACTATATCGTGAGGGTTTGCGTCGTGGCGCTGTTCCCACAACGGGTGAGCTATTGAGCAGCGAGGATTTCGAGATTTCTCAGACCGTTGCTGACATTCTCGCAAAGGATGAGGCTCATACAGCCAGTGTGATATGGGATAGGTATGATATGAGTCCTGAGAGCGAGCGAGCTCTTCTATGGAAATCGGTACCTAAGGCAATCTTGCTATACAAGAGCAAGGTGGTTGAGAGTCGCATTGAGGATCTTCAGCGTAGTTTGAATGAGGATTTGGATATCATTGACCAAGATAAGATAGAGCAAATTAAAGAATATAATGCAATACGGCAATCTATACTGGAGCGGTACAAACGGCTAAGATAGGCGACTTTCGAACAGAGCAAAATTTGTGTGTTATGGTATCTTATTTCTAATTAGGCAATATTGGTTTTTGTATGCTCAATGGTGGATAACGAAGCGCGTATGCAATGTTACTTAGAGTAGGTGTCCAAAAGTTTTGATTTCACTTTTTCCGCAGATTAAAGTTGTAAATGCGACACTTTGT
>CAYJMA010000112.1:0-4136 GCA_964371475.1 uncultured Rikenellaceae bacterium | reverse complement strand
ACCGTAATAAACAAACAAAAGAACAAAGTGTCGCATTTACAACTTTAATCTGCGGGAAAAAGTGAAATCAAAAACTTTTGACTACCTACTCTAATAGAACATCACCATAACAGAGCAAACAAAATCCACAACAATACAGAAAGTATCTCTGATACTTTTGCCACATAAAACTTATAGAGAAAATTTATAGCCCCCCCCCTCCACCGCATTTTCGCGGTCATACCAAACCTCTATGATGATAGTTGCGCATTGTGAAAGACATTCGTCACATCTTCATCTTCTTCGAATTTTTCAAGAAGTTTTTCAATGGCCGCACTCTGCTCTTCGTCAAGCTCCTTCAGCTCACCGGTCGGAACCCTCTCGAACTCTCCGCTGATAATCTCCAAATTCTTCTGATCCAAGTAGTGTTGAATTTTACCGTATGCCTCAAAGGGAGCGTAGATGACAATCTCTCCTTCGTCCTCAAAAACCTCATCTATTTCAAAGTCGATTAGTTCGAGCTCAAACTCATCGATGCTCATATCCCCAAGCGATGCCACAGCAACCTTAAATACCACCTGATGGGTGAAGAGGAATCCCAGACAGCCTTGGGTCCCGAGCGAACCTCCAGCTTTGTTGAAGTACGAACGGACATTAGCCACAGTTCGAGTGTTATTGTCCGTAGCTGCATCAACAAAGATTGCCACTCCATATGGCCCATACCCTTCATAACTAATCTCTTTGTAGTTTTCCATCTCCTTGCTTGAGGCTCGCTTTATTGCTCTTTCCACATTGTCTTTGGGCATATTTGCGGCCTTTGCATTTTGCATAAGCACTCTAAGTCTTGGATTGTTGTCGGGGTCAGGCCCGCCATTCTTGACAGCAATTGCTATCTCTTTACCAATTCGAGTAAATGTTCTTGCCATTGTACCCCATCTTTTCATTTTTCGTGCTTTGCGAAATTCGAATGCTCTTCCCATTATTATTTTGTATATTTGATCAATAAAATCGAGCAAAGATATTAATTATTTTAATAAAATTGATACTTTTGTGGTGTGAAAATGTAGGGTATTGGGATAATGAATGTAGTGAAATTTCTATCGTTATTGTGGCAAGGAGGGTTCTTTGATCATAATGCACTGAGCTACTATCCCGTTGGAGACTACGAAATTATTGACAGAGGAGTAGCCCGGGTAGGTGCGGCGGCAGACTTCTCGGGAGCCAGAATCTACAACCGCACAACAGGAGAGATGCTTAGCGGAGGGGTTAAAATAGACGAAAATAGCTCTGACTGGCGTGGAAAGATGAGTGCCGTAGACCCTAAGTATGATAACATAATCTTGCACCTGGTAATAAATCAAGACACGGTGCTTATAAACCCGAGCCGGGTGTTGTTGAGTTGTCAATTAACCCCAGATGCTTCACTCTTCGAGTTTTATAGACGACTGCCGATATCGTGTACATCGCTCTTTGCAAGTTTGCCTACTGTTGAGCGAACTCAAATGCTTAGCACGCTGCTTGATGAGAGAATCGCGAGAAAATCCGCAGAGTTTATGGATGTTCTTCTGCGTGAGGACAATGATTGGAATGAGGGATGTTATGTAAACTTTTTGTATGCTCTGGGTGCGGCAAGCAAAGATAAGGAGGAGTTGAGAAGAGTAGCAGAGCTTGTGCCCTATGGCTTTGTGGGAATGCACTACACGAGACCACACTATATAATTGCAGCTATGTTGGGTACTGCGGGATTACTCGATGTTGTAGAGGCAGCGGCGGATAGCTATACTCAGATGTTGCAAAAGGAGTATGATAGGTATATATCGGCTAAGGGTCATCAGTCTATTGCTCCGCGGTGGAACAAAGTGTCTGTTCGCCCGACATCATCTCCAGCACTGTCGATGGTTAGAGCCGTGATGGTGCTTTGCGAACATCCCGATTTCTTTGACAAAGTTCTTGGCTTTGAGTCAATAGAGGAGATTAAAGCAATGTTTGATGTTGAGCTTCCAGATTATTGGCACACGCATTCAGCCCCAAGCAAGGGGCTTGGGGGCAGTAAGGCGAGGTTGTCTGAGGATAGAGTGGAGTTGATAATCATAAACTTCGTTATTCCAATGCTCTTTGTGAGCACAACGCTGCTCGACGATGATAGATATGTGCGACGTGCAGAGAGATTCTACAATGAGATTAAAGCCGAATCGTTTGCAATGTTGCGCAAGTGGAGGAGCGAGTATTGGCAGCCTACATCGTCGTTTGATAGCCAAGCGTTGGTGCAACTCAACAACGAATATTGCAAAAGGGACAGATGCGCAGAGTGTCCACTTGGCAGGGGTGAAATTGCTAAAAAGTGGCAAGAATTGTCTGCAAAGTAGTCCCCAGATTATGAAAATTGAGATAATTTTTGTACCTTTGTATTCGGTCAAGGTTATATAGCTTGGTCGAGAAATTTGTTTTTTAACCAAAAACTTAAAAAAACTATGAAAAATCTAATTTTTGCGTCACTGCTATTTTGTGTGACATTTCTAAATGCGTGTGCTCAGGGTTCACCTACCGCAGGTCAAGTTGTTGAGGTAAACGAGAGTCAATTCTACCAAAAAGTCTTCAGCGAACTACAAGGTGATGAGTGGGATTTTGTGGGCGAAAATGACGCAGTTCTCTACTTTACTGCAACTTGGTGTGGCCCTTGCCAGGTTTTTGCACCTACATACGTCGAGCTTGCGGCAAAGTACAAAAATGTGGACTTCTACAAAATTGACATCGATAAGTGTCCTAACGTAAGTAGAGCATTTGGTATTCAGAGTATACCTGCTTTTGTTCTTATTCCACTTGAAGACGATATGACGATTTATGATGGAGGTAGAGATCTTGAGTCGTTCTCTGCTGCCATTGAAAGAGAATTTTAACCACTCTCTCAGAGAGAAGAAAACTTAAAGCCTAACGACCGCTGCGAAAGAGCGCAAGTGTGAGGGAATCCTCTAACGATATTGTTCTTTGAGGGTTGGGAAGAAGCAGATGTATTATTACACTGTTCTCTTGCCTAACAGTACGAAGATAGATGCAATTAAAGGGATGTCTTTGCCTTGTCGGTAGGTAAACCGCACTCAGAGCGATAAGAGATTCATCGTTGTAGAGCCTTTTTCGAGAGGGATTCTCTAAGATGAGACTTGCGTAGAGCTTCAACGGAATTGTTACACTAAGGGATATCGTATCGATATTCCTTAGTGTTGTTATATGGGTGTTGGTCTCTATACGATGACCTACGCGGTGCTTTGTAAAGGTTATTGTACCGTCCATAGGAGCGTGAATGTTAGTGTGTGATAGTGAAATCCGAGCGTCATTGAGAGCAAATTTGGCTCGGTTTACCTCTGCGCGGCATCGTGAAAGCTCTGCAATCGCTCTGCGTCGTTTAGCACCTCGTTGTTTTCGACTCACCACGCGTCTATATACTCTGTATGCTTCGGACACATTGCGTTGCGCGGATTTTAATTCCTCAAGGCATATTTTTATGCGTTGCTCATACTCAGTTGCATCTATTGTGGCAAGTAATTCACCTTTGCGGACGCTTTTCTCATTGTGGATATGTAAGGTAGCAATAGTACCATCGATACGTGAGCGTATCTCGATCTCGTAGTTAATGTTGGAGGTGCACGGAAAGTATAGAGTGTCCTGTGCTTGTAAACTACTCAACATTGATGTAAATATGAGTAGAATGGCTATATGGGGTAGATTACGCATATTACAGTGTATTGATGCATAAAGTATGCCTTTGTGTGGTCGAGCGAGGAAAAGTTTTGTGTTCAGGAGCAACGTTTTTTTAGGATCACTGTAATATTGCGGTGGTATGATATATCTATTTGAAGATGAACATTGTGCGAGGAGCGGTGGTCGCCTTAGGTTTTTTAGTTAATTTTGTGGGGCAGAGGTAACGAAGATTTTTCATCATAGTGCTTGGTTTTTTGGCTCTATGATAGTTAGCTAACAACTAATAATATAGGTAATGATTAGAGTAGGTAGTCAAAAGTTTTGATTTCACTTTTTCAAAAGTGAAGCCGCCGGCAGGCAGTGTTATCAATGTCAAAAAATAAAAAAGTCAAGACGGTCGCTTGGGGTGGCGACCGTCCGCAATATAGCTGTTTGCATGCAAAGACGTACGACTGAGGGAG
>CAYJMA010000111.1:0-4270 GCA_964371475.1 uncultured Rikenellaceae bacterium | reverse complement strand
GACGGTCGCCACCCCAAGCGACCGTCTTGACTTTTTTATTTTTTGACATTGATATCACTGCCTGCCGGCGGCTTCACTTTTGAAAAAGTGAAATCAAAACTTTTGGCTACCTACTCTTAACATATTGCACATACAAACTCAAAACGAAAGTGCTATGAGAAAAATATGTCCGTAGTGTAATAACTTGACAGTCTATAAACAATAACTTAGCAACAATTACGCTCCTTATCACTACAAGTAGAACAACCACCCTCAGGAGCAGATGGGCAATTTACCCCACCATCTGACATCTCCTCAACGGTACATCGTAACCCCAATCGCTGCATATTGGGATTATCACCAACATCCCCCTGAATGTTGCGACCCTTCACAATCAACGTGATAGAAATAGCTAAAACAAAGAAGGCTACAACACCTAATGCTATAAAAAATACTGTCATCTACTGCTGCTGATCCCCATCCTGTGATTCTGCACCATCCCTCTTTCCAAATATCGCTTCGAGATCCTCAGCAAAGATTATCTCTTTTTCGATCAACAATTCGGCAAGTTTATTTAATCCTTCTTGTTGTTCCTTGAGAATATTAATAGCCGTTTGATAGGTTTGGTCAATTAACACTTTTACTTCGTCGTCGATGAGCTTTGCTGTGTCATCGCTATATGGTTTTGAGAATGTCATATCAGAACCCGAAGAGTCAAAGTAACTTCGATTTCCAACCTTGTCGCTCATACCATAATATGCCACCATAGCGTATGCCTGTTTGGTTGCACGCTCCAGATCGTTGAGAGCACCAGAGCTAACCACGCCAAAGGTTAGATCTTCACTTGCGCGCCCACCAAGCAACGATGCCATTTCGTGTAACATCTGCTCTTTGGTAGTAATTTGCCTTTCGTCGGGCAGATACCACGCCGCGCCAAGCGCACGACCTCTTGGTATTATAGTAACCTTGAGCAGTGGATTAGCATACCTCAAAAACCAGCTAACAGTGGCGTGCCCTGCCTCGTGAAATGCAATTGCACGCTTTTCGCTATCTTTGAGCACTTTACTTCTTCTTTCAAGGCCGCCAATTATTCTATCGACCGCATCCAAGAAGTCTTGCTTCTCGATATGTTTCTTGCTTGCACGAGCTGCAATTAGTGCTGCTTCGTTGCAAGTATTTGCGATGTCTGCCCCGGAAAACCCTGGTGTCTGGCGAGCCAAAAACTCCGTATCAAGCGTAGGGTCTAACTTTAACTTCTTAAGATATACATCAAAGATTGCTTTTCGTTCGCTCTTTTCTGGCAGGTCTACGTGAATCTGCCTGTCGAAACGCCCGGCACGAAGCAAAGCCTTATCGAGTATATCAGCGCGGTTCGTAGCGGCAAGTATGATAACTCCAGCATTTGTTCCAAATCCGTCCATTTCGGTAAGGAGTTGGTTTAGTGTGTTTTCTCTTTCATCGTTGCTTGAGAACCCTGAATTCTTACCACGAGCACGACCGATAGCATCAATTTCGTCGATAAACACAATACACGGAGCTTTTGCCTTGGCAGTTGCAAATAGGTCTCGGACTCTGGAGGCACCAACACCTACGAACATCTCCACGAAATCACTACCGCTCATCGAGAAGAACGGCACTCCTGCCTCACCAGCAACGGCTTTTGCCAGCATCGTTTTACCCGTACCGGGAGGGCCTACAAGTAGTGCACCTTTAGGGATCTTACCTCCCAGTTCCTTATACTTTTCTGGTCGTTTGAGAAAGTCCACCACCTCCATCACCTCTACCTTTGCTTCCTCAAGCCCGGCAACGTCCTTAAACGTTATCTTTCCTTCGCTATCCTTGTCAAATAGTTTAGCTTTACTCTTGCCGACATTGAACATACTTGTTCCACCTCCGCCGCCGCCAGATGCGCCACCTCCAACTCTCCTAAACATAAAGATTAGAAATACAATCATTATGATAAATGGTAGCGAGCTGAGTACAACCTCCCAGAAACCGCCATCTCTAATCTCGAAGACAAGTGCAGGCAGTGAGTTCTTAGATTCAAGCTCCTTGGAATACCTTGTTTCAAATATTGCGAGATCTCCAATATTGAAGTAGAACTGAGGGCCTTGCTCCGCAATGTTTTTATACTCTGCAATTTCTTTATACTTAGTCACAGCATTCTTCGTGATCGTAACCTCGGCTGTTTCTTTGTTGACGATTACAATTTTTTCGAGCTCACCTCGGGGGATAATCGTTTCAAATAGGTATTTCGATGTAATCTCCTTTTGAGACTCACCACTTCCTCCCACTACGTTGAATAGAAGAATACCTGCGATAAGTATCGCCCATATCCAAAACATATTAACGTTTGGTTTTCCTTTGCTTTGTGTTGGTTTATTTTGTGCCAATTTTTTGTTATTGTGTTAAAGCGTTTTTACTCTTAAAAATTTTTTTTTTTGATACTATGGCAAACTACTCTGAGTTTAGTGTTTAATCACTTTAGCATCTGCCCACAGCTCTTCAAGTTTATAGAACTCTCTGGTCTCGTCAAGGAATATATGTACCATAACATTACCGTAGTCCATAGCCACCCACACGGCATTTTGCATACCATCTGTTCTGATAAGTTTTTCGTTCAGTTTTTTCCACACATCGTCTTCCACTCCCGATGCAATAGCTGCTACTTGTACTGTTGAGTGTGCCGTTGCGATAACAAAGGCATCGCATACCGCTCCATCCAATTCCCTGAGATCCATTACGACCACATCCTCGCCTTTTTTATCCTCAATAGCCTCGACTATTGCTCCAATAAGTTCATCAATCATAATCTATTTTGTCTTGTTTTTAGTTGGTTCTATATACCCTGAGAAGAGTATAGCATCGCCTTGATTCTGTATTACGTTAATTGAAACAGACTCCAGACTGAAGACCTCCATAAGGATCTTGTAGTGATTATTTCCATCCTCGGGGTCAATATCATATGTTATTTCGACAGATTTGTCGTTATATTTTATCTCATCTATTGAGAAGTCCGAGCTTTCGAACTCAAACGGGTTTGAGTTATTAATATCCACATTGTTCATCTTGCCATAGAAGGGTAGTAGGCACACTATTTTGTCTTTAGATATTTCGAGGAAGTAGTATGAATTAAGGTTTCTATTTCCCCGTGGCATAGAGCTCAACATTCGTTCGGCAACGAATGTAAAGCAGCCTGTCTCCACAAGTCTTTGTGCTTCTTTCAACTCTTCCGCTTTTTTCTGAGCTCTTTGTTCTTTGCGGATTTGAGATTTTGTTTTCTCGGGACTCTCTTGAGCCTTTGCTCCGAAACTAGTAAGGAGCAACAGTAGTAGTGAAAATATATACTTCATAGTGTTTCTCAATTTGTGCTTTACAAATATGAACGCACAAAGATAAAAAAAATTATGCAAAAGTTTGCACACTGCAAATTTTAATACTATCTTTGCACTCCCTTTGATTTTTTTGATAGTAGAGAAAGCGAGGGGAGCAGTTTTATACACAGTACAAACTAACGAAAAAAAGATGAATTACAAATCAGCTGAAAAGAAGCAAGAGTTATTCTCTGCTTACGGAAAGTCTAAGCAGGACACTGGTTCTCCTGAGAGTCAGATTGCCCTATTTTCTCACCGTATCAGCCACCTTACAGGTCACCTCAAGGCGAACAAGCACGACTATGCAACGCAGCGTTCCCTACTCAGACTTGTGGGTAAGCGCCGTAGCCTTTTGGACTACCTAAAGCGCACTGATATAGAGAGATACCGTACTATCATCAAGGCACTCGGACTAAGAAAATAGTTATTGAGAGACTTGGCGAAAAAAAGAGATGGGAGAAAATATACTTTTCTCTCATCTCTTTTTTTGTCTACATTAGTTAGAGGATAGCTGAGAAGTTTTGCGGATCAATGAAATATTCTGGAGAGGTTATTCTTGCCTAAGAAGAGATACTCCGAATATTTTACAGCAGGTGAGTGAGACAAGTAGGGAGTTTTACGTCTGTGCGCAAACTATAAGATTGCGGAGGGGTGCTACTTTTTAGGCTATCATTGGAGCAAACTAACAAATGCGGGTGTCCGACGCTCCACGAGGGCTGCATCAAGAGCTTTAGAGCAAACTATCCAATTGCGGACGGTCGCCACTTTTTTGGCTATCAGTTAGAGCAATCTACCATATGCGGGTGTCCGACGCCCCACGAGGACACCTGCAAAATCGCTGATCGCTCCTTTTGCGGAGTGCCCTCCGTCGTCCACTCCGAGAGCTTTAGAGCAAACTACCAAATGCGGACGGTCGC
>CAYJMA010000110.1:0-4481 GCA_964371475.1 uncultured Rikenellaceae bacterium | reverse complement strand
CCCCTGGGCAACAAGGGGGGGGGAGAAGATACAAGGGGGAGGAGAAGATACAGGGGGGGGGAGATACAAGGGGGGGAAGATACAAGGGGAGAGATACAGGAGAAGGGGCGAGAGCGTGTAGGGGAAGAGTGAGAGGGGGAAGAGAACAAGGGAGCAAGAGCAATGTAGAAGAAAGGAAGGGTGAGTAACAATGAAACTAAAAGTGCAGAGATACGCAGAACTAAAAATTTACTAACTCAAAAAAACAACAGAGACAATGAGCAATCTTAGATTCAAAGTGGTAGAGGCAGCCATTTCGCGAAAAGCCTTAGAAGTTCCAGCACCATCGGTTCGTCCGAGTGAGTACTATGCTTGTAAGGTCTTTAATCAAGAGAAGATGCGCAAGTACCTTCCAAAGTCAGTTTTTGAGGCACTTCAGGCAACCATTGAGAGCCATATTGGACTAAGCAGAGAGGTGGCAAATGCCGTAGCAATTGGTATGAAGCAGTGGGCTATGGAGAACGGAGCAACTCACTATACTCACTGGTTTCAGCCGCTTACGGGTGGGACAGCCGAGAAGCACGATGCATTTATCGAGCACGACGGTCACGGAGGCGTAGTTGAGGAGTTTTCAGGCAAGTTATTAATGCAGCAGGAGGGCGACGCTTCGTCCTTTCCAAATGGCGGTACACGCTCCACGTTCGAGGCGCGCGGTTACTCCGCTTGGGATCCCACCTCACCTGCCTTTATAATGGGTTCTACACTCTGTATTCCAACTATTTTTGTGTCATACACAGGCGAGGCTCTTGACTATAAGACTCCCCTGCTCAAATCGATCGAAGCAGTAGATAAGGCAGCAACAGCTGTTTGTAAATACTTTGATCAGAGCGTTGATAGCGTTACAACTTTTTTGGGTTGGGAGCAGGAGTACTTTTTGGTTGACGAGGGTCTATGGGCAGCTCGCCCCGACTTGGTATTGACCGGTCGCACTCTTATGGGACACGAAAGTTCAAAGAATCAGCAGCTTGAGGATCATTACTTTGGTTCAGTACCAACCAGAGTTGCTGCCTATATGCGAGATTTGGAGTATGCTTGTTTGGAGCTTGGTATTCCTGCAAAGACTCGCCACAATGAGGTTGCTCCAGGGCAGTTCGAGTTGGCTCCGATCTTCGAGGAGGCTAACCTTGCCAATGACCATAATCTATTGCTTATGAGTGTTATGAAGAAGATAGCACGCAAGCATTCATTTAGGGTTGTTCTTCACGAGAAGCCCTATGCCGGTATTAACGGCTCGGGGAAGCATAACAACTGGTCTATGGGTACCTCTACGGGAGTTAATCTTTATGCACCGGGTAAGAACGAGAAAGAGAACTTGCAGTTTATCACCTTTTTGGTAAACACCCTTGTTGCTGTTCATAAGCACAACGGATTGTTGAAGTCTGCGATAAGCAGCGCAACGAACGCTCACCGCCTTGGCGCAAACGAAGCACCCCCAGCCATTATCTCAGTATTTCTTGGCGCTCAGCTCACGGCAGTGCTTGACCACTTGATTGACGATAGTGCAGACGACAGAATTATGATGGATGACAAGGGTCGTTTTATGACAGGTATTGCACATATTCCAGAGCTTTTTATCGACAACACTGATAGGAATCGCACATCGCCCTTTGCATTTACGGGCAATCGTTTCGAGTTTAGAGCAGTTGGTTCAACGGCGAATTGCGGTGGAGCACTGACCGTTATTAATGGAGCAGTTGCCGAGCAGTTGATTCGTTTTAGGAGCGAGCTTGAGGGGTTGATGTCCACTGGTAAGAGTTTCGAGGTAGCCACAGTTGAGTTATTGAAGGGATACATTAAGGAGAGTCGTCCGATTCATTTCGATGGCAATGGATACAGTGACGAGTGGAAGGTTGAGGCCGAGGCGCGTGGTCTTCATTGCGAGAGTTCAGTGCCGCTCATATTCGACACTATGCTTGATAAGCCTTCAGTAGATATGATGACCAATCTTGGTATTATGACCGAGGCAGAGATCCACGCCCGTGCCGAGGTAAACTGGGAGACCTACACTAAGAAGATTCAGATCGAGGCACGAGTGATGGGAGATCTGGCAATGAACCACATTATGCCGGTTGCTTCCCACTACCAGGCCCATCTGCTTGACAAGGTAGACAAAGTGGTTAGATTGTATAAGTCGGCAGATTCAGTGCAGGAGATAGCAGGTAGGGATATGATGCTCATTGAGAAGATCTCGAAGCACATTAACTCTATTCGCGCCGATGTAGATGAGATGATTGAGCATCGCAAAATTGCCAATAAGATAGAGTGCGAGCGCGAGAAGGCAATAGCCTATCACGACAAAGTTGCACCAAAGTTGGAGGAGATACGTTTCCATATCGATAAATTGGAGTTGATTGTGGACAACGAGATGTGGCCGCTACCTAAGTACCGTGAATTACTATTTTTAAGATAAAAAAACAGATATAAAAAGATGAAAAAAAGAACAATTTTTGGTCTAATTGGCCTACTAAGCTTTTCGTTTACGAGTTGTCTTAATTCGAGTTCGAGTTATGATGTAGAGATTCCATTTACCTATCGTGCAGTAGCGCAGCTCTCCGACACGATGTGGATTAACCCAGACTATGACAATCCTTCCAATACCCATATTGAGAAGAGTGCGCAGGTGTACATCGATACTACCTTGGGGAGATACCTTCTTGACCGTGATTTGCTGCTTAACCAGACCTATACTATAAAGGGTGAGAATGCAGTTGATGTAGACACTACGCTCTATAATATCATAGAGGAGAAGTTCTACGAATTGCTTCCAAGTGTTGAGGCTATTGACTTCAATGCAGTTTTGCAGGATGCAGATTCTGTCATAGAGTGTAAGGCTGAGATAGTGTATGAGGTGATAAATTCACTCTCGGGGTTTCCAGTCATACGAGACACCATTACAGTAGTAACGATAGAGGCAGTAGAATAGTCTCTATTTGCAGATTTTAATAGATTTTTATGTATCCAATAAAGTTTACTCCGATTTATAAGGAGCGTAT
Organism: uncultured Rikenellaceae bacterium; assembly: GCA_964371475.1. Lineage (GTDB taxonomy): Bacteria > Bacteroidota > Bacteroidia > Bacteroidales > Rikenellaceae > Mucinivorans. The sequence continues at coordinate 1,449 of CAYJMA010000110.1, read as the reverse complement.
TTGGGGTGGTCGAGCTTTGGAGAGTTCGCTTGGTAAGCGTTTGCCCAAGGGCAGTGGAGAGTTAATAGGAGAGAGTTGGGAGCTGTCTGGGGTAGAGGGTGATGTGTCGGTTGTGGGTAGTGGTCAGTTGAGGGGTAACAGCCTTTCTGAGTTGGTGGAGGTATATATGGATGATTTGGTTGGCGCGAGTGTTTTTGAGAGGTATGGCGAGGAGTTTCCACTTCTTATCAAGTTTATTGACGCTCAGGACAATCTCTCGATTCAGGTTCACCCCGATGATGAGCTTGCAAAGTCTCGTCACGGAGCGTATGGTAAGACCGAGATGTGGCATATAATCAGCGCTGAATCGGGTGCGAAGATCTACCTTGGTTTTAATCAAGAGGTAGATAAAGCAAAGTATATGCAGTATCTAAAGGAACAGCGCTTGGAGGAGTTGTTGCTTGCTCACGAGGTTAAGCCTGGCGAGACATATTTTATACCAGCAGGTGCGATTCACGCCATAGGCAGTGGGATAGTTCTTGCCGAGATTCAGCAAACTTCGGATATTACGTACCGTGTGTATGATTTCAATAGAGTGGATGGTGAGGGTAAGCGTAGGGAGTTGCACACGGAGTTGGCTTTAGATGCAATTGATTATAGCAAGGGTGGGGATTTTAATGTTACGAAGAGTGGGGTGGAGAATCAGGAGGTTGTACTCCAAAGGTGCGATTACTTTTCGTCGTCGATCATTGAGCTTCAGGGTTCTATGGATATTGACCTTTCTGCACGAGATTCTTTTACTATTTTTATATGCACCGAGGGTGAGGGAGTTATTACTGTTGAAGATGGACATAAGACAGAGATTTGTTGTGGAGATACAGTTCTTATACCGGCTGTGGTGGATTCCATTGAGATTGAGGGTAGTGCAAATCTTCTTAGTTGCTGGGTAGATTGATTACTTGTGGGGTTTGTGATCTGCATATATATGCGATGGGATCTTAGCATATGGGTTTTGTATGCTCTATAGCTGACAATTAAGGATTATAGGCAATGTTAGAGTAGAATAGTCAGAATGTGAAGTTGGCTGCAGGCAGTTTTAGCAGGTTGTCTTGTAACAAAATAGCAAAGGGGTCGCAGGGGGTGGCGACCTTTTTGCTATTTTGTAGTTTGCACGCAAAAGACGTACGACTGAGGGAGTCCAAAGAGTCAACGCAAGTTGGCGGACTCCACCACTGTCGACTATTGGGGGGAGTCGTACGTCCGCCTATGGTTAGTTGCTATAAAATCATTGGTAAGAAAAAGCAAAACGGTCGCTTGAGGTGGCGACCGTCCGCAATTGGTAGTTTGCTCTATAATCTTAAATGATATAATGGTAAAAAACAGTTGGTAAAACCTCTGTAAGTTATTGTAATATTGATAATTATTAGTAGTTTAATGAAGACGTTTTCATCAAACTACTTTTTTTATGTC
>CAYJMA010000109.1:0-4576 GCA_964371475.1 uncultured Rikenellaceae bacterium | reverse complement strand
CAAAAGACGTACGACGGAGGGCGGTCAGATAAGCAACGCAAGTTGGCGGACTCCATCACACGTTAATATTGGAGCTTTCTCTCGATTTCCTCCACCTGAGATTTGAGAATTTTATCTGTTTCTATAAGGTTTGGAACAGTTCGACAAGCGTGCATAACAGTGGCGTGAGTCCTACCACCAAAAGCTCCTCCAATTGATTTCAAAGTCGATTTTGTTCGCTGCTTACAAATAAACATTGCAACTTGTCGCGCAGACGCTATTTCACGAGTTTTGCGCTTAGATATCACATCATCTACTGTAACACCCATTACAGAACACACAAGCTCCAATATAGATTCTACTGTTACCTCCTTAAGAGTGAAACTAACAATGTTGCGCATAATTGATCTTGTGAGTTCAAGAGTTATAGGCGTGCCAAGCAGCTTTGAATTTGCACTAATCGATGTCAATGCTCCCTCCAACTCGCGAACATTCGTTTTGATGTTCTCGGCTAAGAACTTCAATACTTCGTCATCTACCGAAATCCTCATCAGTGAAGATTTAGATCGTAAGATCGCAAGTCTTGTGCTGTAATCTGGTGGCGTCAATTCGGCTGGCAACCCCCACTTAAAACGAGTAATTAACCTCTCGTCAATACCCTCTAATTCTACTGGCGGACGATCGGCTGTCAAGATGATTTGCTTGCCAAGCATCTTCAAGTGATTAAAGATATTAAAGAAGACATTTTGCGTACCTGGCTTACCGGCAATCTCTTGAATGTCATCGACAATAAGAACATCTATTGTTTGATAGAAGTAGATAAAATCGTTGAGCTCCTTTCTGAAGGTTGCACGTTGGAACTGTCTCTGAAAGTTATCACAGCTTACATACAGCACCCGAGCCTGAGGATTACGTGCCTTAATTTCATTGCCTATGGCTTGAATAACGTGTGTTTTACCGAGCCCCGAATTACCGAAAACAAATAGTGGGTTATATGCTGTAGTACCAGGGCTTAGTGCAATTTCACGACCTGCAGATCGAGTCAGACGATTACAGCTACCCTCTATGTATGTATCGAAATTAAGAGATTCGTTTAGTTGAGAGTCAAACTCTGATTTTTTGAGCCCCGGCACTACATACACATTCTTTGACGACACTGTCTCACCCTTGGTATGGACCTGAGGTGTGGCAACTGATGCAGAGTCTGGAAATGCATACTGTAGGCGTGTATTATCACCGAAACTATCGCGAATTACACTGCGCAAAATAGGGATGAAATTACGCTCAATATGCTCCGAATGCGTCTTGCTTGGAACAGCTATACGAAGAATCCCGCTATCAAACCCAATAGGCTCCATAACAGTAAACCACCGAGAGAACTCCTCCGAGGAGCACATCTTCTCGATCTGATTCAAGCATTTAGCCCATTCAAGTTTGTAATGTTCGTTACTTTGCATAAGAAATTCTGGGTAAATATTTTACCATTCCAAGTCGTTTTAGTATTTTTGGTGGGTCAATATTGGAGGTAATTAAAAATAACTTTCTCCGATATTCTGTGATGCAAATATGATGGCATTTTTCATTAAAAAAAAAAATAAATCATTTGTTTTTTAGATAATAATTTTGTAGTGATATATTAGGACAATATCACATCTCACTGTTTACTTGGATTGGTGGCAACCGGCAGGTAAACTACTACATAATATAAATTACATAACAGGATATTTATCAACAACTTAAAACACACTTAATCTACAGCACACTGTCTCAACTCACTGATTTTCAAGAGGCGATATTTTTAACTTTTTTCTCAACACCGCCATCCATAAAGTTATATCAATTTTCTATTTGTATTTAGAAAAAAATGTTACCTTTGAACTCAGAATTTCAAACCAAAATATCATAGATAAACAATGGATCCAAAAATTTTAGAACGTGCCAATACCTGGCTAAGTAATGGCTATGACACACAGACTCAAGATGAAGTTCGCCACTTGATGGAAAACAACGAAGCAGAGCTTACCGAAAGCTTCTACCGTACTCTTGAATTTGGCACCGGCGGACTACGTGGAATAATGGGAGTTGGCACAAATCGTATGAATATATACACCGTGTCGATGGCAACCCAAGGGCTTTCAAACTACTTGAAAAGATATTTTGAGAACAAAAAAATAAAGGTTGCCGTAGCTTATGATTGTCGTAATAATAGCGAACTATTTGCACAAACCACCGCTAAGGTCTTTGCAGCAAACGGCTTTACGGTATACCTCTTTGAAAGCCTTAGACCTACCCCTGAGCTGAGCTTTACTATTCGCGAGCTTGGGTGCCAAAGCGGCGTGGTAATAACCGCATCGCACAATCCTAAGGAGTATAACGGCTACAAGGCATATTGGTCCGATGGAGCACAGGTAATCTACCCTCACGACCAGAATATTATTAACGAAGTCGATAAAATCCAGAGCATTAGCCTTGTAAAGAATGATATATCCAAAGGCGAGATCATAAAACTTGGCAAGGATATGGACGATAAATACCTCGCTATGATAAAGGGTCTATCGCTATCGCCAGAGGCTGTTGCAAAACACAACGATCTAAAGATAGTATATACGCCGATTCACGGAACTGGAGTTCATCTTGTTCCTGCCGCACTTGCCGCTTATGGTTTTACTAATGTTCACACCGTTGCCGAACAGAATATCAACGATGGCAACTTCCCAACCGTGCACTCTCCAAACCCCGAAGAGCCAGCAGCTCTGAAGATGGCAGTGGATCTTGCCAACGAAATAGGCGCAGATATAGTTATGGCAACTGACCCTGATGCTGACCGTCAAGCACTTGCAGTGCGTGACTATAACGGAGAACTCAGACTCCTCAATGGCAACCAAACAGCCGCTATTCTAACATACTACCTACTTCGCAGATGGAAAGAACTTGGAAAACTCAAAGGCAAGGAGTTTATCGTTAAGACAATTGTCACAACCGACCTGTTGAGCTCAATGGCGTTTGAAGAGGAGGTTGAGTGCTTTGAGGTGTTGACTGGATTCAAATTCATTGCCGACATCATTAGACGCAATGAAGGTAAGATGACGTTCATTGGCGGAGGGGAAGAGAGCTTTGGCTATTTGATAGGTGATAAGGTAAGAGATAAAGATGCTGTGGCATCACTGGCTATTGCTGCCGAATGTGCAGCTTGGGCACGTGAGGAGGGATACACTGGGTTATGGGATCTGCTGATGGACATCTATGTTTTGTACGGGTTATTCAAAGAGGATATGATCTCTATTACTCGCAAAGGTCAAAGTGGTGTGGAGGAGATCGCACAAATGATGAAAGACTTTAGAGATAACCCTCCTAAAGAGTTTGCAGGGGAGAGGGTTACCGAAATCCGAGACTACTCGCAAGGAAGAATGTGGCAGCACGGACAAGAAAAATATTTGGATTTCCCTAAATCAAATGTATTGCAATACTTGACAGAGAAAGGAACCCTTGTCTCGATGAGACCAAGTGGTACAGAACCTAAAATCAAGTTCTACATATCTGTGACCACAAAAATATCTTGGAGTGGAGCGTTTGAAACTGCCGACAAACTACTTGCTGCGAAGATCAATATCATAAAGGAACAGTTAGGGTTGTAGGTCTTTGATAGATTATTGATATGGTTCTCACTCTGCTTGGAACAGGCACCTCGCAAGGCGTACCTATGATTGGGTGCGACTGCGAGGTGTGTTCTTCCTCCAACAGCAGGGATAAGCGTCTGAGAACCTCGGCAATGGTTGAGGTGCAAGGGCGTAGAATAATCATTGATGCTGGTCCAGACTTTCGGTACCAAATGTTGAGAGAGAGGGTTAGTTATATTGATGCAGTGCTCTTGACTCACCAGCACAAAGATCATATAGGAGGTATAGATGATCTTCGAGCCTTTAACTATCTGCAAGGAAAACCTATGGAGGTTTATTGTAGTTCTCAGGTAGCGGAGATTGTGAGAAAGGATTTTGACTACGCCTTTGTCGACCCCATTGAGCGATATGCTGGAGTTCCTGAATTGGATCTTCGAGTGATTAGCAGCGAGGGATTCTGTGTTGCAGGAGTAGAGGTGTCTCCAATAGAGGTTATGCACCATAAACTTCCGATATTTGGTTATAAAATTGGAGATTTGTGCTACATCACCGATGCAAACTATATAAGTAGCAGTACGATTGAGGCTATTAAGCATCCTAAGGTTCTTGTGATAAATGCTCTTAGGCATACAAAACACATCTCTCACTTCACCCTGAGCGAAGCACTCGATATGATAGAGCAGATCTCTCCACAAAGAGCTATAATCACTCATATATCGCATCAGATGGGACTGTATGATGTGGTATCTGAAGATTTGCCAGAAGGTATTAAACTTGGTTATGATGGGATGAGAATCAATATTTAAGATTTTTTTCGAGAAAAAGCAACATAAAATTTGTTTTTTGAAAAAACCTTTCCTATCTTTGCACTCGCTTTTGGGGGATTAGTTTCATTCAGTACTCAGAAGCAAGGTTGGTTAATTGTAAGATTCCGTAGCTCAGCTGGTAGAGCACAACACTTTTAATGTTGGGGTCCTGGG
>CAYJMA010000108.1:0-4592 GCA_964371475.1 uncultured Rikenellaceae bacterium | reverse complement strand
GAGTAGCGCACTATTGGATTAATATTCCGACTTGTGAACGGTCGCCACTTTTTTGGCTGTTTTTTTATCACTGATTTTAGAGCAAACTACCAATTGCGGACGGTCGCCACCCCAAGCGACCTTTTTGGCATAAACAGCTCGCACTGCCTGCCGGCGGCTTCACTTTTGAAAAAGTGAAATCAAAACTTTTGACTACCTACTCTAATAGCACATCACCATAATAAAGCAAACAAACCAAATGCGGGTGTCCGACGCCCCACGAGAACACCTGCAACTTCGCTTACGCTCCCTTGCCTGTGCCCTCCGTCGTCCACGCCGATAACTTTAGAGTAAACTACCAATTGCGGACGGTCGCCACCCCAAGCGACCTTTTTGCTTTTTTTGTTTTTTGACATTGCTAACACTGCCTGCCGGCGGCTTCACTTTTGAAAAAGTGAAACCCAAAACTTTTGATCACCTACTCTAAAATAGTAAATTAGCCAACACTGTGGTAAAAAGTTTTTTAGTTATCTGTGCCCAATAATACTAACTAAAACATTTTTCAAAGCATACTAATCCAAAGTGGATCTAAAACTCCCCCACCGCACGAGAAAATCTGAATATCTTGTTGTGTATTTTAACCACATACACCATAGTAATAGAAAACATCCTTGCCGAATAACAATAAGTATTAACTCAAACTATAGAGATATAAGACCACTCGCTCGCGTTAATCTCAATAAGTATTCCTCATACTCAAAACTCGGCTTAATAATCCCAGCGACTATCGCTGAGCTACCAACAAGAAACTCAACACCGTGATTATGCAAAGTCATTGTCGCATCAATAAATCGTAAATGCGTGGGCTCGTCAAGTATGAAATTTACAGTCCCTTTGTTGCACAACGTACGACTGGCAGGTATAGCATCACCGTACTCGTCCTCTGCTCCCATATTGGCAAGAAGAGCACAACTGTGCATAATAACATCTATACTTGCAGTATGTTGCAAAGCGTGAAGAACCCCCGTTGCCATAACCACACAGTAGGCATCCTCGATTGCACGATCCACACTAAATCTATCACGGTAATCTACCATTTCAACACCATCTATTCTCATCTCTGGATCACTAACCACTATAATCTCAGCACCATACTCCTTTCCATACCGAACAATACCCCGTCCAACCTTACCGCTACCAAAGACTACCAACCTCTTACCTTTCCACTGCTGATAGCCAAGCTGTGCCATAGCCCTAAAGAAACTCTCACCCGTGCCATACTCTGTCTCCAAAACCTTTACTCGTGAGCTATCGGCAGCATAACATCTAACACCTTGCTCTCGGTAGCGTTCGATCCCAGAGCGAGTAAGCTCAACATAACCATACGTTGATGCGCAAGTAATATACGATGCCGCACAGTCAAGTATAACATCTGCTCTACCAATACTGGTGCTATTAACCACACTCAACCCTAAATCATTTGTGCAAAAATTGAGCACCCTTGGATCGGCAGATATAAATGGACTTTGCCCAATAATGAGCTCTGCACCAGCGGCTATCAACGAACGGTACTTTAACAGCGTGTTGGTAAATAACGGAGTGGCATCTACAACTTGTAATCCTGCAAGGGGCTTGTGCGCACTCCACCTCTCGAACTGATCTTGGAGCGTTGGGTAGTCTTTGACCGAGTAGCGACCCTCTACAAACTTCTCGATTAACTCTATTTGTGTATGAGCTCCCATATCATATCCTTTAGTCTATCAATGTTGTATCCTGTCACAGAGCTTATGAAGATAGATTCAATGCCATCAGGTAGATCCTCATTCATTTCCTCCATTAGTTCTTCATCGAGCATATCGCTTTTGGTTACTGCAAGCATACGCTCTTTATCGAGTAGCTCTGGGTTATGTTGTCGGAGTTCATCGAGCAAGATTTCATACTGTTGCTTTATGCTTGAGGCGTCTGCGCTGACCATAAACAGTAGTGCTGAATTTCGCTCAATATGCCTCAAAAACCTCAACCCGAGTCCACGCCCCTCGGCTGCCCCTTCAATAATGCCGGGAATGTCTGCCATAACAAACGTACTCACTCCACGCCCTTGTACAATTCCAAGGTTTGGCTCTAACGTTGTAAATGCATAGTCTGCGATCTTTGGCTTTGCCGCCGAAACCACACTCAACAGTGTCGATTTCCCAGCATTGGGGAATCCCACCAAACCAACGTCTGCAAGTACCTTAAGCTCCAAAACAAACCATCCCTCTTCGTTCTGCCCACCACTCTGAGCATATCTCGGAGCTTGATTCGTGGCGGTGCGAAAGTGCCAGTTGCCCTTACCACCACGACCACCTCTGCACAATACAACCTCTTGACCTGCCTCTACAACCTCTGCAACTTGCTCCATAGTTTCAGCATCTTTTGCCACAGTTCCGAGCGGCACATCAATATATACATCCTTACCATCGGCACCGTGCATACGAGCACCACCGCCACGCTCACCATTCTCTGCATTCCAGTGTTTGTTGTACCGCAGGTGTAGGAGTGTCCAATGGTGTGTCGAACCTCGAAGGATGATACTCCCGCCTCGACCACCATCACCGCCATCGGGCCCACCAAACTCCACAAACTTCTCCCTGCGGAAGTGGGACGCACCACTACCTCCTTCACCACTACTTGCAAAAATCTTTGCGTAATCCACAAAATTTGAACCTGCCATCTCTATAAATTTTTTACCGTAAATAATACTATACCTGCTGCTACTGCTACATTCAACGACTTCTTGACACCGCACTGCTCGATCTCCACCACACTATCACACCGCTCGACAACCTCATCGCTGACTCCATCAACTTCATTTCCCATCACAAATGCATAGTCTCTGCCTGCCTCCATTCTAAAACTTCTCAAATCTATCGACCCGACAACTTGCTCTACCGCCACAATAATAAAACCCTTGTCTCTCAAATTCTCAATAGCCTCTACCGTGCTTGCCTCATAGCACCACTTTACACTAAATTCTGCTCCTAGTGCTGTTTTATGAATTTCTCTCGACGGCGGTGTAGCAGTAATTCCGCACATAACCACGCTCTCCACTCCCAGTGAATCCGCCGTGCGCAATACAGACCCAACGTTGTGAGCCGAACGCACATTATCAAGTACAACCACTACCATCATTCTCTGTCGAGCAGCGCTCCTATAGCTATTTCATATCCTCTAATCCCAAATCCGCAGATCGAACCAACCGCATAGGGTGTAATTAGCGAGCTGTGTCGAAATGGTTCTCTTGCAGCGAGGTTCGAGATATGCACCTCGACCGTTGGTACTCCTTGTTCGGCAATTGCCGCCACAGCGTCGGCTATAACAACCGAGGTGTGAGTGTATCCTCCAGCGTTGAGTACAACTCCGTCGAAACGATTCACAGCTCCTTGCACTGCCTCGACAATCTCCCCTTCGATGTTGCTTTGATAATATTCGATATCTATTTGCGGAAACTTACCTCGCAGCACCTCAAGGTACTGCTCAAAGGAGATCTTTCCGTATAGATCGGTCGTGCGCGTGCCAAGTAGATTAAGGTTTGCGCCATTGATTACCAATATTTTTGTCATCATACATTACAATTAAACCACAAAAATACATTAAATTTGCGACACTATGCACAACTTTAGCTGGGAAATTGCAAAAACACTATTCTATGACTACCTCGTTCTTGAGCGGTCGCTAAGCGCCAACACCGTTAGTGCCTATATGCGAGATATGGAGTATATGGTGGAGTATGGCAAGCTGAACAACATCTCGCCGCTGGAGTTTTCAGCCTCCGATGCCGAAAATTTCATTGCCTCGCTCAGCGATAAATCCCTTAGTCGCAGTTCGATAAGTCGTTTGATATCGTCTCTCAGGACATTTTACAGCTATCTTATGCTAACCGACAGAGTGGATAGATCGCCATTCGAGCTTATGAAAACCCCAAGTATCCCACGCCCACTACCCGAAGTCTTGTCCTATGACGATATTTTAACGATTCTTAACTCCATTGACCTCAGTGCGGCACAGGGGCACAGAAATCGAGCAATAGTTGAGATGCTCTACGGTTGTGGACTTCGAGCTTCCGAGATTACGGAGCTTACAATGAGCGATCTATTTGAGAAAGAGATGGTGGTTCGAGTTGTGGGCAAAGGCAACAAACAGCGGTTGGTGCCACTATCATCGGCTGTGCTCCGCTATCTCAAGCTCTACTTCGAACAACGAATACAGCAAATACCTAAGCGTGGTAGCGAAGAAATCGTATTTCTCAATCGTCGAGGTGGAAAGTTAACACGAGTGATGATCTTTAATATTGTTCGCGATGCTGCGCGAAAAGCAGGCATTGCCACAGCAATTCACCCCCACACACTTCGCCACAGCTTTGCTACACATCTAATGGAGGGTGGAGCAGATATTCGTGCCGTACAGCAGATGCTCGGACACGAAGACATCTCAACCACAGAGATCTACACTCACGTTGCAATTAGCGGTCTTCGTAAAGCCGTAGAGCTGCTTCGGCCTGATAGTCGAGCATCCGCAGACCATTAATTACGACACACCCCTGAGATCTACATTTTCTAAGAAAAAGTGTCTCG
>CAYJMA010000107.1:0-4805 GCA_964371475.1 uncultured Rikenellaceae bacterium | reverse complement strand
GCGTAAGCGAGAGTTGCAGGTGTCCTCGTGGGGCGTCGGACACCCGCATATGGTTAGTTTGCTCTCGGAGTAGACGACGGAGGGCACCCGCTTTTTGGTTGTTTGCTCGAAACATTTGATTCTCAGCATTCTACTACTGTGCAGAGTGAAAAAAATAACGAGTCGCTAATAAACCTCGTAAAAAATATTAACTTTGTGGTCATAAACAGTTGGCCAATATTTGCAAATGTCCTATTCATCAAAAATATCGGAAGAGAAACGCTCCTTGGTTGTACTTCTTATCGACCAAAGTGGTTCAATGAATGAACTATGTGGTGGCAATACAGGTAGCGCAACAATAGGTATGACAAAGGCTCAGGCTGTTACGCAGGCCGCCAATAGAATCCTTATGGATATAATTGCCCGCTGTAAGGATGGTTATAGATATAAACACTACTTCGATGTATGCGCCATTGGATACTCTGGCAAAGGAGCATACACACTGCTACCAAACAGTCGCGAGTTGTTATCTCCTGCGGAGCTTGCCTCAACGGTTAAACGTACCGACAGGATCTCTCGACACATTTACGACCCAAGCGGTAGATTAATTAACTGCTATGAGAGTCTGAAGGTGTGGATAGAACCCTATGGCGAAGGCAATACACCTATGTGTGATGCATTAAAACGTACAGCAGGGGTGTTGCAAAAATGGCACAGAGCCCAAAAATACGATAGTGCATTCCCTCCCACGATTATCAATATAACCGATGGTCTTGTGACTGATGGTACGTGGGGTGATGTGTCGGAAGTGCGCCAAAGTATCTCAACGCTCGGCACCAAGGATGGAGAACCAATATTCTTTAACCTTCACTTCACAACCAATGCCCAAAAAGAAGTTCTTTTTCCAAGAAATTCGGACGACCTGCCGCAGGATGCTAAGTATCTATATGAGCTTTCGTCATTGTTGCCCGAGATGTTCAACAATGACATAGCAATACTTAAAAACGATACAAACGTCCTGGGGCAAACATATCGAGCATTTAGCTATAACCTTAAGATAAACAATATCTTTTCGGCGCTCAGGATAGGAACTACCACAACCAATCAAATTGATCGATGACATCAATCTACCCTACAATACACAGCTATCTTGATGCACTGTGTGGCGCCTCTGATAACTTCAAAAGCCAGGAGTTAAAGAGGTTGAAGATTATCACAGATAGTCTTTCGGAGCCTGTATATAGGGTAAGCTCGGGCTCGCTTGTTGTAAATGCAGAGATCGATGGCACGCAGTGTAGTATAAGGCTCTTTATGGATAGAGAAAGTCAAGATAATTACCAGTTACCCACAAGCGCAAAGAGATACAAAGAAGAGTTACTGGTGTTTTCATCCACAGAGATGAAGTACTTTGATGTGATTGTGGAGGAAGTTATACGCTACTCCATACTCGAACAAGAGGTTGAGTGTACGATTTTTGAGAATAGAGAGAAGTTTGTAAAGGATGGAAAGGTTGGTTATAAGGATGGTGAAGGCGTAGTGGTTATTGAGCCGAGTTATGATGTTGCGTATGATTTTCACGAGGGTAGAGCTATGGTATGCAAAGACGATTTATGGGGGTTGATTGATACGGATGGAGGTTATGTGATTGAGCCAATATATGATGAGCTGTCGTATGACAACTCACACTACTGTGTTGTAGACCTTGAGGGTAGATATGGTGTGATTGATCGAGTAGGAAGTGTTGTTGTTGGTTTGGATTGGGATTGGGTTGGCGAGTGTTCGATGGGGATGTTTATTGTTAAAAAAGGTGGCAAAAATGGTTTTGTTAATGAGCAAAACGAAGTAGTAATCGAGGTTAAATACGATCACGTATCGTCGTTTGGCGCGGAAGGTTATGCTCTTGTGGTGCTCGATGGCGAGAAGTTTTTGATAAATATGTATGGTAATAGGGTATCGTCGAAGTCCCGAAGCGAGAATTTGTAATGGCAGGAGAAAAATACGCTCAAACGCCTTTAATGAGGCAATTTTATAGTATAAAGTCGGAGTATCCTGATGCTCTTCTATTGTTTCGCGCAGGCGATTTTTACGAGACATTTGGCGACGATGCTGTAACTGCAAGCGAGGTTTTGGGTATTACCCTCACCAAACGAGCCAATGGTTCGGCAAGTAGCGTACCTCTTGCAGGCTTTCCGTATCACGCCATCGACAACTATCTCGATAAGTTGGTTTTGGCAGGACTGCGAGTGGCAATATGCGAGCAGCTCGAAGATCCGAAGCTGGCAAAAGGTATTGTAAAGCGTGGGGTGACAGAACTGGTTACGCCCGGGGTTACCTACAACGATTCGATACTCAAGCACACCGAAAACACCTTTCTTGCGGCAGTTTACTGGGGAGGTGCAGCAGATAGCGTTGGGGTATCACTGCTTGACATCTCAACAGGGGAGTTTTATGTAGGCGAGGGGGATATGAACTTTGTAGACAAGGTGATTTCGGGACTATCTCCCAAGGAGGTATTATATAGTAGAGCGCAACAGGAACAGTTCAACGACTCCTTTGCTCACAGTAAGTCGAGTCCATATCGTCTTGATGAGTGGGCGTGGAACGAGTCCACAAACTACGATAAGCTTGCGACACAACTCTCAACAAGGTCTCTAAAGGGATTCGGCATAGAGACTCTACGGTTGGGGGTTATATGTGCTGGTGCTATTCTTCACTATTTGCAGTATACTAAACACGACTCGGTTGGGCACATCAACACGGTGTCGAGACTCGACCGAGATACGTTTGTGTTGATTGATCGGTATTCGTTGAAGAACTTGGAGTTGTTTTCTCCTACGAGCGAAGGAGGTAGTGCACTTGTGGATATAATCGATAGTGCTATTTCACCAATGGGTAAGCGTATGCTACGGCGATGGTTGGCGATGCCACTGAGAGAGATTGCAGAGATTGAGAAGAGGAACGAGGTTGTCGAGTTTCTACGCAATTCGGATAGTCTGAGGGGAGAGCTTACCGAGCACTTCGGAGTTATCGGAGATGCAGAGCGTATCATAGCAAAGGTAGCGGCTGGTAGGGCGACTCCGCGTGATGTGGTGCAGCTTAGTCGTGCTACGGGAGCTATGGGGCATATTGTTTCACTTTGTAGAGGGAGTGATCAGAGTCAACTTGTAGAGAGGTGTAAAGATGTTGTGTGTCTTGATGAGACAAGAGTGAGAATAGCAACTACACTTTGCGGGGAACCAGCACTGGCCATTGGCAAAGGAATGGTAGTTGCAGTTGGTGTCGACGAGGAGCTCGACGAGCTACGTAAGATCTCGACTCAGGGCAAGGCATATCTGGATGATTTGGTACAAAGAGAGAGTGTTGCAACTGGCATTAGCTCTCTGAAGATTGGTTACAATAACGTGTTTGGATACTTCATCGAGGTGCGTAATACTCACAAAGACAAGGTGCCGGAGCAGTGGATTAGAAAGCAAACGCTTGTTAACGCAGAGCGCTATATTACCGAAGAGCTCAAAGAGTATGAACATAAGATATTGGGGGCTGAGGGTCGGATTCTACAGATTGAAAGTAAGATATTTTATGAGCTTGTGGAGTGGTTGCAGGGTTGGATATCTGACCTCAAGCATTTGAGTAGGGTTGTCGCCGAGGTCGATGTTTTGCTGAGTTTTGCTGATACGTCTCTAAAGAATGGTTACTGCCGTCCGACCTTTAACGAAGATAAGGTGATTGATTATAGCGGGCTACGGCACCCCGTAATTGAGCGGAGGCTTCCAACGGGTGAGAGCTATATTGCCAGTGATGTTCATCTCAATGCAGCAGAGACTCAGATTATACTTCTTTCTGGTCCGAATATGTCGGGAAAGTCAGCACTACTACGTTCGGTTGCAATAGCCTCGATTATGGCACAGTGTGGGAGTTATGTAGCGGCGAGCAGTGCAAATGTAATGATATGCGATAAGGTTTTTACCCGTGTTGGGGCAAGTGATAATATATCGAGTGGGGAGTCAACCTTTATGGTCGAGATGCTTGAAACGGCAAATATTCTTAATAATCTCAGCGACAATTCGCTTGTAATTCTCGATGAAATAGGCAGAGGTACGAGCACCTATGATGGCATTTCTTTGGCTTGGGCAATTGTTGAGCATATTCATAGTGAGAGTAGCGCCAAGGTCCTCTTTGCAACTCACTACCACGAGCTTGGAGAGATGGAGCGAAAGTATACTGGTATCAAGAATTTTCATATTGCGGTTAAAGAAATTGAGGGTAGGGTAATATTTTTGCGAAAGCTTGTGGCTGGTGCTATCAGGCACTCTTTTGGGGTGCACGTTGCGCAGATGGCGGGCGTACCACGCAGTGTGGTTGGCAGAGCAAAGCAGATTCTCTCGGAACTCGAATCTCAACGCTCCTCTGGTGATATGAGCACAGATGTGGATATTTCTCAAGCCGTCGAAAAGCCAATGCAACTTAGCTTCTTTGCTATGGATGACCCTACTCTAAAGGCAATTGCCGATGAGATCCGTGGTATTGACATCAATGGTCTTACTCCACTTGAGGCACTCAACAAACTCAGCGACATACAGCGTATTATTGGCTAATAGGTTTAACTATTATGCTCTTTTTTTATTTCTGATTTTGGAGCAACCAACCCAATGCGGCCGAACGACGCCCTCAGTCATACGTCTTTTGCGTACAAACTACCAAATGCGGACGGTCGCCACCCCGAGCGACCTTTAGCAAAATTCTTTTGCGTAGCTCCCTGGCGACCGTTTTAACATTGCTAACACTGCCTGCCGGCGGCTTCACTTTTGACGCAGATTAAAGTTGTA
>CAYJMA010000106.1:0-4817 GCA_964371475.1 uncultured Rikenellaceae bacterium | reverse complement strand
TGATTTCACTTTTTCAAAAGTGAAGCCGCCGGCAGGCAGTGCGAGCTGGTTATGCAATAACAAAAAATCAAAAAGGTCGCTTGGGGTGGCGACCGTCCGCAATATGGTAGTTTGTACGCAGAGACGTACGACTGAGAGAGTCCCAAAAGACAACGCAAGTTGCGACCGCCTTTGATTAGTTTGCTCCACAAATAGCGCATAGGTAGTACACCCGCCTCGAATGCATACTCAAAAAAATCACACCCTAGTCTTACAGCAAATCAAAAAAAGGTAGAGAGAGAGAGTAACCACACATATAGAGTATGTGTGGTTACTCTCTCTCTACTCAATCTGTCATATTATTATCCTGTCTTTGACTACAACAGCGGAGGAACATCCTTTCCTAATATTTGTGGCGTGGTGTCTGTAACTAAAATTGTATTTTCAAGACGAATTCCACCAAATCCTATGTATTTCTGAGCTTCATCGTAGTTGATAAACTCTCCACATCTATTCTCCCCTCTCCACTTTTCGATAAGCGCCGGCACGAAATATATCCCGGGTTCGACAGTCACAACGTGCCCACTCCTAAACTTCTTACCCATACGCAGTGATGCAAGCCCCGGCGTGGTGCTTCGTTGAAACTCTTCGTCGTATCCCACATACTTTTCTCCGAGGTCTTCCATATCGTGCACATCAAGTCCAAGTTGGTGTCCAAGACCGTGGGGCATAAACAGAGCCATTGCACCACTCTCTACCGCTCCATCAACACTACCCTTCATCAACCCTACGCTATGCAACCCCTCAATCATCTCCCTCCACACGAGTTGCTGCACCTCCTTGTTAATCACGCCAACTTTTGTTTGCCTGGTGCCGAGCTCCAACCCTCGACGCACTATATCATATATACCTCTTTGCCTCTCGCTCAAAACTCCCCCCACCGGCCACGTACGAGTAAAATCACTACAGTAGTTCATATTGTTCTCAGCTCCAGCATCCACGAGTAGTAGTTTGCCATTTTTAAGTATTCCACTATGGTCGTGATTATGAAGCGTCTCTCCACGTTGTGAGACAATGCTGTGAAACGATACCCCTCTACCATAGCTCAGAGCAATGCCCTCGATAGCTCCTGCAATGTCCTGCTCTCGAACCCCCTCGACGCACATCTCCATCGCCTTTCTATGCATAAGGTTGCCGATATTACAGGCATCTATAATCTCTGCTATCTCCTCCTGCGATTTAATCTCACGTTGCGACACCACCGTACGAATTAGCTCCTCACTCGCACCACTACCAACCGCACCGTATGGCACGGCAAGCATCTCGGCAAGTTTTTGGCAATTATCCGCCCTATATGGTGGCAAATAGTGAATAGCACTACCCCGCTTTTTATACTTCTCGATAGCAGTGGCAAGTGCGTTGTACGGCGCACTATTATCCACTCCCACTCCCATTCCTTGGTCGCTAATAGATGGCTGTGGACCCATCCATATGAAGTCCTCAACGCTATAATCATCACCAAATAGGACGACCTCCCCGGTATCAATATCAAGTATTGCCGCGAGGTCGTGCCGTTGCAGTCCAAAGTAATACAAAAAGGTACTATCCTGGCGCATTGCATACTGATTGTGCGGATAGTTTTTCGGTGCTTCGCTATTTCCCATAAGCAATATCACACCAGCCATCCCCCTACCTCTCATAAGTTCCAATAGATGCTCTCTACGGGATACATAAACATTGGTTGCAAACATATTTTTTAGATAATTTTAGTTAGAAATTTAGAGCTAAATTTAGCAAAAAAAATCTAAATCACAAACTTAGCCCCGACAAAGTATGTTCTTGGCATACTCGGACCATAGATATAACCGGCATCCTTGTCTGCACCAAAGTCGAGGTCTTCTTGAAATGCGTTTAGTATGTTTTTAACTCCTGTGTTGATTTCGAGTTTCATATTTTTGGGCAGCTCGAAGGTGTATGCTACCTTTAGTCCCAAGTCCCAGAACGATTGAGTCGTAACATCAACATCGGTGGGCACGTATCCTGCTGCGTGTTGCACGAGCATTGATCCGGTATATGTTGCATTTGCATTGATAGCAAGGCTCTTTATCGGGTTGTAGGTTGCAGCAAGATAGCCATATAGGTTTGGAGCGCGGAACATCTTGCGCTGTGCCTCAACATCGGGGCTCCACTCAAAGGGATCGTCATAGTAGGCACTTTGATAGGTTATCCCACCATTGAAGAGTACAACATCGCGGTAGTTCATTCTCGCCTCAAGGTTTACCCCCGCGATCTTTGCTCCCGAGGCGTTGGTACGCTCATAGAGAATATTTCCTGCCGGGTCAGTCCCCGTTTGAACAAGTACAAAGACATCGTTTAGCGAGGTATAGAATCCTTCGGTCGTAATGTTTAGCGTCAGGTCATTCCAACTCTTTATGTAGTCAAACGAGAGGGTTGCCGAATGAGAGTACTCTGGCTTGAGGTCTGGGTCGAGATAGATCAGAGAAACATTTCCATTTACCGCCTCAATGTGCAGATCCTCATTATATGCCTGCGGAGCACGATAACCGCTTGAGTAGCTTGCCCGTAGAGTTATATCTTGAGTTGGCATATAGCGAACATTGGCACGTGGAGAGAAGATGACATCCTGTATCATATTATGCTTATCGAGTCTACCTCCAATAAGAAGACTAATTCTATCGTTGCGCCACTCATTTTGGACATAAACACCGTAGTACTCTGTGAGCTGAGTCAGATTGCGATTATAGCCCGACATTACATCGTGTAGATAGTTATTGTTGTACTCAACCCCGGCTGTAAACTCTGATGGGAGAAACAAAAACTTATCGATGTTCCACGTATATTGCAATCCACCGTTTATGGTTGCATCGAAGGTTGAACCATATGCATCAAGATTCTGGTTGGTACCAAAGTAGCTCTTGCGTGCAATGTTCTGTCCCGAGATGCTTGCATTTAGTCGATGGTTCATCGAAGGAAAAATGTAGTCGTACTCAAGCGCACCGCCATCAATTCTGTGTTCGAGTTGCTCGGCGATGTTTGCTCTGTGGGGCTGGAGGTCGAGCGAATCTCCGCCACGGCGATACTCCTCAATGTGGTGATACTCTGCCGTTAGTCTCGACAGGTCGGTCAGACGATAGAAACCGCGCAGACCTATGGTCGATGACTTTAGTTCTGGAATGTCGGTAAAGCTATCACCATTTCTATCATAAGCCGAACGGTCACGAATCATAGCGAAAATAGATGCACCAGCCTTATTATCCTTAGATACTATCGAACCATTGATCGAGGTGTTGATATCACTTCCACCTCCTTGATAGAAACCGGTGTTGTTGCTAACCGAAAAGGTGGAAACCTTTGGCTCACGC
The DNA here is from genome assembly GCA_964371475.1 of uncultured Rikenellaceae bacterium. Taxonomy (GTDB): domain Bacteria; phylum Bacteroidota; class Bacteroidia; order Bacteroidales; family Rikenellaceae; genus Mucinivorans. The sequence continues at coordinate 1,455 of CAYJMA010000106.1, read as the reverse complement.
GTGATGATATTTACGACCCCTGCAATGGCACTACTCCCATAAAGAGCGGAACCGCCTCCACGGATTACCTCCACTCGCTCTATCATAGACTCGGGCAACTGCTCCAACCCATAGACCATAGCCAGCGAACTAAATATCGGACGGCTATCAAGTAGCACCTGTGTGTACTGCCCCTCAAGACCATTGATCCTAAGTTGTGGCACACCACAATTGGCACAAGTGTACTCCAATCTAAGTCCTGGTTGGAAACTCAGCACATCGGCAGCGGAGTTTGCCGACATTGCATCAAAGAGACCTCGACCTACAACACCTACTATAGATGACGACTTACGACGACTAATCTCATTTCGAGTTCCGCTAACCACGATTTCATCAATTTCGACAACATTTACCGAGTCATCAAAGGGGAGCTCTTCTGGGGTAAGTGGTGTACTACTTGCAACCGATATACTTAAGAGTGTGCAAAGTAGCACGAAAACATTTTTTTTCATAATATATAAAATAACAATATACGTCAAGCTATGACATAACAACATTGGCGTAGCTATGACAAACTGAGCTTAAATTAAAAATTTGTGTGAGGGGGAGGGGGGAGATGTAGGTTATGCCACTGGTGGCCCTCTTAGCGAAGAGGACTTATAGGCTGAGAGCTTAAAAGCACTCTCACTATATTTGCAAAGATTCTCAATTTCGATGCTATGTAGCGAATCGAGTGGTGCTACCACGTCTGGCACAATAAAACCTATTAGGTTTTGATGCGAGATAGATATGAGGTGCGCTGCTGCGTGTGTATGCGCCAGGTTAGTGTATGGGTGTGAGTGAGTTACTACTCCAGATGGCCCTTCGTGCGTATGGGTAAAAAGTGTTGAGGAGGCATAGTAGCACAAGAAGAGGGCAATGAGCCCTCCTACAAGCAGACTTTTACGCATTTTCAATAATACTCCTCTCATAATTGATTGCAAATTTAGCAAAAAATGTGTCTCCAAGGTCATCTACACCATAATATACCTAAAACTTGGTATCTCGAGTACTCACTTCTATGGTTGATATATCTTAGATTTTATCCTAAAAATGGTATGGTTATTATAAGTTATAATGTTTGGTGGCAATGCATCGATGAAAGGGTCGTTTGTCCGCGATTTGTGTTTGGTTGATTTTCATCTCTGGTTTTTGAGTGCACTAATCAAGTGTGGGTGTTCGACGCCCCGAGTTTTGCTCTTTCTTACCAATGATTATAGAGTAACCAACCCAATACGGCCGTACGACTGAACGAACTACCGGATTGCGGACGGTCGCCACTTTTTTGGCTGATTTTTTTTATCACTGATTTTAGAGCAACCAACCCAAGGCGGACGTACGACTCCCCCCGAGGGAGTCCGCCAACTTGCGTTGACTCTTTGGACTCCCTCAGTCGTACGTCTCCGAGTACAAACTACCAATTTGCGGACGGTCGCC
>CAYJMA010000105.1:0-4908 GCA_964371475.1 uncultured Rikenellaceae bacterium | reverse complement strand
ACGCCCCACGAGGGCGGCCGCAACTTGCGTTGCTTATCTGACCGCCCTCCGTCGTACGTCTTTTGCCTACAAACTATCAATTGCGGCCGGTCGCCACCCCAAGCGACCTCCGCAAAATCGCTCACGCTCCTTTTGCGTAGATCACTGGCGACCGTCTTGACCTTATTTATTTTTTGACATTGATAACACTGCCTGCCGGCGGCTTCACTTTTGAAAAAGTGAAATCAAAACTTTTGGCTACCTACTCTAACATACAATATTGCCAATTGTAGAGCCAAAAAAACCAATTGCGGACGGTCGCCACCCCAAGCGACCTCCGCAAAATCGCTCACGCTCCTTTTGCGTAGATCACTGGCGACCGTCCTGACACAACGAGCTAACATTGCCTGCCGGCTGCTTCATTTTTGGAAAAAACATTTAGACATCCCTGCTCTAAAATTGATTAAAGCGAATCTCTACGCCTATGGCTCAATAGACTAACGAACAATAACCATTTCATCTATAAGATGACGAGCTCCACCATACTGATCAACTATAAAAAGAACAAAACGAATATCAAGCTGAATATTACGACACAACTCTACATCAAAATCAATATCACTCATCGTACCCTGCCATACCCTATCGAAGTTCAACCCTATCAACCGACCACGAGCATCAAGTACCGGAGATCCACTATTACCCCCACTCGTGTGATTCGTCGCTATAAATGCCACCGGCTGATCCATATTCTCAGGCGCGATCTCACGCAACCGCTCAGGAACATCATAGTCATATATATTCGGATTGTCTTTCTCAATAATACCACGAACTGTTGTCACAGGGCGGTAATATACCCCGTCATAGGGCGTATAACCTGCAACATTGCCATAGGCTATCCTCAACGTCGAATTGGCATCGGGGTAGAACTGACGCTCAGGCTGCATCTTACGAAGACCCTCAACGTAAATCCTATATAGACTGTCAAGCTCCTTGTGAAGAGACACATATCGATCACTGATCAACAACTCTCTAAACTGTTGTGCAAGCTCCTCGGTGGGCAACGACCCTGCACTAAAACCCTCAGGCAACCTCTCCGATGGAAGCACCTCGACAAGGCGTGAAAATAAACGCTCTGTGATTCGAGCATCAAGCTCAGAGTCATAATCCTTGTAAAACGAAACACTATCACGCATCTTAACTGGCAGAAAATAGTACTTCAACAGCTCCGAACCAAGCCCTCCCTCAATATACATCTCCCGCTCAAACAACATAGGATTCAACTCCGCATATAACACCTCTAACTTTTCCGTAACTCCCTCATACTTACTTCCCTTTGCCCATACCTCAAATGCTCTCTGCTCATCCTTCTTTCTCTCAACCGTACCCAACCTCTGAAGACCAAGCATCTCCCCCTGCCACTTCTTCCAAGCATTGGCAACACTCGCATTCTTTGCTGCATACTTAATACGAATCTCATCACTGCCCTGTGCTGCTGCATTCATCTCTTCGAGTATAATATCTCGCATTGCAATCTTATTCGGATTGCCAACCTCGGCAATATACTCCACTGCCGCACTATGCAAATACTGCTGCGTGCGACCAGGAAATCCATACACAAAGGTGAAATCTCCCTCCTCAATACCACGAGCCGATATCTCCAAAAACTTCTTGGGCTCGTAGGGCACATTGTCCTTAGAGTACTTTGCCGGATTGCCATCCTTGTCAGCATATACACGAAACATCGCAAAATCACCCGTATGACGAGGCCACATCCAATTGTCAGTATCTCCTCCAAATTTACCTATCGCTGAGGGTGGGGCAAAAACCAAACGTACGTCCTCAAAAACCTCGTAGATAAACAAATATTGCTCTGCACCATAGTACATATTCTCAACACTTGCCCTAAGGTGTGTACCACGTACCGCCTCTTTTACTATCGAATCAAAGGACATACCACCACTTACAAGGGCTGTAACGTCGCGCATCTCACGCAAAAAACTTACCGTAAGGCTCGGATTCGGCAACTCCTGATCTCGACTCATTGCTACAAAACCGTGGGTCAAATAATCATTCTCTACCGAGGAATGAGACTGAATCTGACCATAACCGCAGTGATGGTTCGTGAGAAGTAGACCCTCGGCAGATATCATCTCGCCGGTACACCCCCGACCAAAACGAACAATTGCATCGTTCAACGATGCCTTATTTATGCTATACAGATCCTCGGCAGTGAGACGCAAACCCGCCTTTCTCATATCCTTAATAGTCTTGCCCTCAAGTAGGGATGGAAGCCACATTCCTTCGTCGGCTCTGGCAACAGTAGCACTAAGGATTGTGGCTACTATGCAAAAAAGTTTGGTAATTCTCATAACAGTTAGGTAAAAAAAATGTAAATTTGTGCTCAACAAATATACTGCTTTTTCTTAAATAATTCAAATCAACGATGTCTTCAAATCGACTTAGTACAGCCTCGGCTCTCGAAATGTGGTACGACGCACCACTTGCCGAGCTTGGAACTGCGGCACAAAAGCTAAAGGTCGAAAAGAGTGGCGCAAATGTCTTCTACAATAGAAACATACACCTCGAACCTACAAACATATGCAAGTTTCAGTGCTCGTTCTGCTCATATCGTAAAGATCAAGGAGATAAAGATGCCTGGAGCTATACGATGGAGGAGATGAAAACGATATGTGAGAGGTATAGAGGTGAGCCAATAACAGAAGTACATATTGTTGGAGGCGTAGACCCCAGTAGAGGTTTTGAGTTCTACCTAAGTCTCATAGAGATGGTGAAATCTACACTGCCGCAGGTAACAGTCAAGGCATACACCGCTGTTGAACTCCTTCACATATTTAATCAAGCAGGGATCACAGTGGAACAGGGGCTAAGTATGTTAAAAAATGCTGGTATGGGAGCTATTGCAGGTGGAGGAGCAGAAATCTTTGACCCGGCTATTCGTACGAAAATTTGCCCCGAAAAATGTAGCGGTGAAGAGTGGCTCAACCTGCACAAAACTGCACATAAACTAAAAATACCCACCAACGCAACGATGCTATATGGACACATTGAGTCCATCGAAGATAGAATTGACCACCTACTAAAACTTAGAACTCTACAGGACGAAACTGGAGGATTCTCGGCTTTCATACCACTCAAATTTCGCACCGCTGGTAATATTCTCGGGGAAAACATTACCGAGTGCTCAACGACCGAAGATCTTAGAATGATCGCAATCAGTAGACTACTGCTCGATAACTTTGACCACATCAAAGCATACTGGCCAATGTTCGGGAAAAATACAACCGAACTCGCTCTTGCATTTGGAGCTGACGACATTGACGGCACAATACAAGATACAACAAAGATATACTCGATGGCGGGCGCAGAGGACCAAAAACCCGTACTAACTGTTGAACAGTGCAAATCATTGATCACAAAGAGTGGATACATACCTATCGAACGAGATACTTTTTATAACCCAATATCACAACAATGAAACAAATTAAAAGCATTGCAAAACGCATATTTCAGAAAATCTCAAACCACTTCCTACTCAGACAACTTATACTAATTACAAGTGCCGTAATTGTCCTAATATTTATCATATCGCTTGGATTAAATATCTTCACGCGACATTCCGAAAGACTCGAAGTGCCAAAACTTATTGGAAACACACTGGCTAAGGCTGATGAAATTGCAGATCATAATGATCTCAGACTTGAGGTAATAGACTCTATCTTTGTCGCCGGAATGACACCTGGAACTGTTATTGATCAAACACCAGATGCCGGAAACTTTGTTAAGAGTGGACGAAAGGTATTCCTGATAATTAATGCCTTCAAACCTCGTAGCGAGGTAATTCCATATGTGACAGGGTATTCCCTGCGTCAGGCGAAAAACATATTGCAGGCAAAGGGCTTTACAATTGATAAACTTATCTATAAATGGGATATGGCTACGAACAACGTAATTGGACAAAGCTACAAGGGAAAAAATATAACGGCAGATGATAATATTGTGGCAACGCTCGGAGAGGGCATAACGCTTACTGTGGGAAAGGGATCGGGAGCCGCTCTACCTCTCGTGCCAAAGGTAGTTGGACTTACCCTGCGTGAGGCACAAAGCAGACTATGGGAACTCGGACTAAATGTCGGAGATGTCATAAAGGATAATAGCGTAACGGAAATAAACATAAACGAAGCAAGAGTCTATAAACAAAACCCCGGACAACAACGCAGACTCGACTTTGGCGCACGTGTTACACTATATCTCAGTGCAGACGAAAATCGAATTAGTACTGGTATAGATCGCTCGGATCAAGAAATCTTTGATGCAAGAGAAAACCCTTCCGAGGAGATAAGTCAAGAGGAGTTCGACTCGCTATTCTCTATGTAAAATGAAACGTACCGAACCCGTAAAAATAGGGGACTATATTAAAGATTTCTTTGAAAACAAAAGGCTCGAACAAGGGGCAAGTGAGGGTAGAGTTAAAGAGATCTGGGCGGAGATAGTAGGAAAATATGTGGCAGAAGCAACAGAGGATGTCTATATTAGGGGTGGTGTGATATATGCTCACATAAAATCACCTTCGGCAAGAGCTGACCTCGTTACTCGCAGAGTATTTATCCTGAGGGAGATCAACAAGATGCTTGATAAAAATAGCGCTATTCGCAACATAAGACTGATGTAGTCCCATCTGTAAACAAAATTTAGTGAACTGCAGAGGAGTGAGCTGTTTCTTTTGTGGGTCAGATGTAATCAAAAACCTTCCAGCGTTGTGCTGCGGTTTTTATTGCTCTATGGTAGACAACAAAACTGGTAAGTAATGAGTTAGAGTAGGTAGCCAAAAGTTTTGATTTCACTTTTTCAAAAGTGAAGCCGCCGGCAGGCAGTGTTAGCAATGTCAAAAAATAAAAAAGTCAAGAC
>CAYJMA010000104.1:0-4934 GCA_964371475.1 uncultured Rikenellaceae bacterium | reverse complement strand
GGCGGCTTCACTTTTGAAAAAGTGAAATCAAAACTTTTGACTACCTACTCTAATATACAATATAACCAATTATAGAGCAATATATAGCACCTATATAAAATGTCCCAATTTCACTATTGTCGTAGAAATTCACACCTTCATCACAACGCTGGAAGGTTCCCCGTTACTTTTGCCCCACGAAAGTAACGGAAAAAGAAAACTAACCAAATGCGGACACTCGCGTAGGGTTAGTTCGCTCTATATTTTTAAATCAAAAAAGCAAAAAAGTCGCAGGGGAGCGGTCTTCCGCAATTTTGACAATTTGCCACAAAAATTTCAGGGCATCATCGAATGGGTGCGCGTCTGTCCGACTCACAGCATACGAAATACCAACTTGTGAAAAATGGGCGAAAAATGTTAAATTGTAGTAAAGTAGAGTTTAATCAAATCTGTAATATTTTGTTGTGGTAATTTCATTTCGGAGTAATTGCACAAGACAGTAGTGTGTCGCTCTCTTTGTGTGGCAGTTAAACTGCTCAGAGCGAAAGTTATAGCACACCTCGTCTGCCCTATGGCATACGAAACACCTGCTTGTAAAAAGTGGGTAAGAAAACTATTTCTTAAATTTTAGTAAAGTAGAGTTAAATCAAAGCAGTAACATCTTTTATGGTTATTTTATTAGGATTGTGGCTGAGAATCATAAGTCTCTCGACGCAGTTTCGCAACTCTCGAATGTTACCCGTCCAGGGTTTTTCGACCAGTGCCGCTACCGCCTCATTTTCGATGCTCGGTACGCTACGAGACTGCTCCTTGCTAATGACCTTAAGGAAGTGATCCACCAGTAACGGAATATCCTCTCTTCGATCGCAAAGCGGAGGAAGCTCAATGCCTATTACGCTCAATCGATGGTAGAGATCCTCCCTGAATCTACCACTTTTGATCTCCTCTGGCAAATTCTTATTGGTCGCTGCAATTACCCTTACGTTTACACAAATATCCTTGTCGCTACCCACTCTCGATATTTTCTTTTCTTGCAGAGCACGCAATACTTTTGCTTGCGCCGATAGGCTCATATCACCGATCTCGTCAAGAAAAATCGTGCCTCCCTCTGCCTGCTCAAACTTCCCTTTGCGTTGTTTGAAAGCATTGGTAAAGGATCCCTTTTCGTGCCCAAAGAGCTCACTTTCTATAAGTTCGCTTGGTATGGCAGCGCAGTTTACCTCAATGTACGGCCCCTCGGATCTTGCACTCGCCAGATGTATTAGTCTTGCAGCAAGCTCTTTGCCAGTTCCGTTCTTGCCGGTGATAAGCACACGAGCGTCTGTAAACGATACTCTGTCGATTCGATTCAATACCTCCTTGAGTGCCGCACTATTGCCAATGATATCAACCCCTGGCGGTTTGGTTAACTTCCTCGGTGGTTGCAAGGAATCGCTTGTTTGTGGTTGCTTTTCGAGAAGCAGCTTCACGGTTGATAGTACTCGATTGAGGTCAATCGGCTTCTCGATAAAGTCCGCTGCGCCACGCTTGAGGCACTCCACAGCAATACCAACGGAGGCCTTGCCCGAAATCATAATTACTGGTAGTTGGGGGTAATCCTGATGCAGAACGCCCAGCAAATCAATGCCGCTCATCCCCTGCATCTCAACGTCAGATACGACAAGATCAATCTCGCCGCTCTGAAATTCAGTTAGTGCGTCAGATGCACAGCACGTCTTTGTACAGGTGTGCCCCTCCCGTTCTAAAATCTCTTGTAGAGAGTTGCAGATGCTTTTTTGATCATCTACGATTAAAATTTTGCTCATCTGTTGAATTTTTAGTTAATTTTTCATATTTTTACCGTTGTTAATAAATAAATTTGGTGCAAAAAATGTACAACTCCCAAGCAATAATTTTGTTGCACTCAAAGAACATAACAAGCACTTGCAATTCGCACACCTTTTTAACACATTTTAATAATGTAACTTTGTACTATATATAACAAAGTTATAATAATTTTCCAGAATATGAAATCAACAGTGATAAATGTACCAGTATTATTGCCCGAATATGGCAGAAATGTACAAAGAATGGTGGAGCATCTCTTGACAATCGAAGAGAAGGAGGTTCGTAACAAACAGGCCAAGTTAGTGATAGCTACTATGGCAAACGTATATCCGCACACAACGCGTGATACTCCAGAGTTTAGAAATATGCTCTACGACCATCTCTTTATGATCTCTGGGTTTCAACTTGATGTAGACTGTGAGTTTGCACTGCCAACTGCTGCGCAGTTCTCGCCCGTGCCCCAAAAAATAGAGTATCCACAACAGGGAATCGTACGAAAGCAATATGGTTCACTTGTTCCACGACTTGCCAGAGAGATAGGAAAGATCGAGAATCAAGAGACCAAAAAAGAACTTGCAGGTAACCTCGCACGGTTTATGCGCCAAAAATCGTATGACTATAATGGAGAGTTTCCCAACGACGATATTATCATAGCAGACCTCTATGATATGAGCAACGGCCACATATCGGTAGATGTCTCAGTGTTCAACGGCGCGCAGCTAAACCTGCACCATAAGCCAAAAAACAGTAAACAAAGACAATCTGGCGGTAAAAAGAGTAACAACAAATCGCGTCATAACAACGGTTATAAACAAAAAAAATATTAAAGAATTATGGCAACTTTCGAGGTAGTCGGTGGCTGTTCCATCGGGGGTGAGATCACTCCTCAGGGTGCAAAAAATGAGGCACTTCAAATATTGTGTGCGGTTTTGCTCACGCCTGAAAGGGTTGTAATAGATAACATTCCCGAGATTATTGACGTAATGCAACTCATAGACCTGCTTGGCGAAATAGGGGTGATTGTTGAGATGTTGGGGGAGGGGAAGTATAGCTTCGAGGCTAGGGAAGTTGACTTGGAATATATGCAAAGTGATGGGTTCCGCCAGCGTGCCTCTCGATTGCGCGGTTCTGTGATGATTATTGGGCCACTTCTTGCTCGATACGGTTGCGCATATATGCCAAAACCGGGTGGCGATAAAATTGGTCGCAGAAGACTCGATACTCACTTCCTTGGATTCGAAAAACTTGGTGCAGAGTTTAATTTTGATACCGCAGATAAGTTCTATACCGTTTCGGCTCCGAGAGGACTAAATGGCACGTATATGCTCCTGGACGAGGCCTCGGTAACGGGAACAGCAAACATCGTGATGGCAGCAGTAATGGCTCGTGGCACAACAACAATCTATAACGCGGCGTGCGAACCCTACCTTCAACAACTATGTAAGATGCTGGTTAGAATGGGAGCTAAGATTTCGGGTATTGCCTCCAACCTGCTCACAGTCGAGGGTGTAGAGTATCTAAGTGGCACGACCCATACGATGCTGCCCGATATGATCGAAGTGGGGAGTTTCATTGGTATGGCCGCTATGAACAAAGCTGAACTAACGATCAAAGATGCCGGTTTTGAACATCTTGGAATTATTCCTCAGCAATTTGCACGACTCGGCATCAAGCTCGAACAGCGTGGTGATGACATATATATACCGGCGCAGGAGAGCTACGAAATTGATAGTTTTCTCGACGGTTCGATTATGACAATTGCCGATGCACCGTGGCCAGGAATGACCCCAGATTTGTTGAGCATTATGCTGGTAGTTGCCACACAGGCAAAGGGTTCGGTGCTTATTCACCAGAAGATGTTCGAGAGTCGGCTATTCTTTGTAGACAAACTAATAGATATGGGAGCGCAAATAATTCTATGCGATCCACACCGAGCAACAATTATAGGGCATAACCACAGCGTGCAACTTAGAGCTACCAAGATGTCATCACCAGACATTCGAGCGGGTGTTGCACTTCTCATAGCAGCTATGAGTGCAAAGGGAGTGAGCATTATTGAGAACGTCGAGCAGATTGACCGAGGGTATCAACATATCGACAAGAGGTTATGCGCACTGGGTGCGAAAATCACTCGACATCCGTAGAGTGTGTGAACTGGGTAGGTGTATATGGGCTATATCACGTTTTAGGTTTTTACTTAATACGTTTATAGTTAGATATTTCGCAGGCGCACTTTGACCATAAAAGGGATAGGCATATAACAAACAAGTCAGAGACAGATCATTTATGGGAGGAAACTCATTTCGTTTTAGAAGATTTATTGTACAGCAGCGACGAAGCGCAATGAAAGTTGGCACAGATGGCGTGATTTTGGGATCGTGGGCATCGTGCTATGCCCCTACACCAAGAATTTTGGATGTAGGTACCGGCACTGGACTCATAGCACTTATGATTGCTCAACGGTTGCCAACAGCGAAAATTGATGCCGTGGAGATAGATATCGAGGCTACATACGAGGCTGCGGACAACTTTAGAGCAAGTCCGTTTTCAGATAGGCTTCGAGCCATTAATATAGATTTTCAGAGTTTTGCCCAGAGTACGAGTACGAAGTACGATCTAATTGTTAGCAACCCACCATATTTCGACGGCACCTACAAATCTGACGACACACAAAGAACAGCAGCAAGACATAAAGAGTTGTTACCTACGGGCGAGCTCATAGATGGAGTTCTTCGAGTTATAGAGCCTAATAACGGGCGATTTATAGCCATATTCCCATATACAGACGGCACAATATTTATAGCGCACGCTGCAAACTCGGGTCTTTATTGTCATCGTATGCTTGAGATCGTTCCAAAGCCAGACAAGGGAGCAAAACGTTTGATCGCTGAGTTTGCGCTGACTCGTTGTCTGGAGCCATCTAGTCAAAGACTAACTGTGCTTTCCTCCGAGGGAGATTACAGTAAAGAATATAGGGAGTTGACCGGGGATTTCTACATTAGGTTTTAGCTATAGGTGTGTATAGTTGTTATTAGTTCCAGCTGCAAAAGGTTTTATTTAGAGTAGGTGATCAAAAAGTTTTGATTTCACTTTTTCCGCAGATTAAAGTTGTAAATGCGACACGAGTA
>CAYJMA010000103.1:0-4969 GCA_964371475.1 uncultured Rikenellaceae bacterium | reverse complement strand
AAACCTTTGGCACACCACCCAAAAAAAAACTTCCCCCCCCCCCCATAAAAAAAACTAACGACCCACCACCCCATCACCAGAACTTAACCATTAACTATCTTATTGGAATCTTATCGTGGTAGTGTGCCGGAGAGTGCGTCCCATCACAAAAGGGTTTATTGCGAGATTGACCACATCGACACAACGTTACTCGATTACGGGGTTGATAGGCAATGCCCTCAGGATCAAATATCGGAATACCACCCATAACAAAAATAGGACCGCTTACCCTTATGGTTGGATCCTCGATAAAGGCAAGCTCTGGATCATATTGTGGCTCTAATGGCTCGCCACTATCCCTATCCCATACCTTTAACCTACCTGCTGGACAGGCCTGTGCCGTACGAATGGCAAGATTACGCTTCTCAAACTCATCGCTCTGTTCGACCAAAGCCCACGTTCTACCCTTCGCATCGCAAAAACGCGCAAATGCACACAACTCCTCTACATCGGTTAGCAAAAGATCAGGCCCCTCAAGCTCATCTGCGCGATTCAGTGGAGGGGTATGCGAAGCTGTAAGCTCAGAGGTCCAATCCCCACGCTCGGTTGCTCCAATATGACTGCCATCGCAGTAGGGAGCATTCTTGCTCTGCCCACAACGACAAAGTGCCACAGTAGTCTTATCACCACAGTAATCAATCTCGCCAACTGTGTAATCCCACGAGTTTCCATTCTCGTCGTTTTCAATAGTCCGACAACGCATTGGCACTCGACCGTAAACCATATACGGCCCATCGACAGTAATCTCAATGCGGTGATCATCTGCTGAAACCACGGGAGTTCCAGCCTCGGGCTTGGGTGTAGCTCTTTTCATAATGGTTTATTTTGTGTGGTTTGATACTTTTTCTTTAACCTTTTCACCCTTTTGCGCTGCAATTCTTGTTTGTGTCGGATAGTCCAGCTGCTCGAACTCTGCAACCGCTGTGGCAATATCTCCGAGAAGCTCGTCTGCCATATCGCGATTGAAACCATAGCGAGCAACAATTCTCATTACCACCGTTTTGCTAATATTATCGGGCATAGAGTAAGCTGGCACAAGCCATCCGCTCTGTTGCAAACGAGCTTGTAGATCAAAGAGCGTCCACTTCGCCTCTGCCTCATACTCTCTCGATAGTGTGAAGACAAAAAGTGGGTTTACCACCTCTTGCGAATAGTTGCTAAACTGTGGCATATCTCCTATCCTTTGATGCAGATGTCGAGCAATCTCCATAGAGGTTTCTTGCACTGCCTTGAATCCATCGAAACCCAATCGCACGAATTGATAGTACTGCGCCAGAACTTGCGCTGCGGGGCGTGAAAAATTCAACCCCACCTGAGTTATATTCGCACCGAGATAGTTGACCGAAAATGCCATACTCTTTGGCAAATACTCCTCCCCACGCCACACAACCCAACCTATACCGGGATAGACCAAACCAAACTTGTGTCCAGACGTGCTGATCGAATAGACCCACTTCAGACGAAAATCCCACTTCGCTTTGGGATTCAAAAACGGAAGTATAAAACCTCCAGATGCACCATCCACGTGTATCGGTATGTTATGCCCCGTCTTTGTGTTATACTTATCCAGAGCTGTGTTTAGCGCCTCGATATCGTCGTTGAGCCCAGTCCACGTTACGCCTGCTATGCCCACAACGCATATCGTATTTTCGTCACAAAGATCAATCGCGGCCTCAACGTTTAGAGTTATATGTTGCTCACCCAACGGCACAGTTCGCATCTCGATCTGCCACAACTGCGAAAACTTCTCCCAGACAACCTGCAACCCTGCCGAAATAACAAAGTTAGGGCTATCATATGGCTTACCCTCCGCCTTTCTCGCATCTCGCCAGCGCAACCACGCAGCAACGCCACCAAGCATACACGCCTCCGATGATCCTCCTGCCAATGCTCCACACTTCCACTCATCACTCTGTGGTGTGTTCCACAAATTGGCAAGAATGTTAATACAACGTGCCGACATCAAAGCAATACGAGGGTACTCAGTCTCGTCAATGAAATTAATATTTGCACTCTCATTAAAGAGCTTCGTACCATAGTCGTCCATATAGGTCGTCACGAACGTTGCGAGATTCAGCTCCGGACGAGTCTGAGATAAAATCTCCTGGTGGATCATCTCGTAGGCAACCTCTGGACTTATCGGCTCCTTGTTTAACTCCGATACAGGCATTGACCTTTTCATAGCAGGTGCCGAAAAAATTGTTGTTTTACTATTGCTGTTTTCCATTTTTTTTAACTTTTTTTAAGTACTTTTACAATGAAAATCAACGCAAATTGTATGCCAATAAATAAAAGATGGTACAAATATTGAATAATCCAAAGAGAATGAAACTAATTCTCTCGATACTAAACACACTGGTTATCATTGCCAGCATTGCTATAATTGTAATTATGAGCCTCGAGGTTCTCTACCCCGATATCATAGACGATGACTTCCCGATACTAAAGTTTCACTTCGCGGTATCCATAGTATTCCTCTCCGACTTCTTCATCAGACTCTACAAATCAAAGAAACGAACAAGATTCTTCCTAAAGAACATACTCTTTTTTATTGTATCGCTACCTATACTATCGTTCTCGGTGTGGTTTGGATGGGAAGTAGACAAATCAACTGAATTTATGCTACGATATATCTTCTTTCTCAGATCGATATACGGCTTTGTAATAGTATTCGGCTACCTTACACGATCGCGAATTACCAACCTGTTCTACACCTATATAGTGCTAATAACAGCAACCACTTACTTCTGTTCACTACTATTCTTCCTTGTCGAGAGCCCTATAAATCCTGGTGTTAAATCCTTTGGCGATGCACTATGGTGGGCACTGATGGATATGACAACGGTGGGTAGCAACATCGTGGCGCATACAAACATCGGACGAGTAATCTCGGTTCTGCTCGCTGCGTCAGGTATGATGCTATTCCCTATCTTTACGGTCTATATCACAGACATATTTAATAAACGCAAGGAAGTAGACCAATAGTTCTAATCCTCCTCACCAAAGAAGCTCTCTATCTCCCTGCGCTCACGCTTTGTTGGGCGACCCGCACCTCGATCACGCTGACCGCTACTCGACAAACGAGCAAGCTCCAACTTTTCTAACTCCTCGGCAGGAGTCATATCACATAAAAAATCTCCCACAAGCTTCGCACCAACCCTCCGTTCGGTAATCCCCACCACTCTATATGTAAAAATTGCTGGCATACGCCTAACACCAATCGAATCACCGATGACAACCTCCTTGCTCGGTTTTGCTGTGGTGCCATTTATAAGAATACGACCTGTGCGAAGCGATTCGGCTGCATCAGCACGGGTCTTTGCAAGGCGAACTGCCCATATGAATTTATCTGCCCTAATACCCATTGCGCTACTTTCCCTCCTGATCTTTCTTTACCTTCGTATTGACTATATTCATAGCTCGGGCTACACCCATAAGTGCAAAATCTTCGACGGCTCGCTGTGCTCTGCTCAACAAATCGTCGAGACCGCCAACCTCCTGTTCATTCCACTCACCCAATACATAATCTACCTGAGTGCCCCGAGAAAACTCCCCTCCAACTCCCAGTCTTAACCTCGCATACGCCTCGCTGCCACAAACCGCAGCTATATCCTTGAGCCCATTGTGCCCCCCATCTGAACCCTTCGCTCTCATTCGTATCACCCCAAAATCAAAAGCTATATCATCAACCACTACCAGAACATTATCCAACGATACTCCCTCCTTTTCCATCCAGTATGCCACGGCTCGCCCACTCAAATTCATATAGGTTGAGGGTTTAAGCAGTGTTAGCATCTTGTTTTTAACCCTCACCCGAGCAACATCACCAAGCCTACCTGTGGCAAACACCGCATCTTTAGAAGCGGCTATTCTATCTACCACCTTAAAGCCTATGTTATGGCGCGTATTTTCGTACTCTTTGCCTGGGTTGCCGAGCCCCACTATTAAGTATTTCATCTCTTTATTGTTATGTATAATTTTTTAAGAAAAAAGGCTCCCAACTATTAATGTCGGAGCCTTTTTACTTTAAGCTACTGCTATGAAATATAATTTACGCTTTTTCTGCGGCAGCTGCAGCGGCAGCAGCACCACGAGCAGCACGAGTCATACGTACTGCACAGATAGCAGTTGTTGCAGGCGTTAGTAGTGTAATACCCTCGACACTTAGATCACCCACGAAGATGCTCTTACCGAGTTGAAGATCGGTAACATCTATGTCAATTGAATCTGGAAGATTTTCCTCAAGACCTGAAACTCTAATCTTACGCTTAGCAAGTTGGAGTTTACCACCAAGTTTTACACCCTCAGAGTTACCATAAACCTTAACTGGAAGATCAATAACGATAGGCTTACCAGGTATAACACGGTAAAAGTCAATGTGTAGCGGTTCGTCAGTTACTGGGTGATACTGCACGTCGCGCATAACTACTGTTTCTTTAGTACCTTCGATATCAAATACCACGATGAATGATTGTGGTGTATAGATAAGTTTTTTCAGTTCCATCTTTTCCACTGATAGGTGCGTTGTGTCTCCACCGCCATAAATCACGCATGGTACTGAGTCGCCATAGCGAACAGCTTTTGATGCTTTCTTGCCGAAGTTCTCGCGCTTCTTTGCTGGAATTTCTAAATGTTTCATTGTGTTTTTTTATTTTTCTTGTGCTACTCAGTCTCAAAGCCCTATTGCCGAAACCCCATCACACAGTTTTTTTCAGTTCGCAAAGGTAATAAAAATGTTCTACTACTCCAAATTTATGCTATAAATATTACACAACCTACGAATTACTTATTTTGCACGTTGTGTAATTTGTAGCAATGGTATATATATGCCTTTTAAGAATCATAGTCAATGGTTAGAGTAGTTAGCCAAAAATCTCACTTTTTCCGCAGATTAAAGTTGTAAATGCGACACTTTGTTCTTTTGTTTGTT
>CAYJMA010000102.1:0-5015 GCA_964371475.1 uncultured Rikenellaceae bacterium | reverse complement strand
AGAATGTAAAGAAGGTAACTTCGTTTTATGACGTGGAGCTATATGCCGAGTGCGCCGGATATAGATTTCAGGTGGACCCTTTTATCATATCATTAGTGAGAGTATATCCAGATGTATACAGAATAAAAGAAAAAACGATAACCAAAGAATGCTTAGAGAAATTAGTCGAGATGGGATTTGTAAAGCTCATAAGTGTTATTGACAGTGATGTTACATACCTTGAGCGATGGGATATTCGGAAACATTATACAATACTATCATCAGAGATAAAGAAATTAGTTTTCGTCAAGAAATATAGGCAAATTGACAAGATAGGGGACGATTACACAGGGGAGAGTGAAGAGATAGTAGTAGACCTGAACGATGTCGATATGGAGCTCTATAATTACGTTAATCAGTGGGGAATGTTCGAGGAGATCCCCGAAGAATTACAAGCGGAGCAGGCAAAAAATCAGCAATTAGAAATTTCTGAGCTACAAGCACAAAGTGACTTAATTGACAATGGTAAATTTGAAGAGGCTAAAGATTGGGTACGGTATGCTCGCGACCACAAAGAACTTGTATCTAAATATGTTATGAAATAGAGAGTATTCATAACTTTGTGCGAGCAAACTTCCCAGTAATTAGAGTTAAAGATATTCAAAAAGTTTATCCTGCTGGTGAATGGGAAAGTTGGCTAAAGAATAGTAATTCATTTGGAACAGAAGCGAAAGGTGCAGGGTTTGTTACTAACGCTGATGATTTGGGTAATGAAGCTATTACGACAGCAGAGAATATAGAGGTGCTCAGATTAGATTACCCTGGCTCAGCCTATAGTGCCTCGGAAGGATATGTGCGGCTGACGATTAAGGATGTAAATGGTCGAGGGATTGAAGTGAAGCATCCATTTGATAGGGCAGATATAAATGATGGTGTACCACTCATTGGAAATATTTTTGCCATTATAGTACAGAGAGCCTTCTCTTTAACTATTAACTTCGCCCCAGCACACTGAATATTAATAGAACTGATTTACGATGTACTATAGTATCACCGAAATATTACTGTGATACATACTTTACAACACAGGTAAAACACAAAACCAAAGAAAAAGCCTGACAATCAATCGATTATCAGGCTTACTGGCGGTATGGACGGGACTCGAACCCGCGACCCCCTGCGTGACAGGCAGGTATTCTAACCAGCTGAACTACCACACCGTTTGTTTGGTCTGTCAAGGACTTAACCCCTCAACGGAGTGCAAATATACAACTAAAATTTTGTATTCCAAACTTTTTTGTCAAAAAAATCCGTTTTTTATACACTCACCATAAAAAATGTGCGCTTTTCAAAGATAATTTATACCTTTGTATATAAGACCTAAAGTTTTCATATCAAACCATAAAATGATAATTAAACTCTATAACGACAATACCAACGAAAGAACCGTTAGAGAAATTGCAAAAAAACTTGCTAACGGTGCTGTAATGATATACCCAACAGATACAGTATATGCTCTGGGATGCGCTCTCAAAAACCCAAAAGCTATAGAAAAACTGATCAATATCAAAAAAAATAAAAACCCTAATCAACTTACGCTCGCCTGCGCTGACCTCACTGCTATTGCTACATACGCTAAAATTAACGATAACACATTTAGAACTATTCGAAAAAACCTACCCGGACCTTTCACCTTCATACTGCCTGCCAGTAAAAAAACTCCGCACAAAATTCTCGAAGGAAGACAAACTATAGGAATTAGAGTCCCAGATAATGCCATTACACTGGCTATTATTAGAGAACTCGGATGCCCAATACTTACAACATCAATAAACCATAACAACGATATAGAAGAAGAGTACATAACAGACCCATCACTTATCGAAGAAACTTATAAACAAATCGACTTTGTCATAGACGGCGGAATTGGAAATAACAGCCCCTCAGGTATTGTTGACTGTACAACTGACAACGAACCTACTATTATCAGAGAAGGATCGCAAAAACTAAAAATATAAAACAATAATGACAGATATCTCAATTGTAGTACCACTATACAACGAAGAAGAATCTATTGGAGAACTAACCGAATGGATAGACAGAGTTGTGAGTGGCGAAGGACTTAAATACGAACTAATCTTTGTCGATGACGGCTCTACAGATAACTCGTGGAGAGTCATCGAAAATCTAAAAAAAGAGTACAACCAAATTCGTGCTGTCTGCTTTAGACGAAATTATGGAAAATCTGCTGCCCTCTACGTCGGATTCGAAATGGCACAAGGTACAGTTGTAATCACTATGGATGCAGACCTACAAGACTCTCCAGACGAAATCCCAACACTATACTCAATGATCGTAGACGAAGGCTATGACCTCGTAAGTGGATGGAAAGGCAAACGCAAAGACCCACTTGGAAAAACAATACCAAGCAAATTCTTTAACGCTACGGCAAGACTCTTTAGCGGAATCAAACTTCACGACTTTAACTGCGGATTGAAAGCATATAGAAAAAAAGTGGTCAAAAGCATCGAAGTCTACGGAGAAATGCACAGGTACATACCAATTCTGGCGAAAAAAGCAGGCTTCAAAAAAATTGCCGAAAAAATCGTAATGCACTACCCAAGAAAATACGGCGTGTCGAAGTTCGGGTGGGAGAGAATGTTTAAAGGATATATTGACCTCATTACAGTTACCTTTATGACGCGATTTGGAAAAAGACCGATGTATATCTTTGGAGGCATTGGCTCGTTGATGTTCCTTGCCGGTGTCGGTATTGCACTATATTTGATAATAGATAAGTTGGTGTTGCAGGGTTCGGGAGAAAGCTACAGAGCTGTCACAGATCAACCGCTATTCTATCTTGCAATTACAGCACTGACAATTGGTGTGCAACTGTTTATTGCTGGATTCCTCGGTGAGATGATAAATAGAAATAGCGGAGATAGGAATAAGTACTTCATAGATGATGAAATTTAATAGCTTTATATCGTTTGTTATACACAACCTCTCAACTGTGATTCACTACCTAAAAGTTGGATTAGAGCTCGTAGAGAAATGGCAAGATGATAACGAGTTGGAAAAAGAAGAACAAAAAAACATACAAAACGATAAACTAAAACAAAATATTGATAGCAAAAACTATAACACGGAATTTACACTAAATACAAATATGGAAAGTAAAAAACACTACTCGCGAGGCGGAATGAGTATTACTGGATTCATCATATCACTGCTTGCATTTATGGTTTGTTGGATTCCACTGATAAATCTCGTGTTCTGGTTGCCGGGACTGGTTTTTTCGATTGTCGGATTGCCACGACGCAGAAGAGGGCTTGCAGTTGCGGGGGTCTTTATCTCGATCTTCACGCTACTATTCATTATAATATTTATGAGTGTATACTCAGTAGCATTTATATACAGAGAATTTTTTCACACAATAAACTAACTCTACCAATTATGAAAAAAACACAAGAATTTATCGAAGCAAACAAGGAACGATTCCTATCGGAGCTCTTCGAGCTACTGCGTATTCCGTCCATCTCGTCTATTGCGGCGCATGCTCCTGATATGAATCGTGCTGCGCAGTGGCTCAAAGATAGGCTTATCAAGGCCGGGGCGGATCGCGCAGAGGTATACCCTACTGCCACTGGCCCAGGGGTGGTATACGCCGAAAAGATTATAGACCACAACCTACCAACGGTACTTGTGTATGGGCACTATGATGTGATGCCTGTAGATCCTCGCGAGTTGTGGAACTCAGAACCGTTTGAGCCGGAGGTAAGAGATGGTAAGATATATGGTCGTGGGGCGGATGATGACAAAGGACAAGGTTTTATGCACCTTGCGGCATTCGAGGCAATGGTGCAGAGTGGCGAGTTGCCGTGCAATGTGAAATTTATGCTGGAGGGTGAAGAAGAAATAGGGTCTGGAAATCTGTATGGCTGGTGCGAGGCCAACAAAGAGATGCTAAAGGCTGATGTTATTTTGGTATCTGACACCTCTATGCTCGGATTTGACTCACCTTCGATTACTTGCGGACTTCGTGGATTATCGTACGTCGAGGTTGAAGTTACGGGACCAAACAGAGATCTTCACAGCGGGCTATACGGAGGAGCTGTTGCTAACCCTATTAATATTCTCTGCGATATGATCTCGCAATCCATTGACAACGACGGAAAGATTACCGTTGAGGGGTTCTATGATGGAATATATGAGTTTTCGGCTGACGAACGTGCCGAAATTGCTAAATCTCCATTCAACGAAGAAGAGTTCAAAAGCTCCATCGATATTGCAGACATCCAGGGAGAGAAGGGATACTCGACTATGGAACGCAAGGGGATTCGCCCAACGTTTGACGTTTGCGGTATTTGGGGAGGGTACATTGGCGAGGGTGCCAAAACGGTAATTCCGAGCATTGCCACTGCTAAAATCTCTACTCGTCTTGTTGGCGGTCAGGATTTCGAGCGTATAACCGAGTTACTTGTTAAGCATTTTGAGCGCATTGCACCAAAATCGGTCAAGGTTAAGGTTACCCCGTCGCACGGTGGCGCTGCGTATATTGCTCCAACAGACAGCAAAGCATATGCCGCTGCATCGGCTGCCATAGAACGCACGTTTGGCAAACGCCCACTGCCGTTTTACAGCGGGGGAAGTATTCCAATTATTGCTGGGTTTGAGAAGATCCTTGGTATTAAATCGATATTGATGGGCTTTGGTCTCGATAGCGATGCTATACATTCGCCTAATGAGAACTACACGCTTGATTGTTTCTATCGTGGCATTGAGACCATTCCATATTTCTACGCAGAGTTTGCCAAGTAACTTTAAGTCGAGTCTTTCATCGCAAAGCTCTGGCGTCTGCCTATGCGTGTGTGTGTGTAAGCTCACATAGCGAAACAGAGTAGAGCAACTACTAAATTGCAAAAGGTCGCCAGCTGTGGCGGCCTTTTTGATTTTACTTACCAATGGTTATAGAGCAAACTGCGGGTGTCCGACGCCCCACGAGGACACCTGCAAAATCGCTGATCGCTCCTTTT
>CAYJMA010000101.1:0-5189 GCA_964371475.1 uncultured Rikenellaceae bacterium | reverse complement strand
GCCACCACGAGCAACCTACGCAAAATCGCTATTCGCTCATTTTGCGTAGCTCACTGGCGCACCTTTTGCCGTTTTTTATTCTTTACAAAGCTAAAATTGCCTGCCGACTACTCCAATGGCATAAAGCCGAATGATACCAACAACTGGTAACCTTCCGCAACTGAATATACTTGTGTTGTAGGACAATAAGCCCTCTATCTGCTTACATCCTTAAACTCTATCATAGCCTCCTCCTCAGCAAGCCTCTCGGCAAGACCCTGAGAGTACAACTTCATTGCCCTGCGACTCATACCCATTGACGAAAAACCTCCATCGTGAAACAAATTCTGCATCGTAACCTTAGAGGTAAGGTCAGAGAATAACGTTATAACGTAGTTTGCGCAATCCAATGCCGAAGCATTACCTATCGGAGACATCCTCTCTGCAAAGTCCATAAGTGAGTCAAGACCCATTACACCACTACCAGCAGTAGTGGGAGTCGGGCTTTGCGAGACCGTATTTACCCTAATACCCTTCTCCCTGCCCAGAATATACCCAAACGAACGTGCAATACTCTCAAGCAACGCTTTTGCATCTGCCATATCGTTATACCCATAGAGTGTCCTCTGCGCGGCAATGTACGACAGTGCTACAATTGAACCTTGCTCGGCAATAGCATCTTGCTTTCGAGCTACTTGCATAACCTTGTGGAACGAAATTGCTGAAATATCAAGTGTCTTTTGTAGAAACCCATAATCCAAATCATCGTATTTTCTACCCTTACGGACGTTTGGCGACATTCCTATCGAGTGGAGAATAAAGTCAATTTTACATCCGAAATGCTCCACCGACTTAGATATCAGATTCTCAAGATCTTCAATAGAGGTCGCATCTGCAGGAATAAACGGCGCCCCGAGTTCTTCGGCAAGCTGTGCAGTTCCACCCATACGAGCTGCCATTGCAGTGTTTGTCAATACCAGTTCTGCACCCTCTTCCACGGCGCGTTGTGCAACTTGCCAAGCTATTGATTGTTCGTTGAGTGCCCCGAAAATCAGCCCCTTCTTTCCTTTTAATAAATTATACATTATTTCTTTAGTTTTTCAATTAATCCTATCACCTCTTTACTAACCTCTTCAATGGATTTTGTGCCATCCACTTCATAGTATTTTCCTTGTGCTTTGTAGAATTCGGCGACGATTTCGGTTTGCGCACGATAGGTCGCAATTCTACCCCTAATGACCTCAATGCTGCTATCATCTGCTCTGCCACTAACCTTTGCTCTGCCCTGTATTCGATCAATGATCATCTCATCAGGAATTATCATAGCAATCATAGCTGTAATACTACTATTTGCTCTGTTCATAATACTATCAAGCTCTTCGGCTTGGGGGAGTGTTCGAGGAAATCCGTCAAAGATTATACCTTCTGCCTCTATGTTTTCAATGACATACTGCTCGATTATATTGCATACGATTTCATCTGAGGCAAGTTTTCCGCCTTTCATTTGTTCTTGAGCGAGTTTTCCCAGGGGTGTTTCTCTTGCAATCATCGAGCGTATTGCTTCGCCAGTGCTGAGGTGTAGCAGCGGAAACTGTTTTTGAATAAGCTCTGCTTGAGTACCCTTGCCAGCTCCTGGAGGGCCAAAAAGTAATATATTTGTCATAGCCATTTTGAATTATTGAGATACAAAGTTACACAAAAAACGTAATAAAGTACTATCTTTGTGGTTGAATTTTTAACCACACTTGCTATGGCACATCGCACAGAACTCAACTCCTTGGGCAGAGCAAAGGTCATTGAGAGACTGACCTCACCCTTTTCCTCTACAGTAATTAGTGGTGTGGGGGATGATTGTGCCGTGATTGATCGAGGCTCGACGCTTGAGCTTATCTCAAAGACACTGCTTATGGAGGGTATTGATTTCGATCTATCCTACACCCCACTGGAGCACCTTGGGTTAAAGGCAGTTGGGCTTGCTATCTCGAACATCGTGGCTATGAACGGTACGGCAAGTTATATAGTGGTTGGTGTGGCACTATCTGCTCGCTTCTCGATGGAGGAGATGGAGGCACTATATCGTGGTGTAGGTCGAGCGTGTGATATGTATGGTGTGGAGCTTATTGGGGGAGACACCGCTTCGTCAATAACAGGTCTTACGCTAAGTGTAACAGCAGTTGGAGAGGTTGCAAAGCATAGTGTTGTGCTTCGTAGTGGAGCGTCGCCTTCGGAGATACTATGCTCAACTGGCACGCTCGGTGCAGCATATATGGGTTTGCAGTTACTTGAGCGAGAGAAGCGAGCAGGGGCAACTCCCGATAAGATGAGAGCGATATTTGAGGACTATAAATTCATACTCAACCGGCAGCTTCAACCCACTGCACGAGTAGATATAGTGGAGCTATTGGCTCAGAGTGATATAGTGCCCACTTCGATGATTGATATTAGTTCTGGGTTGTCCTCGGCAGTGCTTTCGTTGTGTACGGCTTCGGGCGTTGGAGCGCGTGTACACCTAAATAAGTTGGCAGTAAACAGCGAGGTTAGTCGTATGGCAGAGGAGCTAAATGCCGATCCTGTGGTTGCAATGCTCAATGGAGGGGACGATTGCGAGCTATTGTTTACACTGCCGGCTTCACTTCACGATAGAGTTAAGGATATTGCCGATATTGCAGTTATAGGATTTACTACGGAGCCTGAAAATGGCGCTGCTATTGTTACTCCCGACGGCGAGGCCATACAACTAACCTCGCCAGACTACACATCACACCACAACGAGTTATGATTTTTGAGAATCTAAAAGTGCTTTTACAGCATCGTCATCAGACTATTAAGCGCCTTGAGAAGCAGGAGTTGCCTGCTCCATTTCGTGGTCGCCCGGTGTTGATCTCCAAGGGATTGACTCCCGATATGTTGGCAAAGTGTATGGAATTATGTCCCACAGGGGCTATTGGTAGCAATCCGTTTTCATTGGATATGGGGCGTTGTTTGTTTTGCTCAGAGTGCGCGCGCTTGCTTCCTGCAAATATTCGTTTCACGCAGTCGTGGTATCTTTGGGCGTTTCGCAGAGAGGATCTTGTGGTTGTGGCAGATGTTGAGCACAGTGGTGCGTACGATAGGCAGGGGTTGGATGGTATGAGATTTCCCGTGTTTCGTGATGGAATAAATCTGCGCCAGGTGTGTGCAGGAGGGGATGGAGCCAACGAGCTTGAGCTATCGGCAGCGGGCAATGTTAACTTTGATATGGGGCGTTATGGAATAGAGTTTACTGCTTCTCCGAGACACGCCGATGGTTTGGTGCTCACAGGCCCTATAACCAAGAAGATGGCAACTCCACTCGATGCCACATTTGAGGCAATGGCACATCCTAAGGTATTGATATGTGTTGGTACTGAGGCTATTAGCGGAGGGCTCTATGATAAGACGACCGAGGTGAAGCAGAAGTTTCTTAAGGTAAACACACCGAATCTATATGTTGCAGGCAATCCGATACATCCGTTATCATTCATATTTGGCGTACGAGACCTTGTTGGGCAGCTTGATGCGCAGGGATCTCGCAGGTATCGGTTCTCTAAGCGAGTTAAAACTAAGGTTGCTGCTTTAGAGCTGAATAAAAGGTTAAGAGGTCTTGTGCGGCGCTAAAGGGAGATAGCTCTTCGTTGCGAACCATTGTTTCGAGTTGCTTTAGCTTTTGTTCAATTTCTTGGTTGTGGTAGAAGCTGCCGAGGAGAACCTCATTTATGGTCTCTTTGAGCCAGTAGGTTGCTTGCTCTCTGCGGTTGTCTTGAAAATTGATGGTGGTTTGCAAGAAATCAATAACTGCACCCCATACATCATTTAGACCTGTGCCCTCGGTAGACGAGCAGGTGAATACTTTTGGTCGTATTCCACTTTTTGGTAGTGGGAAGAGTTGTAGCGAGTTTTCGATTTGCACTTTTGTCACCTCTGCTCTTTCAACGTTGGTGCCATCTGCTTTAGTGATTGCAATGAGGTCGGACATCTCCATAATCCCTCGCTTGATGCCTTGCAGTTCATCTCCTGCTCCTGAGATTTGCAGCATTAGGAATATGTCCACCATCGAGTGTACTGCAACTTCGCTTTGTCCAACTCCAACGGTTTCGATAAATATGGTATCAAATCCTGCTGCTTCGCATAGGATCATTGTCTCTCGAGTTTTTCGCGCTACGCCCCCCAGCGAGCTCCCCGACGGTGAGGGTCGGATAAAGACATCTTTATGGTGTGCAAGGCTCTCCATTCTGGTTTTATCTCCGAGTATTGACCCTCTGGATCTTTGCGACGAGGGGTCGATTGCAAGCACGGCTAATTTTCTACCTTCGCTAACGACCATTCCGCCAACAGCTTCGATAAAGGTAGATTTTCCTGCACCGGGCACTCCCGTAATGCCTACTCGGATCGAGTTTCCGCTACGGGGCAAACACTCTTGTATTATTTTGTCTGCAAGTTCTTTGTGTGCTTCAAGCGAGCTCTCAATAATTGTGATGGCTTGGCCTAAGACGACGATATCGCCACCGAGGATTCCCTCGACATACTCATTGAGGGTCATCTCTTTTCGTTCCTTGCGCTTAAAGTACGGGCTTACTACGGGAGGTTGGCTTACTCCTCGCTGAACGCTAAGTGCACTATTATCGTGGTGATCTTTATGTTCGTCCTCAAAATGGTTCATTTTTGTTTGGTCATCTATTGTGATGGTTCGGTATATATGGCAAATTTAATGATATTTTTTGGAATGTTGAATAGTTGGCATAGAAATATGGTGATAATAAAAGTTTTATTTCCTTAATCAATAGGGTGGCAGGGTGTTATGCGGGGGGGGTGATATCAGGGTTTTGTTTATGGGTATTCTGAAGGGTTTATAGCTGTGATTCTCAAATATTTATCGCTCCAAGAGACATTTCTGTTTTGTAGAATAAACTGACCATATGCGTGTGTCCGACTCCCCACGAGGGCGGCCGCAACTTGCGTTGCTTATTTGGCCACTCTCCGTCGTTCGACTCCGTGCACATTGCACCTTTGGTGGTTCGTCTTTGCTTGCAAACTACCAGATTGCGGACGGTCGCCACCTTTTTGACTGATTTTAGAGCAACCAACCTAATGCGGCCGAACGACGCCCCACGAGGGCGGCCGCAACCTGCGTTGCTTATTTGGCCACCCTCCGTCGTTCGACTCCGTGCACATTGCACCTTTGGTGGTTCGTC
>CAYJMA010000100.1:0-5215 GCA_964371475.1 uncultured Rikenellaceae bacterium | reverse complement strand
CCTCCTTGATGAGCGATGGACGCACAATGGCCAGAGGTATTAACTCCCCCTATATGCTCGGATTTACTCCCGGCCCGTGGCTCAGTGGCATCCATATTTCAAAGGGTATTGCAGCAGTAGGTACCGGCACTGAGACTATCACGGGGCACATCAATATGATGAACAAACTCCCAACCGCTGACGAACCACTCTTTCTCAATGCATATATTGATCAAGATCTACGCAGTGAGTTTAACGTTACCTCATCGCTAAAGCTCAACGAGAATGTAGCAACCTCAATCCTCGGGCACTTTGCAATGGAGCCACTGGCACTGGATCACAACCACGATGGATTTATGGATATGCCCCAAGGAGAGTTTGTAACTGTTGGCAATAATTGGGATATATACCTTCCGAATAGTCTTACGGAGATTACCGCTGGGGTGAAGTATGCCGGAGATTGGAACCGAGGTGGGCAGATGCTCTATGATCACGATATGGCAAGAGATGCGCAACCGTACTGGGGGATGCAGAGCAATATTCAGATGGTGGACACGTACTTTAGACTCGCAGTGCCGACAGACGATCAGGGTTCAAACTTTGCACTAACCACCAGCTACAACTACTTTTCCAATGAATCTTTCTATGGTATAAAGGACTATGTGGGTAAGCAAAACTCGATAGCTATTGATGCCAAATACTTCTGGAACTTGTCCCATTCCCACCGCTTGATGTTTGGCGCAAGCGGCAACTTTGATATCGTTGATGAGTACCTCACCGATGTGATACTAACTGGCTCTGGTACTCAAACAACCGTATGGGATCTTAGCCGTAACGATATCATAGCCGGTATCTTTGCAGAGTATACCTATACCCTGCATAAGACTCTCTCGGTGGTGGCAGGCGTAAGGCTTGACTATGCTAACTTCTATGGCGTGTACTTCACCCCTCGCCTACACGTCAACTGGAAGATTACCCCTACTACAACGCTTCGTGCATCGGGCGGTCTGGGATATAGACCCTCATCGATACTTTCGGACAATATGGCGGTGCTTGCAACAGGACGAGAAATACTCTTTGACCAAGATATAGATAGAATGGAGAGAGGTGCCTCGTTTGGAGGTAGTCTTACTCAAACCTTCAAACTACTCAATGATGAGAATGCAAGCATTAGCGTTGATGTATACCATACTCAGTTCTACAATCAGGTTATTGCCGACCAGGAGTATGATGAGGCGCTGGTGTACTTCTACAATATCCAAGGCGGATCTTGGGCTACGGCATATCAGGTAGACTTTAACTGGTCTCCCTTCACGAGATTCGATGTGCTAATGACATTTAGATACAATGACACTAAAATTGAGCTTGCCAATGCTCAAAACCCTACGACTCTGCAAGAGGTTGATAAACCCCTTATAGATAAGTTTAAGGGGCTCATTAACTTGCAATACGCTACGTCGTTTAGAAAATGGGTCTTTGACTTCACTGCTCAGGTTAATGGCCAGCAGCGACTACCCAGCACCGTGGTGCAGGACGCCGGTATGGACTATTCACCGGTATACCCTATGCTCTATGCCCAAGTTACCAAAAACTTTAGGAAATGGAACATCTACCTCGGATGCGAAAACATACTCAACTATCGCCAAGATAACCCAGTGCTAAACCCAAGCACACCATTCTCGCAAGACTTCAATGCCTCGGTGGTGTGGGGACCACTAATGGGTAGGAAGATATATCTGGGAGTTAGATTTAATATTTAATAAAAGAAAAAAAAGCTATGAAAAAATTGCTATTTATTGCTGCTGCAATGTTACTATGCGCATCGGCGGATGCCAAACCTAAGAAAAAATCGAAGACAGTTCTATTCACGGTCAACCTTCACTGCGATGCTTGCGTCAGTAAGCTTGAGAAGAATATCCCCTTTGAAAAAGGATTCACGGATATGGATATTGACCTGGAAAAGGACTTGGTTGAAGTTACATTTAACCCAGAGAAGACCGATAGTTTGTCAATTGCAAAGGCTATTGAGAAGCTCGACTTCAAGGTTGAAGGTGCTACCCCTAAGACGACTCACGAAGAAGGATGCGGTGGTTGTAGCAACCATTAGCAGATGACCAAGCGATACGAACTTAACCTTACGCCCAAAGAGGCGGCACAACGAATTGACGCTCTTGCCAGCGATCAAAGACTAATTAGACGGTCTATTGACGCTCGCCGCAGGGGTGATATTCGTGTTTTGCTCACTATCGAAGAGGGAGAGCTGGATGATGTAGCGGAAGGGTTTACAAGTAGGGATGTTAGCCAAGGCAAAGAAGTTATAGTGATTGGTGCGGGTCCGGCTGGGTTATTTGCCGCACTGGAGCTTATAGAAAGGGGGCTGAGGCCGATCGTTTTGGAGCGAGGTAAGCAAGTAAAGCAAAGGAAGAGGGATGTCGCACTGATTAATCGGGGTGGAGAGGTTGATGATGATTCCAACTACTGTTTTGGTGAGGGTGGTGCTGGTACGTTTTCGGATGGCAAGCTCTACACTCGAAGTAAGAAAAGAGGGGATAACAGTCGTATATTGAAGATATTGCACGCACACGGTGCGTCGCCATCGATTCTCTATGAAGCACATCCACATATCGGAACTGACAAGCTGCCTGCCATTATCGAGAATATTAGGCACACCATTGTGCAGTGCGGTGGCGAGGTTCGCTTTGGTTGCAGAGTTGTAGATGTTATGTGTAGCAAGGGCAAAGTGGTAGGTGTTGAGATTGAGGGTGGAGAGGTTATTGAGGGTAGAGCTGTAGTGGTTGCAACTGGTCATTCGGCACGGGATATATACCAAATGCTCTATAACAACGGAGTGGCTCTCGAAGCAAAGAGCTTTGCGGTGGGAGTAAGGGTTGAACACGCTCAGGAGTTGATAGACCATATACAGTATAAGGGTGATAGGGGTGATTATCTTCCTGCTGCAAAGTACGGACTCGTGGCTCAGTCAAAGGGTCGTGGGGTGTATAGCTTTTGTATGTGCCCTGGGGGCTTTATCGTACCTGCTGCTACAAGTGCAGGAGAGTTGGTTGTTAATGGTATGTCGGCATCTGGGAGAAATAACCGATTTGCAAATGCTGGTATAGTAACAGAGGTAAGACCAGATGATATTGCTGACTATATCAAGCACTTTGGAGTACTTGGCGGTATGCACTTTCAGGCACAGTTGGAGAGTATGGCATATAGTCAGGCTGGAGGAGAACGAAACATCGCACCGGCACAGCGTCTAACTGATTTTGTGGCTGGTCGCAGCTCAAAATCACTGCGCGACACATCGTATCACCCGGGTATTGCGCCAAGCGATATGCATCATTGGCTACCACGGTTCGTGGGTAGTGCGCTCAGAGAGGGTTTCCAACTCTTTAATAACAAGATGAGAGGGTTCGTGTGCCAAGAGGCACAGGTTATTGGTGTGGAGAGCCGCACGAGCTCGCCGGTACGTATCCCACGAGATCGGGATAATCTTATGCACGTAGAAATTGAGGGGCTTTTCCCAGCTGGCGAGGGTGCAGGATATGCAGGAGGCATACTCTCCTCAGCGGTGGATGGTATGCGAGTGGCGCAAAGCGTTTGGGAATTTTTAGCCTAAGTAAAATGTTACAAGTAAGGGTACCATCGTCGAAAAGTTACGCACAGCGAGCCATCGTTTGCGCAATGTTGGCATCGGGGAAAACAACACTTTTAGGGGTGGAGAGTTGCGAAGATATTGAGTCGGCACTCACCGCTGTACAATCGCAAGGAGCAAAGGTCGAGCGCACGGGGCAAGATATTATTATAGAGGGTATGGAGGGTATGAGCAGTGGGAGTGTAAGTGTGGGAGAGTCGGGGCTATGTGCTCGAATGTTTGGAGCACTCGGAGTGTTGACCAGTGGGCTGAGGATTGAAGGTAAAGGAACACTTCTCAATCGAGATATGGGGGGGATGATCCGCTCGCTTGAGTCGCTCGGAGCTCATATTTCGACAAGTGTTGATAATAGATTGCCGGCAGTTATAAGTGGAAAAGATGGTTTGAACAGGACTATAGAAATCGAGGGTTCAGACTCCTCGCAAGTTCTAACAGGACTGCTACTCGCGCTACCACTACTACCCCACTCTACGGTTGTTTATGTAAGGAACCTTGTGAGCAGACCATACATCGACATAACCCTTGATGTACTTGAGTGGTTTGGTGTAGAGGTGCAAAATATCGAGTATAAAGAGTTTCGAGTTCGAGGAGGGCAGCACTATAGTGCAGTGAGTAAAGAGATTGAGAGTGATTGGAGTGCAGCGGGTTATTTTTTGACTATGCGTCAAATATACGGAATTGAGCTTGAGGTTGAAAATCTAAATTTCGATTCTTTACAAGCTGACAAGGCGATTTTAGGTGCTTTTGAGTTGGCGCGTAGTGGCAGTTCAATTGAGTTTGATGCAACGCATTGCCCAGATTTAGTACCAACGCTTGTAGTGCTATGCTCTCATCTGAGTGGGGTTTCGTATATTTGGGGTTTGGGAAGGTTGGCTAACAAGGAGAGTTCTCGTGGCAGGGTCTTGCAGCGCGAGTTTGCTAAGTTAGGTGTTGTCGTGGAGCTTGACTATGTGCTGGACAGGATTTCGATTCACGGTGTAAGTACTATTATGCAAAGTGCACAAGTCGATCCTCACGGAGACCATCGAATTGCAATGGCTACTGCCATAATGGGACGTGACGTAGATATTACAGACAAGGATGTTGTAGCAAAAAGTTTTCCTCGATTTTGGGAGGAGTTAGCACGGTGCATACCATTGATCAGAGATTGTAGTACAATTTAGTATTACACACTCCTGAGTGTGAGTTGTAAATTGATAGAATTAGCTCTTTTGGTATGGGTTTTCTACTCACTACGAGGAGTCTGGCAGAGCAATTCTTTGCATATAGCAACTAACTGATTGCGGTAGGTTTCTACTCGGCACGATCTTTTTGCTTTTTCATCATTTCTGAATATAGAGCAAGCTAACCCTATGCGGACGTACGACGCCCTCCCGAGGGCGGCCGCAACTTGTGTTGCTTATCTGACCGCCCTCCGTCGTACGTCTTTTGCGTACAAACTACTATATTGCGGACGGTCGCCACCCCGAGCGACCTTTTTGGCATAACCAGCTCGCACTGCCTGCCGGCGGCTTCACTTTTGACGCAGATTAAAGTTGTAAATGCGACACTTTGTTCTTTTGTTTGTTTATTAAGGTT
>CAYJMA010000099.1:0-5276 GCA_964371475.1 uncultured Rikenellaceae bacterium | reverse complement strand
CACTAGAAGAAGGTGCTGATGCAATTGCCCATGGTTGCACAGGTAAGGGTAACGATCAGGTTCGTTTTGAGCTTACCATAAAAGCATTTGCGCCCGACATGGGTATAATTGCACCATGGAGAACATGGGAATTTAAGAGCCGTGACGATGAGATAGAATATGCCGACCCGCTTACAGTAGCCCACGCACTTAGCAACCGCAGACCACTCCCCTAAAGCCTTACGACTCGGAGCGATAGTCCAAGTGGCAGCCTCTTGGAGAACTGGTCTGTGAGAAATAACTCTGCAGCCTCAATCTTTACTCCATCTCCAAATATTTGTTGCAGGAGGGTATGGGCAAGTAGTGCCGAAAACCCCATCGAGTATAGACTCAACAGGAGTGTAGAACCAGGCTCGCTACTGAGCAACTTTTCGCAGCGCTGCAACATCTCATAGATATTCTCCTCAAGCACCCACTTCTGCCCACCAGTACCCCTGCCATATGCAGGCGGATCTAAGACAATCACTCGATAGGAGTTCTCTCGTCGAAGCTCTCGTGCTGCAAACTCCATTGCGTCATCTGCAATGTAGCGAATGTTTGACACACCGCTTCTTTCGGCATTTTCCTTTGCCCAGTGGTTCACCGCCTTTACCGAATCAAGGTGCGTAACCTCTGCCCCTGCAAGCGCCGCTGCTATCGATGCCCCACCAGTATAAGCAAACATATTTAGAACTCGCACCTCACCAGAGAGTCTCGAAACGACAGATTGTAGAAAATCCCAGTTCGCGCCCTGTTCGGCAAAGACACCAACGTGCTTAAATGAGGTCATCCCCATTCTAAGAGACATCTTCCCTCCTATCTCCATCTGCCTCTCTATCCACCACTGCTCTGCAACACCTCGGTTGATTTCCCACTCGCCCTTATCACCACTACCACTACGGTGAAAACGTGCCGAGATCAGCTCCTCCCACTCACCCCAACTAAGTGTTGGTTGCCATAGTGCCTGAGGCTCAGGGCGCATTAGTACGTTGCGCCCAAATCGTTCGAGTTTATATCCCCCGCCAGAGTCTATTAGCGAGTACTCTTGAGAATCCCATTGAGGGGAAAGTAATGAAATTTGCATAGCATAAAATTAAGTGTAAATTTACACAAAGTTATAAATAAATATTATCTTTGTGAATTATACTTATCAACAATAGAATATTGACAAATGATTAAGCGATTTTTTTTACTATCCTTGCTGTTGTTGTGTAGCGTGATAGTTGTTGGTCAAACGCCCCAACAGCTTCAGCAACTTCAAAACCTAAGCCCCGAGCAAATAGAAGAGTTGATGTCTCTTCAGGGTGGTCAACAGATGGTAAATAGTCTACCAGCCGAGCGCATCACAGATAATACAAACCGTACGCGCACATATTCGGGGCAAGACTCACTGAGTTTTAGCAGGATGGGTAGAGAGTCTCAAGATTCTCCGTACGATGAGCTCCTACAACAACTTGACGGAGACTCCATTTCGGTCTCAAAGGAGGAGTATGTAGAGCTAAAGAAACTGGAGCATAGGCGTGCAGGGATGGTCTATGGCAGAGAGATGTTTCAGCGCGATAATCTAACCTTTGCACCATCGCTGAGTATTGCAACCCCACAGGACTATGTGATCTCTTCGGGAGATGTCCTAATCATAGTTATCTGGGGGGCTGTTGAAGCGGAGTATGAGCTTACAGTGTCGCCAGAGGGTAATATCTTCTTGCCCAGTGTTGGACTTGTACAAGTGCGTGGGCTTACGATAGAGGCAGCCGAGAAACGCATAAGAACTAAGTATATAAGTGCTAATGGTACATCGAGCTCAGAATTTGGAGCACTGCGTATTAAGATTACCCTTGGAGATATTCGTTCGATAACGGTTAACATAGTCGGCGAGGCACTCACGCCCGGGACCTATACCCTGCCATCGCTATCTACGATACTCAATGCTCTCTATGTGGCAGGTGGAGTGAGCGATATTGGTAGCCTTCGAGACATTAAACTATATCGCCGAGGAGAGCTTATAACCGAACTGGATGTATATGAATACCTTACAAGTGGGCGTAGCGATTTTGATGCACGATTGGAGGATAACGATGTTATAGTCGTGTCGCCATACCAAAACATAGTGCTTGTTGAGGGAAGCGTGCGAAGACCTATGATGTATGAAATGACAAGAGATGAAACAGTTGCAGATATTATCTCACTTGCCGGTGGATTTACAGGAGATGCATACTCCACCAACGTTGAGTTGACTCGTAGAGCCGGTGGCAAGCAAATGTCTTTCTATACCGTTGCAGAGGAGGACTTTGATACCTTTAGATTGTTGGATAAGGACTCGCTCAGCATTGGTGAGGTTGTAGAGATTTTCTCAAATCGTATCAGTATTGAAGGCGCAGTGTGGAGACCCGGATATTACGAACTCCGCGATAGTTTGTCCACGGTGAGTCAGCTCATAGAGATTGCACAAGGGTTGAGCGATGATGCCTTTGCTGGCAGAGCTCAGATAGTACGAACTCGTGCAGATAAGAGCCTTCAGATTATTCCGATTAACATCGCTAAGATATTGATGGGTAGTGCCCCAGATGTTAAGTTAGAGAAGGACGATAGAGTTATCGTAGCCTCGATAGATGATATGCGCGAGGGTGAGACCGTTACCATACGAGGAGAGGTAAACGAACCGCAGACTATGCCCTATGCCCAGGGTATGACAATTGAAGATATTATACTCCTTAGCCGTGGACTCAAAAATTCAGCATCGCTGGCTCGCATCGATATTGCACGGAGGATAACAGATCAAGATGCTCTGAGTGCGGGAAATAGAAGAGCCGAGATATTTTCCTTTGAGATCTCAAAGGATTTAAGTCTACGGGATAGTATTGCGAGATTTGAGCTTATGCCCTACGATGAGGTTTATGTGCGGAGATCACCGGGTTATGTCGAGCAGCAGGTAATAGAGATCAGTGGCGAGGTTAACTTTACCGGTCAATATGCTATGGTTACAGCTGCCGATAGATTGACAGACTTGGTGGAGGCAGCAGGAGGGCTCAACCCGCAGGCCTATGCCCAGGGTGCAAGCCTGCAAAGACAGTATACCTTTGAGGATGTTGTTCGCATAGAATCTCTTAAGAAATTATCTAAGATGAGCCAACAGGAGACTCAAGTTGCATCCGATAATCAGGGTTCGCAACAAGTCTTATTGGATGAATCGATAAAGGAAGGAGACTATTATAGCGTAGGTATTGATCTTGCCAGCGCGCTACTCAACCCCGAAAGCTCTGCAAACCTTACGCTACGTGCCGGCGACAAACTCTTTGTGCCTACATACAACAACACGGTCTCAATTACAGGAGCTGTCTACTACCCCACAACGATGACCTATGAACCACACCTCAGCATCAAATCATACATTAAGCGTGCAGGAGGTTATAGCTCGCAGGCACTTCGCAAACCATTTGTAATTGAAATGAATGGTAATGTAAAGGTAGCAAAACTCGGAGATAAACTAACCCCGGGTAGCCAAATTGTAGTGCCATTTAGGCCGTACCGACAGCCAATGAGTACGCAAGGGTGGATTAGCGTCTCAAGCTCAGTGGTGTCGATGGCAGCGATGATTGTTTCGTTACTCAAATAATACTTTACCAGAGCAGGGAGATAGAACAGTTGGCACGTACGGTTTATAATATAGTCATTGCACTTCTGGTGGCAGTACTTTGGATAGTGCACCTCTTTAGCGGGAAGGTTGGCAAGATGGTGCGTGGTAGGAGGTCTCAGAGAGTAAAACAGAGTGATGGTAGAGAGGTTATATGCGTGCATTGCGCGTCGCTCGGGGAGTTTGAACAGGGGCGAGTGCTTATCGATGAGCTAAGGAAGGTTTACCCTGATGCACGGCTTATACTCACATTTTTTTCCTCCTCGGGCTACGAGATCAGAAAAAACTACCAGAACGTTGACGAGGTCTACTACCTTCCGTTTGACACGCCACGCCGAGCACGAAAATTCATACAAAGACTTAAACCAACAAAGTTCTTTATCATCAAGTATGAGTATTGGTACAACACTCTAAGGGAATTAAGGAAGGTTGGAGCCGAAATATATCTTGTCTCGGCAATTTTCCGCCCCGAGCAGCAGTTTTTTAAGCGTGGTATGGTAGGAAATTTCTTTAGAGGAGGTGTGTTGGGGTGTTTTACTAAGATCTTTGTGCAGGACGAACACTCTGCACAGCTACTTCGAGGGGTTGGAATTACAGCTAGGGTTGAGGTAGTTGGTGACACGAGATTCGATAGGGTGTGTGCAATACGTAGCAATGGTGCTGAGGGCAGTGATGAACTTGTGGAACGTTTCGCAAAATCTACAGAGATATGCATCGTTTGTGGGAGCACTTGGGAGAGAGACGAGGAGTTGCTTTGCGAGGTTATGAGAGTGCGCCCGAGCTGGAAGTTTATTGTTGCCCCTCACGAGATACATCAGCAAGGTATCGAGAGATTGATCGATCGAAGTGGTCGAGTATCGTGTCGTTATTCCACTGGGGCTCAGAATGTTGAAAGTTCATCTCTTATGGTCATTGACACGATAGGGGTTTTAAGCAGGTTGTATGGATATGGTCAAGTTGCATACATTGGTGGAGGTTTCGGAGCAGGTATACATAACACACTGGAGGCAGCTGCTTGGGGAGTCCCAGTTCTATTTGGGATTAAGTATCAGAAGTTTAACGAAGCGGTAGATCTTGTCGAGTCCGGAGCTGCGAGGTCTGTAAACTCTGTCGAGGGTTTGATTGAAGCCTTTGAGTACTATTTATCTGATGAAGGGAAGTCATACGGAGAAGTTGCATCTTGCTATGTTGAAAGGTTGACCGGAGCAACTCAAAGAATCTTGAGCTCTATAGGTTCTGTATGAGCGATATTGGTTCCTTCCATCAGATCTTTCTTGCAGCATTTGTGCGGTTTAATTAAGTGTCCAAATCTTGTCGCTGAGAAAGCTATTTTGGCTGTATTGAGGTGCGAACTTAAAGAGAGAGCCATTCAAGGGGAGTGTATAGCGTGGTTCCACACGGCAAGCATCATTGCGGACGGTCGCCATTTTTTGGTTATCATTAGTGCAAACCAACAAATGCGGCCGAACGACGCCCCCCGAGGGCGGCCGCAATACTCGCTTACGCTCCTTTTGCATCCACCCTCCGTCGTTCGACTGCAAGACATTTAGAGCAAACTACCAAATTGCGGAGGGTCGCCACTTTTTTGGCTATCAGTTAGAGCAATCTACCATATGCGGGTGTCCGA
>CAYJMA010000098.1:0-5540 GCA_964371475.1 uncultured Rikenellaceae bacterium | reverse complement strand
ATTTTGTCTCCCT
Source organism: uncultured Rikenellaceae bacterium (assembly GCA_964371475.1). Classification (GTDB taxonomy): domain Bacteria; phylum Bacteroidota; class Bacteroidia; order Bacteroidales; family Rikenellaceae; genus Mucinivorans. The sequence goes on along the minus strand of CAYJMA010000098.1, from coordinate 5,527 downwards.
CCCTCTCTCTCCCTTTCTCCCCCTCTCCCTTTGCTCTTTGTTTGCAGATATTGCCCCCTAACTCCGCACCCCTTGATACTTATATTTCCTATTCTTCGCCCCTGAGCTTAAACTGTTTGTACTTCAGTTTACGTTCTTTCCAGTGCTGCCTGGCGAGCTGCTGCATATCTGCAACGGTGTCCTTCTCGTCTATGATTTCAAGCCCGAGGATAGTCTCCACAATGTCCTCCATAGTGATAACGCCCTCAAAAGAACCATACTCATTCACTACCAGTGCAAGGTGCTCTTTGCCAGCGAGCATCTTTTCCCAAGCAGTAGATACTGATTCGTGACTATATAGAGCCATCACTGGGCGACGAATGTCGATGAGTTTTGTGTTGAACTTGTCATTTGCCATCGCCTCCAATATGTCTTTGTATAGCACGTACCCCGTAATGAAATCCTGCTCTGAACCATAGAGAGGGATGCGCGAAAATGGACCACTGTCTTGACTTTCATAAAATTCTTTGATTGTAAGTTCTTCAAATGCGATGTTTGTTACAATACGTGGAGTCATCACATCGCTGGTCTTTATTTCGTTGAGCTTTATGAGGTTTTGGATAATAAGATTTTCGCTTGATTGGATAGCTCCCTGTTGTGTGCTAACGTCAGCCATTGCCGAAAGCTCTTCTCGACTAATAGCATTTTCGTCGTCTTTGCCGTTTGAGAAAATACGAGTTATAAGCTCCGATAGCCACACCAGTGGATAACAGATAATTATCAACACACGTATTATTCGAGCCGAGGGTATCGCAAGTTTTCTCCAGTAATTAGCGCCTATTGTCTTTGGTATAATCTCCGATAGCACTAATATTAATATTGTAAGTATTGCCGAGATAACGCCAAAGTACGCCTCGCCAAATACAGCGGTGGCTTGTGCACCGACTCCGGCAGCTCCAATAGTGTGAGCAATAGTATTAAGAGATAGTATTGCCGATATTGGGCGGTCTATGTCGCTTTTGAGTTTTTTGAGCAACTCAGATCCACGCACTCCCTCGCTTTCTTTGACCGAGATATATGACATCGGAGTCGATAGTAAAACGGCTTCGAGAATAGAGCACATAAAGGAGATTCCGAGTGCTATTAGTAGGTAAACAAAAATTAGTGCCACAAAAGGTGTAAAAAAGTTAATAAAAAAAGAATAAGAGGTTACAATCTAAGCTGTAACCTCTCATAGGTGCTTACGCATTGAACACTTATTCAGCTGCAATTGCCTCAACTGGGCATACGTCTGAGCACGCTCCACAATCGATACAAGAAGAGCCATCAATTACATAAACGTCTCCAGCCGAGATAGCCTCAACAGGACATTCGTCAATACAAGTACCACAAGCTGTGCAAGTGTCTGCGTTAATTTTGTAAGCCATAACTTAGATATTTTAAGGTGTTAATGTGTAATTACTATTGGGATGTTCCCGTTAGGTTCTGACAAAGTTAAGATTTTTTTTCAATCCAACGATATTTTTTTTCAAATTTTAGTTGAATTTTTTCCATAACCCTCTCAACATAAGCCTCGACAAGCTCCTCAATGGTAGTGGGTAGTGTATAGAACTGAGGAGATATAGGCATAATTACTGCACCTGCTTGGCTAAGAGTTGTGAGATTCTTTAGGTGAATGAAGCTCAGCGGAGTCTCTCGCACTGCCATTATCAGAGGCTTGCCCTCCTTGAGTTGAACATCGGCAGCGCGTTCGATAAGGGTGGAGCTAACCCCAGAGGCTATTCTCCCTGCACTACCCATCGTGCAGGGCAGTATGACCATTGCATCGGCGCAGTTCGACCCGCTGGCAATGCTCTCAAAGAACGAACCATTGTCTAATATACGTAACTTAGAGGACGTGGGCACCTCTACGCTTCCAAGCTCATAATCCCATACCTCTTTGCCGCTTGATGAAAATATCACAAATATCTCCCTCACCTCATCGCTTGCACATAGAGCAAGGAGCAAGCGGTGCGCATATACTGCACCGCTTGCTCCGGTTATGCCGACAACTACTTTCAAGATTGCGAGCGACTATAAAAATGAATATTTCGAAGAATACTCCAACATCTGCTCAATGTACCCTTGATTGTAGTGTAGCTTTATGTCTACTATTTTACCATCTTGCTCAACTACCTCATAGACAGGATTTACAAAGCCTGAGTATGGTGCGATGTTGAGCTCTGCATAGCGACTAAGTACCTCCTTGTGAAGATCCTGGTCAACCTTTACACCATAGGTCTCAATCAGTGCCTTGCCTGCTTCGTAGTCTCCCTCGCTTTTGATGCGTTGAATTTCGTGAAGCTGCGTTGCAAATATGTTGCGCAACTTGTCGTAATCGTTGATGCGAATATAGGTTTTACCATCTTGGATGACCTTCTCTATGACACTCTCCGATGCACCCAACTCAATTGCCCAGTTGGCAATAAGCGCACGATCTCGCATATGTGCCTGCTCGATATTCTTTCCAGGTGCAATACGAGTAAGTTGTGTCATAGCACCGTTGAGAATCTGATTGAAATAAGCGGCCTTGGCAACCTCCTCGTTTGGCACTATTCCAAGCTCGATCATCTTTGGATCTGCTATGTAGTACAGCGCAAATAGATCGGCACGAGCCTCCTCGAGTGCCGAACCATAGTTCTTTAACTCATCACCTTTGGTGCCGGGTGCTAACTGCCCACTGCCGTGCCCCAGGCATTCGTGAAGATCGGTATGAAGATCCCCGGCAAGCGTGCCATATTTAACCCTACGCTCACGTTCAACCTCATCCAAAATAAATTCTTGCGAAAAACCATTGCCAGACGCAGCATTTGCATACGCCTCGGTAATGTTCGCTATGGTCACAGACTTGCTACCGTGATCGCGACGTATCCAATCGGCATTAGGTAGGTTTATGCCAATGGGGGTCGATGGGTAGCAATCCCCACCGAGCATAGCCACCGTTATAACCTTGGCTGATACGCCCTTGACTTCATCCTTCTTGTATTTTGAATCAATAGGAGAGTTATCCTCGAACCACTGTGCGTTGTCAGATATGACCTTAGTACGTTTTGTAGCTTCTATGTCCTTGAAGTTTATCACACTCTCCCACGTTGCCTTGCGACCGAGTGGATCGGTGTAGGTCTTGGTAAATCCGTTGACAAAGTCTACAATACCGCCATTATCCTTCACCCACAGCACATTGTACTGATCATACTCCTCAAGCGAACCGCTGCGGTAGTGAGAAATAAGTTTCTCGATGGTCTCTCTTTGAAGCTCATTCTCGGCAACCGCCGCTGCTTTCTCAAGCCAGTATATTGTTTGCTCGATAGCATCAGAGTATAGCCCGCCAACTCTCCACACTTCTTCAACTACCTTACCATCTTTTTTTACCACCTTGGTGTTAAGTCCATACGATATCGGAGTATTGTCTCTGGGGTCTACCTGAGACGCATATAGAGCCTCTACCTCGGCTTCGGTGACTCCCTCATAGAAGTTAACCGCAGAGTTAAGCACAAGATCGACGCCTTGTTCCTGACTTACTCGTTTTGGGTAGAATGTTGGGTCAAAGATCACTCGTTTTAGGGTGTCTAACACCTCCTTGCTTGGGAGTTTTTGAGCAGCTATCGAGCTAATCAAATAGTCGAAATATTCTGCCGAGAAGCGAGGCGTAAACTTATCGTTCGAGTAGTGGTGGTGCACGCCATTGGCAAACCATATTTTTTTCAGATAGGTCTCAAACTCGGCGTACTCTGGCGCACCTTTGTCGCCATTATATGACGTATAGATAGTCTCAAGCGTCCTTCTCAGAGGTAGGTTATACTTGAAGTTTTGGTCAAAGAGTATATCACGTCCCGTGATAGATGCCTGTGATAGGTAGTAAAGCAATTCTTTTTGCTCCACGCTGAGTTGCTCAAAGCCGTTGACACGGTACCTCAGGATGTTTACATCGTCAAAGCGATCGACTTGCCACTGAAACTCTGTCGAGGAGTTTGGAGATCCGCAGCTTACAAAAAGAAGGGTCATAATGGAAAAAAGAATAGGTGTTTTCATAATTTTTGTTGTTATATGCCCACAAAGTTAAAAAAAATATGAAAAAATTATTAACTTTGGCTGTCGATTTATAACAATTTTTGAGACTAAAAAGAAATGGATAAAGACCTATTGATTAGAATTTTGGTTTCAACTCCACGTGTTGTGTTGCCTGGATTTGGAGCCTTTTTGCGCAAAACTCAAGACGAAGAATCTGTCTTTACACCCTTCTTGAAGGGCGATGATGGCTTTTTAATTTCACAGGTGCAAAACGAGTATAACATTGGGTATGACGATGCCAAGGAGATTGTATACTCTTTTGTTGAGCACATCAGAACTATTCTTAGCGAGAAGGGAAGATACTATATCGAGGGAGTCGGAATATTGGAGATTGGAACCAACGATGTTATAACTTTCGCTATGGATACTTCTCGTCAAATTCCCCCAGCTGCCACCAGTGCACCGGCTCATCAAGAGCACACAGAAAATCAGCAAGATAATAAAGTTGTTGAGGAGGTGATTACAGAGGGCACGGACGATATGGCAAAGCCGACAGTTGCTGCTTATCCTGAGCAAGAGCTCGAATCAACATCTGAGGTTGTTGACTCTACTTCTAATACGCAGACTGTCGAGCCAAAGCCAACTCGGGCTGTATTTCCTCCAAGTCCAGGTCTATCGCCCCAGGCTAAACACACATTTGCTCCTCGTCCGGTGCAGGCACGCCCTGTGGCACCATCTGCTATACCTACGGGTAGTCGCCCAGCATTTAGTCCACCACCCAAACCGACCTCAACAGTACCTACGCCGACACAGCCACGAACTCACCAATCGGAGGATAAATCAACCGTCAAGCAGGCAACAAATAGCTCTGCTACCGCACATACTTCAAGCAAAACTCCTCCCCGCGCTGTTAGACATACGAATAAAAAACGAAGGGATGACATTTGGCTAATCATTGCCATTATTGCTGCAATAATCGTAATAAGTATTATGGTCTTTGATTTTGTGGTAACAAGTAGCGGTGAGTCATTAGATGCTGAGTACACTTCACAACTTATAAGAGAAGGTTATAGGTTACGTTAAAGGTGCTATTTCTGGAACCATCAGAGTACATCTTTGTTGCTGTCAATTAGAGCAAGGTACCATCCTCCGTCGTTCGACTACAAGACATTTAGAGTAAACTGACCCAAGACGAACTCCCTCAGAGCTTTACCTTTGCGTACAAACTGCCAAATTGCGGACGGTCGCCACCTTTTTGGCTGTTTTTTTTATCACTGATTTTAGAGCAACCAACCCAAGGCGGACGTACGACTCCCACCAATTGTCGACAGTGGTGGCGGCCGCAATATCGCGCTTACGCTCTATTGCTTCCGCCCTCCGTCGTACACTCTGAGACTTTTGGAGCACACTATCAATTGCGGACGGTCGCCACCCCGAGCGACTTCCGCAAAATCGCTATTCGCTCCTTTGCGTAGATCACTGGCGACCTTTTTGCTTT
>CAYJMA010000097.1:0-5575 GCA_964371475.1 uncultured Rikenellaceae bacterium | reverse complement strand
CTTTTTTTATCAATGATTTTGGAGCAACCTACCCAATGCGGCCGAACGACGCCCCCCAATTGTCGACAGTGGTGGAGTCCGCCAACTTGCATTGCCTCGATTTTAGAGCAAACTAATCCAATGCGGGTGTCCGACGCCCCACGAGGACACCTGCAACTTCGCTTACGCTCCTTTGCCTGTGCCCTCCGTCGTCCACGCCGAAACCTGTAGAACAAACTAACCCAAGGCGGACGTACGCCCCCCCATGCTTCCTTCTTGACCTTTTTATTTTTTGACATTGATAACACTGCCTGCCGGCGGCTTCACTTTTGAAAAAGTGAAATCAAAACTTTTGGCTACCTACTCTAACTATTGCCTATACCCTCTGTCATTTAACTCCATACAAACTGCAAATTCCATGAATAATTATAAAGAAAGAGGCCTACGCAAACGTAGACCTCTTCTAATTTCACCCCGACGACTAACACTCACACGCAAATCGCGCGCTACACGCCACTAAAAACGCCACCCCAGCGTCAAAATAATGTTGTGATCTTTGTGGCTCTGGTTTATGTTCTCAAACGATGATACTGATGTGCCTGCAGGTATGATATCTGGATTGCCCGCGGGAGTATTATAGAACGTATCATATGCATATGATGTAACATAATCAAAGAATTTATTCGGGAGCTCACTGTACGAACTATATACATAAGCTATATCCACATTAAAGTTTCTCGAACGATAACCAAGTCCGCCACTAAAGCGCATAATATCGCCAAAATCGCTCATCTTCATCTCAGGGTCATAGTACGACTGTACATCAGCATAGGGCGAGCTTGCGTAGCCAAACCCAGCGCGTACAAATAGAGAACGGAGTGGACGACCCTCAACCCCAAATCTAAAGTTATTTACAGGCTTGTAGTAGCTATCTATCATACCATTGAGGTCTATATCACCGCTATTTGATACATACGAAGAGAAGTTCGGCAAATTGTCAATATCACTGCTAATACTCGGATCTCTCCATCCTGATGTATTGATATCTGTGGTGTATTTCATAGCATTGTACCACACAACTTCATAGTCTGCCGATACGATAAGTGCTCCAAAAAGAGTAGCCGATGCACCAGCAAGTAGTCTGCTTGGGCTTTGAGCATAGTAGTCTTGAAACAGGTCCGGAGTCCAGCTGTATCTGCCATCACCGCCCTCAAAGAAGGGCTCCATATCTGCATTGCTACGCTCCTCAATTGTCATCCACGTTGGCGTGTGATAGGCAAGCCCTACTCTAAGCCAAGGCGTCGGGCGAACCGTAACCCCAAGTTTGATGTTAAAACCAAAACCATTCATTGACAAAAAGTCTCGAAGGTACATATTATTGAACACTCCAATAGTTTGACTATCAATCAAGTTCTCTTCGGTATATACCGACCTTTCGGTGTAGGACATCCATTGAAAACCCATAGATGCGCCGATATAAATAATGTCATCCCAGTTGTAACTTGCCGAGAGCAACATCTCATCAACAGCCCCTTCGGTGATTCTGCTATACGATGATGCAATATAGTCGTTCGGGTCAATGATTCCGTTGAGCGTGTACCACGTTGACCCTGTAGTGGTATTCCCCGGGTCAATCATATAGCTGTCATAACCCATAATGGCATCCCAAATTAGAGGGTTGCGCCTATCGAATATCGTATTTTCGTTATCGAGCTCAGTGGATGGAATTCCCTCAAGTTGGTCTACCCAAATTCTCCCTTTGGTATTGAACTGCTCAAAATCACCGATTGCAGACATATTACTGTTCAGGTTTGCCAGCCTATTGACTGCAACCCCAAGATTTATATCCCCGAAGTTAAGAACAGCTCCTGCATTTGGAATTGAAAAAGCAGTATTGTTCATAGACATACTATACTTACCTCCATAGTTGCTGGACGTGTTGTGACTTGTTAGCCCAAGACTAATCGTTGCTTCGCTTGAGGTGTACATTGCAAGCCCGGCAGGGTTAATACTCATTGAGCTCATATCAGCACCAAGTGAGGTGAATGCACCTGCCATACCGGCACTACGAGCGGTAGATGCTGAGAAATCGTAGTTCGAGAACTTGAAGAGTTCGCCAGTTGACTGCGCCATAGCTAAGGAGCTAAGTCCCGTTATGGCAAGTGTAATTAATATCTTTTTCATCATACTTAATTGTTTTCAACTACAATCTATCGCCTTCCTCCGCCAACGCCACCGCCACGACTTCCGCCGCCGCCACGACTTCCGCCACCGCCACCAAACGATGGGGTAGAGCGACTTGGTGTGCTCTGACGTCTGTCAACGCTTGGAGTAGTATTGCGAGTTGCTGGTCTATCGTAGGTCGAGCGTTCGCGTTCTACGGTGCGAGTGTTGCTGTTGTCTCTGATGACAGTTCTGTCGTTATTATCTCTTGTTGTACCTCTTTCAATTGTGCCTCCTTGGCGACGGTCGCTACCATTGTCCGTACGAGTGTCACGACCACTACCTCCTACACCTGGACGACGATCGCTGCCATTATCTGTGCGTGTGTCACGGTCATAGCTTCCACCGCCTTGGTTGCGTCTGTCAGTGCCATCGTTGATAACTTTGCCATCATTTCTGCGGTAGTTATCAGCCACACCGCCATTAGGAATTCTCTCAGATCTTGTAGATGCTGTTTCGCCAGTGCGTCTATTGCCGACCCCGCTGACAGTATTTGCACCGTTTGGTTGCCCTGGTCTTCGGTCTATGTCTGTGCGACCTCCTCCCATTCCAGAGGTGCCGCCACCGCGATTGTCCGCATAGCGAGAGTTACCGTAGTACCCTCCGCGAGAATTGCCATAATATGGTCTGTGTCCGGGGTAGTGCCCTGGGTAGTATCCAGGGTAGTACCCCGGGTGATACCCTGGATAGAAACCGGGGTAGAAACCACCGGGGTAATATCCCGGATAGTATCCCGGTCCCCAAGGGTTGTACCAATTGCTCCAGCCCCACCAAGGGTTATACCCCCCCCAGTAATAGCCCCAACTTGGCCCCCAGAAGTTCCAGCTGAAGTACAATCCACTATCGTACCCCCAGTCATCATCATCCTCTTCTATATATATATTATATGTGTCTCCTTCGCTGCTGTATGACATAGCAGCCTCTTTGGCAGCTTCGGCCTCTTGTACACCGAGTCTGATTTCGTCGTTGTATGCTATAACTCCTGCAGCAGGGTCGCTACCATCAAACATCGCGGTAATGTGCTGAGGCTCAACCCACATATCCTTACCAACAACAACTATATTATAGAGATTCTGGTCATATTTTTGCTCCAATATGTATTGATACTGTTGCATTAGATCCCAGTAGTTTTCGTCCATATCTGTATCAGAACGAATCGCCGAGATGCGTCTTGCAAGTGCGTCTTCGTAGGTCATAATAAGCTCCTCGTTGGAGCTGCTACCTGCAGACAAGGCTGCATCGCTCATCTCCTCGCGAGTATAAGTTACGCTATTGTCATTTTTAGTTTCTTTTTTCTCCTTTTTGCGTGAAGAGGATGTGCCGCTATAGAGGTCATCGTCCCACTGAGCATAGGTTAAGTTTGCTACAAACGCCAGTGCTAGTATTAAAATAATGCGTTTCATATTTATAACTATAGTTTTGTTTAATACTATACATATTAGATGCCTAATATGAATAAATGTTTATGCAAAGATACAAAAATTAAGTAAAAAACGGTATATTTGCGCCACAAAATTATGTAATACAGAGAAAAAATGGCAAAAGAACTAAAAGAACTAACACTTCAGCAGGATGACTATAGTAAATGGTACAACGACCTTGTAATTAAGGCAGGGTTGGCAGAGAACTCGGCGGTTCGGGGTTCGATGGTTATCAAACCCTATGGGTATGCAATATGGGAGAAGATGCAAAGTGTTCTCGACGGTAAGTTTAAGGAAACGGGGCACGAGAATGCTTATTTTCCGTTGTTTATCCCCAAAAGTTTTTTTTCGAAGGAGGCATCTCACGTTGAGGGCTTTGCTAAGGAGTGTGCCGTTGTGACACACTATCGATTGATGAACGACCCTGACGGCAATGGAGTTGTGGTTGACCCATCGGCGAAGTTAGAGGAGGAGTTGATAGTGCGCCCAACCTCGGAGACTATTATATGGAATACGTACAAGAATTGGATTCAGTCATATAGAGACTTGCCGATACTTTGCAATCAGTGGGCAAATGTAGTTAGGTGGGAGATGCGTACGAGGTTGTTTTTGCGCACCGCTGAGTTTTTGTGGCAAGAGGGGCACACGGCTCACGCTACTAAACAGGAGGCTATGGAGGAGGCCGAGAAGATGATAGGTGTCTACCGTGATTTTGCAAGGGATTATATGGCTCTGCCGGTTGTAGTTGGCAGGAAGAGCGATTCAGAGAGATTTGCCGGCGCAGATGAGACCTTTACCATTGAAGCTCTTATGCAAGATGGTAAGGCGCTTCAGAGTGGCACGTCTCACTTTCTGGCGCAGAATTTTGCAAAGGCCTTCGATGTTAAGTTTATGACCAAGGATGGTGGAGAGGATTATGTGTGGGCAACGTCGTGGGGAGTGTCGACCAGGCTTATGGGCGCGCTGATTATGGCGCATTCGGACAACAATGGATTGGTGCTTCCACCAAGACTTGCGCCAATTCAAGTGGTTCTCATACCCATCTATAAAGGTGATGAGCAGCTTGAGGCGATGACGGCTAAGTTGGAGGAGATTGCCCAAAGGATGCGATCGCGGGGTATTTCGGTAAAGGTTGATAGTCGAGATAATCTGCGTGTAGGTTTCAAGTTTTCGGAGTGGGAGCTAAAGGGCGTGCCTCTACGAATGGCAATGGGTCAGCGAGATGTCGAGGCAGGCACTATTGAGGTTGCTCGTCGAGACACCTTGACCAAGGAGAGTGTAGGTATCGAGGGGATTGAGGATTATGTGCTCGGGAAATTGGATGAGATACAGTGTAATATATTGAAGAAGGCAGAGTTGTTTAGAGAGGAGATGACCACTAAGGTTGACAGCTATGCAGAGTTTAAGGAGGTGTTGGAGTGCAAGGGCGGTTTTATATCAGCGCACTGGGATGGTTCGTCAGAGGTTGAGGAGCAGATAAAGTCTGAGACCAAGGCTACGATTCGTTGTATTCCGTTGGAAGCAGTGGAGGAGAGTGGGGTTTGTATAGTAAGTGGTAATCCGAGTTCGCGTCGGGTACTTTTCGCAAAGTCTTATTAGTTGATTATGAGCGGTTTGCGAATTATTAGTAAAAAAAGTTAAAAAAAAGTTGCAAAAATATTTGGTGGGTAAGAAAAAATGCCACATATTTGCACTCCCAATCGGAACGAATGTTAGATGGGAAGTCGTCGGGAGATGACGTTAAGAGTACACAGAAATTATTGGAAAAACGAAAGATGAGTGTAGTATAAAAAATACAAGTACATTTGTCAATTCCGGACACAAATTAATGTGTCCACGTTAGAAATCAAATCGAGCCGGGTGGGCTGTTAAATCAGTTCACACAACAACTTAAAATTTTTACAATGGAGAGTTTGATCCTGGCTCAGGATGAACGCTAGCGGCAGGCTTAA
>CAYJMA010000096.1:0-5911 GCA_964371475.1 uncultured Rikenellaceae bacterium | reverse complement strand
TCTTTCCTGTTTTTAAGTCAATAGTTCGTTCTTTTAGAAACGAATCCCACTTCTGTCCCCACTCTTCAAACACCCACTCAAAGCTCTCCTTATCAGTATGACACAACAATTTAGCTATCTCATACAATTCCTTTGATGCCTGCATTTCAGGCTTTCGGGTAAGATACTTTTGGACAATTTTTAGTTGATGAAACTGGCACATCTGCACCCTATGCCTACCAAATAAAGCAAACAATCCTTTTAGTCCATCACACACTACACCAATTATCTTAAACTCTTTTTTCTTTAACCAATCATATCCTTCTTGATAATCGGCAAGTGTCTCTTTCTTGCTTAAAAACTTACGCCATATAACGCGCCCAGTCTTAAAATCTTTAAACACCAATACCCCAAATCGTTGACCCCAATACGTGGCATCTGCAAGGAGAATAATCTCTTTTTGAGACGAAATGGTGCGTGTAGATTTAACAGTATCGAGCTTGCGACGGATAGTTCGAGGGCTTAGATCGTATTTTTGGGCAAGCTGCAATAAAGTCTGCTTGCCGAATAGATAATCGTCATATAAGATACCTTTGTCTAACTCTCCGCGATAAATAAATTGCTTGTCGCAGGACTTACAATAATAGCATTGTTTGCCTTGTCTATTGCCATATTTTATGACTCTTTTTGCGCCACATTAAAAGCAGATTTTTAACCATTTTACATTAAATGACGCAAAGATATGAAAATCAATTAATTACACCTATTTCACCGTTACTTCTGTCCTTTACGCCAGAAATCTAATAATATCTTTATAATATAGGGATTGAAAATCAAAGCCAGGGTCGCTTAATTGTAGATTTTTCAAAGTATAACTATACGAATTACTTTGTCAGTAATTTGAATAACTCTTGTCGTATTGAGTTTGAACTTGGAGATGGTGCCCTATGCTTAATCAACTTTCCGCTTCTGTCATACAAAAGATATTGTGGGATTGTTCTATTGTCAACCTCTTTTAGAAATCTGCTGTCTTGTGAATTTACAACAAAATAGTTTAACCCATTGTAGCTACTTAAATTGTGCTTCATTACTGATTCCTGCCACGCTTTGTAACCGTCCCGAACCCCCAGAAAAACAAATACAACATCCTGCCCATAGAACTCCTTGCGTAACTCTTCGGCATAAGGCATACTCGCAATACACGGACCACACCAAGATGCCCATAAATCTACATATACGACCTTTCCTTTGAACTGCTCCAACAATATGTCAAACGTAATTTGAACCCCATCCAAATCCTCGATAATCATATCTCCTGCATCCGCCCTGATAGACACCTCTGATTCTTCAATTACTCCAAATACCTCTCCTGTGAACTCTGTATAAATTTGTGAACACGCTGAAATCACAGATGGATCATAACCCCACGAAGACTCTTCGTAGGATTGTAGTACGTGCTCTAATGCAGATAATTTTGCATAGATAGAGATGGTCGAATCTCGACAAAATTTAACCACTCCTACCGAGTCCAGATTAAGCACCATCCTGTGCAGTGCTGCATGAGAGGATGGGTATCTCAACAATGAGTCAGAAAGTAATACTTCCTTTACACTTCTGTTATTATCACCCCGATAGAAATTAGCATAAATTGAACTTATATCACCACTACTCTCCAAAGAGTCAATATAGCGGGTATAGTTGGCTTCATACTTCTGATAAATTGGCTGTAGAGAATCTACATTTGGGTATATTTTAAGTTTTTGCCGTATGAACTCTTGCTTCGCTTTATCATTCTTGTACTTGGGGCTATTTAGCGTATTCCATCTGCTAAGAAAAAAATCTGAGGTGCAAATGGTTTTTAATCTATACCCTGTTGCTTGATGGACTCCAATAGTGTCATAGTTGGGTATATTGTAGAGCCACGAGTTATCATCATTGTGTAAACTCCTAATTTGCGGACGTAAGTTATCACCATAGGTGAACATCACCGTGTCTCCAGCTTTTAGCAGATAGTAATTATCCTCTATGGCCTGATTGCGATGCATCACCTCTGCATACCCATTGAACGATGGAATCCTAAGCGTATCGTACCCTATAAGCTTTGGACTATACAGACAAAGTTTATATTCATTGTCGACGTAATTGAATACAGTTCTCGGCAGAATCGTAAGATTATACCGCTTTGAGGATGAGTGGTTGGGTGTATCCTTGAAAATCACAATAATATCACTTGTTTTACCTTTGTAATTACAACAGCTAAGCAGGATTGTTAATAGGGCTATAATTTCGACTTTCATAGTTAGTGTATTTTAATGGCTACAAGTATACTTTGCAAAGGTGAAAATTTCCTCTAAATCATATCAACATCTCATTATGCTATGTTTTGATCAAATAACATATATTGATAGATAATCAACGCGTTGCATTAAAAGAGGGTGGTTCGATAACTCAGACCACCCTCCAAAATATTATATCTGAGCTATTCTCTCTCTAACTGTCAACCTCCTGCCATACAAGTGCTGATGCACCAAGTACGGCAGCGTTTTTGCCATCAATTCCCGATGGTATAATCTTAACCTTGTTTTGGAAATGCCTCAAAATGCTATTTTCCATAGCACGTTTTGTAGGTTCGAAAATATACTTACCAGCTTTAGCAAGTCCTCCAAAGAGTATAATTGCCTCAGGAGATGTGATTGTAACGGCATCGGCAAGCACTTTACCGAGCAACATCCCAGTATATTCATACGCTTCGATAGCGAGTGGATCACCGTTAAGAGCTGCTTTGGTGATCATCTCTGCTGTAAGTTCGTTGAATGGTATGTTTCTAAATTCGCTGTCTTCGAGTTGATCAGCCACAAGTTTGTATGCTGTACGCTTAATACCTGTTGCCGAAACATACGCCTCAAGGCAACCTCGTCTACCGCACCCACACTGACGGTTTCTACCATTAATTACAACGTGTCCAAGCTCTCCAGCAAAACTGTCGTGACCATACACCAACTTTCCATTTGCCACAAATCCACTACCCAGACCGGTGCCGAGCGTAACGACAATAAAATCCTTCATACCTTTAGCCGCTCCATACATCATCTCACCAATAGCAGCTGCATTAGCATCATTTGTGATAATAACTGGGGAGTTTGGGTAATATCTCTTCATCTTCTCAACGAAGGGCACAATACCGCTCCACGCCAAATTTGCAGCATATTCAATCGTACCGTTATAGTAATTTCCATTAGGCGCACCGATACCGATACCCATAAATTCATACTCAAACTCAACTTGTTTGAGTAGCGTCTGTATCCCAAGGTACAGCTCTTCAAGATATTGGTCAAAATCTGGATAATTTTTGGTTGAAATAACCCCTTCGCCATACATATTACCATCTCGGTCAACGAGTCCATAAACGGAATTTGTACCGCCAATATCAGCACCTACTGCTAATTGTTTCATTTTTCTTGCTCTGTTTTTATAAATGACTACTGTTAATGTTTTAACAAAAGTAAATTATATTTCGTTTTTTTCAAAATTTTCGTTACATTTTTTAATAAATTTAGTAACTTCGTGGTATGGATATGAAAATATGCACCGATTTTTGTGGCGAAATCAATCGCTCACTGTCAGAAATAAAATTTGATTCGCCTGTTGAGAATCTATACGAACCGATAGCATACACCCTTGAGGATGGGGGTAAGCGTGTTCGCCCACTACTTATGCTACTCTCTGCCTCGCTTTTCTCAAATGATTATGCTGAAATAACCCGCCGAGTGATGGGTGCAGCCATTGCCGTGGAGATTTTTCATAACTTTACCCTGCTCCACGACGACATTATGGATAGTGCTCCAACCAGGCGCGGACGCCCCACCGTACATCAACATTACGGTCAAAACAGAGCAATACTCTCGGGCGATGCAATGCTAATTCTATCTTACGATATGCTCAGCAAGGTAACACCATCAAACAAACTTCTAAAGACATTTTCTCGTGCTGCGATCGAGGTTTGCGAGGGTCAACAACTCGATATGGAGTTTGAAGAGCGTGGGGAAGTATCACTGGCAGAATACATAGAGATGATCAGGCTTAAGACCGCGTCGTTAATTGCAGCGGCAACGAAAATGGCAGGGCAGATCTTTGAGGCAACACCGCAAGAGTGCGATGCCCTATATATGTATGGTGAGAATATAGGTCTGGCGTTTCAGATTCAAGATGATCTGCTTGACACGTACGGCAGTAGCGAAACCTTTGGCAAGAAGATCGGGGGTGATATTGCCGAGGGAAAGCAAACCTTCTTACGCATTGTTGCCTTGGAGCGAGCCGATGATGCGCAACGACTACTACTTACGCGCAGCCGAGACTTCGACAAGATAAAAAAACTCTATGATGAGTTGGATGTGCAAAACAGTGCAAATAAAGAGATTGCACGCTACTTTGAGATTGCACAGAGCTATCTCAACAACTTTGACAAAGGACGCAGTGAATCGCTTAGACACTATGCAGACTATCTGCTGTGCCGTGATAAATAACCACACATACAAGCACTAAAAATAATATGTTTCAGACTCAACTACAAGCAGCACGTGCAGGAAATATAACACCACAGATGGTACACATATCTGAGGTCGAGGGTATTAGTTCAGAGGAGGTTCGAGCCTCAGTTGCATCGGGACAGGCAGTGATTCCTGCCAACAGAAAACACCCCGAGGCAACTCCTATGATAATTGGTGAGAAATACAGCGTGAAGATTAATGCAAATATTGGTAATTCTTCGCTCGGCTCGTCGATTGAACAAGAGGTCGAGAAGATGGAGTGGGCGGTGAAGTGGGGAGCAGATACGATTATGGATCTATCGACCGGTCGTGATATTAATGAAACGCGTGAGGCTATCATTCGTGCCTCGACGGTGCCCATTGGCACCGTGCCGATGTATCAAACCTTTGAAATGGCAGATGGCAAGGTTGAGAATCTATCGTGGGAGCTATTTCGGGATACGCTTATCTATCAAGCTGAGCAAGGTGTGGATTACTTTACCATTCACGCCGGGCTTCTACAACACCTCGTACCCAAAGCATTGAAGCGAGTTACGGGGATTGTATCTCGCGGTGGGTCGATTATGGCAAAGTGGATGAGTTACCATAATTGTGAGAATTTTTTATATACGCATTTTGACGAAATATGTGATATATGTTCGAGCTATGATGTGACAATTTCGTTGGGAGACGGGCTTAGACCGGGTTCGATAGCAGACGCTAATGATGAGGCTCAGTTCGGAGAGTTGGAGGTTTTAGGCGAGCTGACTTTGAGGGCTTGGGATCGTGGCGTGCAGGTTATAATCGAGGGGCCAGGGCACGTACCTATGAACCTTATTGAGGAGAATATGCGATTACAAAAGGAGAAGTGCCACGGAGCACCGTTCTACACACTAGGGCCACTTGTTACCGATATTGGAGCTGGATATGACCACATAACGGCCGCCATTGGTGGGGCTATGATTGCGTGGATGGGTACTTCGATGCTGTGCTATGTGACGTGCAAGGAGCATCTTGCTCTGCCAGACAAGGATGATGTTCGAGAGGGTGTTGTTACGTTTAAGATTGCAGCCCACGCAGCAGACATTGCCAAGGGAAATAAACGTGCCTTGGAGCGAGATCTAAAGATGAGTCAAGCGCGGTATGATATGCGATGGAGAGATCAGTTTGCATTGTGTTTAGACCCTGAGCGTGCAGAGAAATTTCATCACGGAGCAATAAAGGAGGGTGAGGATCACTGTTCGATGTGTGGCCCTAATTTTTGCGCTATGAAAATTACGAAGTCAATAGCTCAGAAGTAGCTTTACAGTTGAGATACTATTAGAGTAGGTGATTAAAAGTTTTTGATTTCACTTTTTTCAAAAAGTGAAGCTGCCGGCAGGCAGTGTGAGCTGTTTATGCCAAAA
>CAYJMA010000095.1:0-6015 GCA_964371475.1 uncultured Rikenellaceae bacterium | reverse complement strand
AAACAGCCAAAAAAGTGGCGACCGTCCGCAATTTGGCAGTTTGTACGGAATTGAATGATGAAGTGCACCAATCTGCGCAGTTACGTACAACTGCGTAATACCACCCCCCCCACTCTAAAAAAGTAAGGGGACTCCACAACGGAATCCCCTCCCCCTTTATCTCAAAGATACTTTAGCTTAAAATAAAGTGTCTTTTGATTACTCTTGTTCTCTGCGCATTGCAGTAACGTAAATCGCCTTTTGACGCTTTAGACGATTCTCAACCGATGGCTTAACGAAATACTGACGAGCACGAAGTTGCTTGATAACACCAGTCTTCTCTACCTTACGCTTAAATTTCTTGAGGGTCTTTTCGATATTATCGCCCTCTTTGATTTGCATTATTAACATCTTTATTCTTTTTTTTATAATTTTTTAATTATTCTTTACTTTTGTTCTTCTCTCCAAAATAGAGGTAGCGAGCCACTCTTTGTGCCTCACTCGGTAGTAATATGTCTTGTTCTGTTAGTTGCTCAGTACTTGTAAAATAACCTCCTCTCTGTCGTGCTTTGTCAATTCTGCGTGCCATACTTTGCGTAATGTACGGGTGGCTACAAAGCTCACTTGGGGTTGCAAAGTTAACATAAATTTTGTTATATGAGTTATCTGGCACAAAAAAATTGCGAAAAATCTTCTCGTACACCTCCTCTGAAATACCTCGAACCTCCCTGAGTTGCTCCACACCATAGTATCCGCCAAGTGCATCTCGATACTCCAAAATCCGAGAGCTAAAGACATCCCCGATACCATACACTGCCATTAACTCCTGCTTGGAAGCCTCATTGAGATTTATACTAAGCATCTTTACGATCCGCGCACGACTCTGCGACTCATCACCCTCGACTATCCGCCTGCTATGTATTCGATAGAGCGAGTCTACGGCCTGTTGTTGCTCCACAGTTAGCGTATGCATACCACCCCTTTGCCCCAGAATGGTAACCAGCACACCTATGGCAACTATCACAATAACAGCAAAATATCCTCTAATCTGCCGTCTCATCACCTTTTTTCTTTTATTTTCTTCTCGTACTCTTTCAACTCCTTTCTCATATCTTTGTGCAACCAGAGTATTCCCACAAGGTTTGGAATTGTCATAAATGCGATGGTTATGCCCGAGAAGATCCAAATAATCGTAGTGTCTACAAATGCTCCAATTGCAAATCCAATGGTGTATATAACTCTGAAGTATGGCACCGCACGTGAGCCAAAGAGAAACGTTACGGCTCTATCTCCATAATAACTCCAGGCAAGTGCCGTAGAGAATGCAAAGAGCAACAAACTAAGTGGTATGACGTACCCACCCCAATTGCCAAGCACTCCACGTTTGAATGCCTCGGTGGTTAGCGGTGCTGAGTGAAGCAGCGAGAGACCACTAAAGTCAACGCTACTCAAGACCCTCCCCTCCTTGACCTCCACCACACCACTATACGGCACATTGTCTCTACTTACGACAATTCGCTGAGCTATCGAGCGCGAGTGAAGCACCGTAACTGGCGATAGCACCTGACCGTCTTTTATCATCATCTCACCACTGAAACTCTTCACCCCACTTGTCGACTCTCCGTGATTTAGGAACTCTGCAATCATCGGAGCACTTTGTTGATCATCGTGGTGCGTGCCCTCGATGACAAACATATCACTCTTTTGAAAGAGGTTATCGTGCCTCTCTGTCCATACCCCCGAGCTGAGAAGTATAATACCAGTGGTAAAGCATATTATTATGGTATCGATGAAAGGTTCGAGCAGCGATACCAGCCCCTCGCTAACGGGTTCCGAGGTTCTGGCAGCACTGTGCGCAATGGGTGCACTACCCTGTCCAGCTTCGTTGGAGAATAGTCCACGATTTACTCCTCGATTAAAAGCCCACGCAAATCCCGCTCCGAGAAACCCTCCCGTAGCTGCCGTACCGTCCCACACATCGGTGAAGACCGAGCCAAGCGATGGCAATATATTCTCGTAGTTTGTAATGAGCACCATTATTCCACACCCAAAGTAGAGTATTGTCATCAACGGAACAACGCTCTGAGCAACCATTGCAATGCGCTTTATCCCTCCAATGATTATCAGCCCGAGCACAATGGCAAGCACCACGCCAATTAGCACCTTGTCTATACCCCACATAGCCTCAAACGAGTTTGCTATGGAGTTTATCTGCGGAAGTGATCCCGTGCCAAAGCTCGAAAATATGGTCGCCACGGCAAAGATAACTGCAAGCCACTTAGCATTCATCTTGTTTTTCATATAGTACATCGGCCCACCGCTTACCGAGCCATCAGCTGCCACCTCTCTATACTTCAACGAGAGGGTAACCTCCACCATCTTGGTTGCCATACCAAGTGCGGCTGTTATGAGCATCCAGAAGAGTGCCGCAGGGCCGCCAAGATGAATGGCAAGTGCAACTCCAGCAATGTTGCCCGTACCCACCGTACCGCTCAGAGCCGTAGATAGCGCACCGAAGTGGGAGGTATCTCCACGCTCTCCACTCTTGTCATACCTCCCCGTTGTAATGCCAATGGCTCGACGCAGAAATCTCACTTGTGGAAATCCAAGATATATCGTAAAGAAAAGTCCAGTGCCAAGCAACAAGTAGATGAACCACTGCGATGATCCGAGAAAAGAGTCGATGTAGAGTAAGAATTCGGAGAGCTGTTGCATCGTTTTTTTTTGTTTGATTTATGATAAAAATTGCTACTTTTGTATCTCAAAAATAGTTTAAAATAATGTTAGAACCAAACCTTATCTCTTATATTTCAGAATTGAAGCGCTCCAAAAACGCCGTAATCCTTGCTCATTACTACTGCGACGAAGAGGTTCAACAAGTGGCAGACTTTGTCGGAGATAGCCTTGCACTTGCAATTGCCGCGTCTGAGACCCCGTGCGATGTTATACTCTTTGCCGGAGTGCACTTTATGGGGCAGACTGCAAAGATAATATGCCCGAACAAGGTGGTGTTGGAGGTTGACGCTGCGGCAGGATGTTCGCTTGCCGATAGTTGCCCAACGGATGGTCTGCGCGAATTTATCGAAAAGCACCCAGATCACACCGTCATAACATATGTAAACACCACGGCCGAGATTAAAGCACTTAGCGATATATGCTGCACGAGTAGCAACGCGGTAGGAATTGTAGAGTCTTTGCCCAAAGAGGAGAAGATACTCTTTGCCCCTGATAGGAATTTAGGGCGATTCATCAAGGAGCGTACCCAAAGAGATGATATTGTTGTATGGAATGGCGCTTGCCACGTTCACGATCGGATTGATCCCGAGGGAATAAAGCATCTAATGGCAGAGCATCCAGATGCCAAGGTTCTTGTTCACCCTGAGAGTCCTGCTGAGGTAGTTGAGCTGGCTCACTGTGTTGGTGCAACCTCGCAGTTGTTGAAGTTTTCGCAAAGTGATAGTGCTACGACCTATATTGTAGCAACCGAGAGTGGTATACTCTACAATATGAAGCAGGGGTCGCCTCACAAGACCTTTATTCCTGCGCCTTGGCGCGGTGGTTGCGGGTGCAACAATTGCGATGATATGAAGCTCAACACAGTTGAGAAGGTTGTCTCAGCGTTGGAGACTCTCTCTCCCGAGGTGACAATCTCTGAGGAGATTCGCATCAAAGCACTAAGACCCATAGAAAGAATGATGGAAATCTCTAAAACACTAAGTATATAATGATTATTGAGGCACAAGACATAGTCAAGCAATATGCCACTCACAAAGCTCTCGATAGTGTGAGCATATCGGTTCCGCGCGGATCGGTCTACGGACTGCTCGGGCCAAACGGTGCAGGAAAAAGTACCCTGATTAGAATTATTAATCGAATTACTGCGCCCGATAGTGGGACTTTGCTTTTCGATGGTAAGGTGATGACTCCGCAAGATGTTGCTCGTATTGGATACCTGCCTGAGGAGAGAGGACTCTACAAAAAAATGAAAGTCGGAGAGCAGGCACTCTACCTCAGCCGATTGAAGGGGATGACCAAGGCCGATGCATATAGCTCGCTTAGAAAGTGGTTCAAGAAGTTTGAAATCCTCGGATGGTGGGACAAAAAAGTAGAGGAACTCAGCAAAGGTATGGCGCAAAAAGTGCAGTTCATAGTAACGGTTATCCACAACCCCGAACTGCTAATCTTTGATGAACCATTCAGTGGCTTTGACCCCGTAAACGCAACACTGCTGAAGAACGAAATATTGGAGCGTGCAGCGCAAGGTGCTACCATAATTTTCTCGACCCATAATATGGAAAGCGTTGAGCAGATATGTGAGTATATCACACTGATAAACAGGAGCAAAAACGTGCTCAGTGGCAAAGTCGACGAGATACGTCGCAGCTATGGCAACAATACATTTACCATAGAGTTTGAGGGCGATGGCGCGCTGCTAAAGAGTGCACTTAGTGGCACTGCTGAGTGTCAGGAGATTGACAAAGGGGTTATGAGCGTGCAACTACCGATGGGAGCCTCAACAAAAAATCTTATAGAGATAGCTAATCGCGAGGTACATATCTCAAGCCTTACTCCCAAGATCCCGACAATGAACGAAATTTTTATACGTACAGTAAATGAGTAAGATAGGATTAGTAATGGGCAGGGAGTTTAACATCCGTGTCCGCAAAAAGAGCTTTATTTTAACCACACTGCTTATGCCACTGCTTATGGTGGCAATGGTAGGCGTGCCTATGTTAATCTCGATATATGGGGGAGATAACAAAGCTAAAGAAATTGTCGTCATTGATAAAAGTGGAGTAATATACAGTGAACTAAAGGAGCAGGAGAACATTACCTTTGCACTCTCGAAGAGCAACTACCCCGAGGTTGTAGAGGAGTACACCAATGCCTTTGGTTTTTTGGTTATCGACAGCTCTATTGTAGCAAACCCTAAGCTCGCTACGCTATACACAAATCAAACCTCGACGCTCTCGGTCGAGAACAACATACGAGGGCAGCTATCCTCGATTGTTACAAACATCAGAATCAAAGACTCTGGCGTTGAGAACCTTGCAGAGATTATATCAAAGGTAGAGGCCAAGGCGCAAATCGCAACCTTTAAGATTGAACGAAATGAAAAGGGTGAGGTCAGCGAAAAGGTCAGCTCCTCGGGCATTGCTGCAAGTGTGTCCTATATATCGAGCTTTATGATATATATGTTTATTCTCATATATGGGATAATGGTGCTAAATGGTGTGGTGGAGGAAAAGAGCAACAGAGTGATGGAGATTATGGTGAGTTCGGTGAGGCCATTTCAACTTATGATGGGAAAGATACTCGGAGTGGCGTCAGTTGCAGTGCTTCAGTTTATGATATGGGTGGTGCTTGGTGCTGGCGGGATGGTTGCCGTATCGGCATTGGGTATTGATCTTAGTGCTGCGGCAGAGATGGGAACGGGTGGAATAGGTATGGAGGCAGTGCAAAGCTCCCTACCACCACAACTAATTACAATGCTATCGGTTATTACAGATCCTGCATTTATAGTCAGGGTGCTCGGCAGCTTTATTCTATACTTTGTGGGAGGGTATCTGCTCTACGCTTCGATGTTTGCGGCCATTGGTTCGGCGGTGGACAACGTTGCAGATACTCAGCAGTTGCAAATACCTGTGACAATTCCGCTGATTATTTCAATCTTTATTATGATTAGCGTGATGCAGAATCCAAATTCTCCGCTCGCTTTCTGGTGCTCGATGATACCATTTACATCGCCTATAATTATGATGGCACGCATATCATATGGAGTGCCCTGGTGGGAGTTTGCGCTGAGCATCGCTATACTCTACGGTTCGTTTGTGGGTATGACCTACCTTGCAGCCAAGATATATAGGGTTGGTATTTTTATGTACGGCAAGAAACCTACACTGCGCGAGGTGCTCCGTTGGGCACGTTACAAGAGCTAATCGTCTTTCTCATAACAGCGACCAGCTAAGTTTATAGGCAATAATTTAGAGTAGGTAGCCAAAAGTTTTGATTTCACTTTTTCAAAAGTGAAGCCGC
>CAYJMA010000094.1:0-6228 GCA_964371475.1 uncultured Rikenellaceae bacterium | reverse complement strand
TTTTGCTTCTTCGAGCCAGATCCTATTTATTTTACCCATAGTAATCTGCTCTATATGCTCCTTCTTTAGTCATACCCTTCAACTCTAGTCGATTCGAAAAAAGCCTCTTGAGCTTGTTCGTGTTTTCTATGTTTAATAGGTATTATGATATTACCATATTTATCAATCACACCCCAAAGATTTTTCTTCTTTACCGTATAGTAAATTAATTGGGTTTGAATGTTGTGGCGAAAACGAATGATTTCACGATAAATCTCCGGAACTAAAATTTTACCTTGATTATTAATCAGTCCTAACTTTGAATATGGTGTTCTGCCAAGCTTCATTTTTCTGCGCAATTTTTTATATACAATTTTCGACAAAGGTTGAGTTGAGAATATCGATACGGAATCAATAAACCAATCTAAGTATGTAAATGTAAACGGAACGACAATTTCACCGTCTGTATTAACAGCTCCTGATAGTCCATTGTTATATAGAAAAAAACTGTAACTTGTGTATTCAAGTACTTTATCATCTAATGCTGTCAAAACTACCGCAACTTCACTTCGGTATTCTCTAATTTGAGGCCATAGAGGAGGGCTTAGGGTATCACCATCCTGGTTAATTAGCCCATATAGCCATCTTCCACTTGTAGTGTCTGCATATGAAAGCACCGCCTTATTTGTACCTTCCTGCCAATAAATTAAGTCTAAGGCAAAGTACTTTTGGGGATCAAACCCTCGATAACCCATTGAATCAAATAATCTTTCCACAAATGGGTTTTCCCAATCTTCAGGACGTTGTGCTAATGATGAAGCTGAAATAGTTATAGTGCAAAGCAGTATAAATAGATGTTTCATAGTGATTTTGTTTTGTGTAAAGTTATAAATAATTTAACACTTCTAATCCTATCTTAAATACCCCCCCAGTTTTCACGAAATCATCACGATTCTCAATATGTTTTTGACCCTGATATACTCTTTTCTTTATTACTTCACTTTTATCTCACCTCCAACTCTAGTCTCAAATACATATTATTGAAAATACTCACACCATCTTTAGCATTCCTATTAAATTACAGAGGGGGGCTAATTATAGCCCCCCCCACGCAATTTAATAGTTCTCAGAGTCTTTCCTGCTCTCCTTCTGTTTAATCTCTTCCTCCCCCTCCACCAGAGCTGGAATACTGTTGCTCTATGCCAGGAATCCAAGCAAAATACCTGCTGCGACTGCAGAACCAATCACACCAGCTACATTAGGCCCCATTGCGTGCATAAGTAAATAGTTCGTTTTATCGTAGTGATGCCCAACCTCTTGCGAAACACGAGCGGAGTCTGGCACTGCAGACACGCCCGAGTTTCCAATCAATGGGTTTATCTTGTTACCAGGCTTTAGGAAAATGTTCAAAAACTTTACAAACAACACTCCCGATATAGTTGCCACAACAAAAGACGCTGCACCAAGTGCAAATATCTTTAGAGAGTTTGTCGTAAGGAATGTAGTTGCTTGCGTAGAAGCACCAACTGTAAGTCCGAGTAGGATTGTTACAATGTCGATTAGTTGGTTTGAGGCAGTAACTGCAAGCCTTTTTGTAACTCCGCTCTCTTTGAGCAAGTTTCCGAAGAATAGCATACCGAGTAGTGGGAGACCAGAGGGTACCAAGAAGGTTGTCAGAAGAAGACCAATTATGGGGAACAAAATCTTTTCACGTTCCGAGACCTGACGAGGAGGTTTCATACGAATTAGTTTCTCTTTTTTCCCTGTCAACAGTTTCATAATCGGCGGTTGGATCACAGGCACAAGAGCCATATATGAATATGCAGATATTGCAATCGCTCCCATAAGGTCAGGAGCGAGTTTCGAGCTGAGGAATATAGCCGTAGGTCCGTCAGCGCCTCCGATAATACCGATTGCCCCAGCCTCAGATGCACTAAATCCGAGAGCAAGTGATGCCATATATGCACCAAATATGCCGAATTGTGCGGCCGCACCAATTAGCATAAGTTTTGGGTTCGAGATAAGTGCAGAGAAGTCCGTCATAGCTCCAATTCCGAGGAATATAAGTGGAGGATAAATACCCTTCATCACACCAAAATAGAGGAAGTTTAGAACAGAGCCATCTTCATAAATACCAATTTGGTATCCTTCGGAAAATGGTATATTACCAATCAGGATACCAAACCCAATTGGTACCAGTAGCATTGGTTCGAATTTTTTTGCAATTCCTAAATATAGAAAGAATAGTCCGACTACAATCATTATTAGGTGTCCCAACGTGGCGTTGGCAAATCCCGTAAAGTCGAAGAATGTACTTAGGTTTTCTAATATGAAATCCATTTTTTCAGCTTTTGATTAAATTTAGATAGTATTTATCCGATTGTAATTAGCACATCTCCCTCAAGGACAGAGTCGCCTTTCTTAACTTTTATTGTTTTGACCACGCCATCTCTATCGGAGTCAATATTGTTCTCCATTTTCATAGCCTCAAGTAGCATAAGTCGCTCTCCTATTTTCACGGCATCGCCCTCGCGTACCATAACATCGAGGATAACCCCGGGTAGTGGAGATTTGACGTCTCCAGCTGCTGCAGAGGCTGTATTCGATGGGGAGTTTGTATTCTGCACTGCAGGGTGAGTCTCTCCGGTTGGGACAATCGTTGGACGAACTATCTTAGGTGTTTTAGATATTTGCCTTGTACGCAATCCTTCTATCTCTACATTGTATTCGAGTCCATTGACTGACACTTCTGCTGTTTCGTCCTCAACGTTCTTTACAGTAACGGCATACTCATTTCCGTTAATTTTTATTTTATACTCTTTCATTTTTGTAATCTATTTTTTATTTGGTAGTTGTCTCATCGAGTAGAATTTGGAGCTCCACGGCGAGTATGCGCGAGCTACTTTATTGATAGTAATTACGTTGCTTTCTATATCGTGTAGATCTTCGTCAAAGAGGTTAATAGCAATAGCGATAGCTGCTATTTTCTCACCGGTAAGTTCCTCACCATCAGCGCATGATATTGTTGATTCAACGGGTTGTGATACACTACACTGCGCACTCTTTTTTTCTTTGCGCGCTACCATACGTTGCATCAGTACACCCAGGCTCTTGTAAATCAGATAGAGCATAATCAGTGCTGAGAATACAACGGACATAGCGGTGATTGTCATAGCAAAACCATCGGGGTCGCTACGGCGAAAGATCTCACTCTTCTTCACCAACACTATTTCGTTATTGGTCTGAAGAGGAGTTACGCTATTTAATATTTTATACTCTATCTCTTGCGTTTTGTGGTTAAGTATTCCGCCGTATGGGCGGTCTGGTACTTGCTCCGACACGTCGTACTCTAAAGCATCAACTACGTTATTGCCACTTTGGTCAATAAACTCTATCTTTTCGATTCCTGTACCACGAGCTCCGAGTTTGAAGTTCGTATGAAAGGTTCCTTTGTTGGAGCTTCCATCTGCAAAGAACACGACATATCCTTGAGCGGGAATATTTGTCCGAGTATCATTGTTTGGTATCAGATACCTTGTGGTATCGCCTCCAGATATGAGTTGTAGGTAAGCTCCGCCTACGTTTACGCTTGCAAAGTCCGAGTTGAAGATCTCGATCCACCCGACCTTGTGGCCAAAATCATCGGCATAGCTATCAACATTCTTTACCAACACCTCATTGATTTTAATGTCTCTTATGCCTTGACCAAAGAGGCTCAGCGGAGAGAGTACAAGGAGGAGTATTAACAGATATTTTTTCATAATCATTGATCTTACACTAAAAGGGAACGTTATAGTGGAATGTTAGAGTGCTTCTTGGCAGGGTTTACAACCTTTTTCGTAGACAGCGATTGCAGTGCACGAATCACTCTAAAGCGAGTATTTCGAGGTTCGATAACGTCATCAATGTAGCCATATGCGGCTGCCACGTATGGATTTGCAAACTTCTCGGTGTACTCTGCCTCTTTTTCGGCTATGAGTGCTGCTTGAGCTTCGGGACTTTCGGCGGCTTTTATCTCCTTGGCGTTAAGCACCTCCACTGCACCGCTTGCTCCCATCACTGCAATTTCGCCCATTGGCCACGAGTAGTTAATGTCTCCACGCAGGTGTTTACTACTCATCACGCAGTATGCCCCACCATACGCTTTGCGTAGGATGATAGTAACTTTAGGTACCGTAGCTTCGCCATAGGCAAAGAGTAGTTTTGCTCCGTGGTTTATGATACCACCATACTCTTGCGCTGTACCGGGCAAGAATCCTGGGACATCAACAAGCGTAACGATTGGAATGTTAAAGGCATCGCAGAAGCGTACAAATCGAGCGGCTTTGCTCGATGCTTTGATGTCTAGCACTCCGGCAAGGTACTTTGGTTGGTTGGCGATAATACCTACGCTTTGTCCGTTGAATCGAGCGAAACCGGTAACTATATTTTGTGCATACGCTGCTTGACTCTCCATAAACTCACCATTGTCAACAACTGCTTGTATAACATCGAGTACGTCATATGGTTTGTTGGCTTCGTCTGGCACGATTTCATTGAGGGCATCCTCCATACGGTCTATGTCATCTGTGCAGGCAACAAGGGGGGCTTCCTCAAGGTTGTTACTTGGCATATAGCTCACCAGTTTTCGCACCATTTGGAGTCCTTCTTCTTCGGTCTCACTCACGAAGTGTGCAACTCCTGATTTGCTGGAGTGTACAGATGCGCCGCCCAATTGTTCTTGTGTTACGGTCTCTCCGGTAACTGTCTTTACGACCTTCGGTCCAGTTACGAACATATAGCTTATGCCTTTGTTCATAAGTATAAAGTCGGTAAGAGCTGGAGAGTAAACAGCTCCTCCAGCGCAGGGGCCAGAGATTACAGAGATCTGAGGTACTACGCCAGATGCGAGTATATTTCGTTGAAAGATCTCGGTGTATCCACTCAGAGCGTTGACAGCTTCTTGGATTCGAGCTCCCCCTGAGTCGTTAATGCCAATAACTGGTGCGCCATTTTTCATAGCCATATCCATTACCTTGCAGATTTTTGCTGCAAATGTTTCGGATAGTGAGCCTCCGAAGACTGTAAAATCTTGAGAGAAAACATAGACAAGTCGTCCATCGATGGTGCCATATCCAGTAACAACGCCATCACCGAAGTAGTGTTCGTTTTCGAGTCCGAAGTTTGTACAGCGGTGTTTAACGAACATATCGAATTCCTCGAACGATCCTTCATCGAGTAGGATATCAATACGCTCACGTGCTGTAAGTTTTCCTTTGGCGTGTTGCGAATCTATACGTTTTTGCCCACCACCAAGTTTGGCTTGCTCGCGCAAGTCAATCAATTTCTTAATCTTATTGCTATTGACGCTCATCTTTTTATACTGTTTTTTTTATTTATCGGAACATAATTCTGTTAGAATACCACCTGTCGACTTTGGGTGTAGAAACGCTATGTTTAGACCTTCGGCACCTTTACGAGGTTCTTTGTCAATTAGTTGGAAGCCTTCTTGATCTGCTGTTTGGAGCTCTGCTTTAAGGTCTTCAACTGCGTATGCTATGTGGTGAACTCCCTCGCCTTTTTTTTCAATAAATTTTGCAATTGGGCTCTCTTCGGAGGTTGCTTCGAGCAGTTCAATTTTGGTTTGTCCGATAGTAAAGAATGCTGTTTTCACTCTTTGTTCTACTACCTCTTCAATGTTGTAGCAGGTTGTTCCAAGCATCTTTTCCCATACTGGGATTGCGGCCTCAAGGCTCTTTACGGCTATGCCGATGTGTTCGATGTGTGTAGGTTTCATTGTATATGATTTTGTTTATTATTTTTTCAATCACACAAAGGTAGAGTTTTTTTATATCAAAAAAAAATGTTTTGGATCGATTTTATTTCGGTAATATGAGGTGTTATGATAAAAGTAATGTAGTGTAGGGGTTAGATTTTGTCAGGGCGTGTTTTTTCTTATGTTTACAGTATAGTGTTTATATGGTATTTAAGAGGTCAGAAGTTTTGGCTTCGTTTTTTTGGAAAGCGAGGTTATCGGTATTCAGTGCGAGCAATGTTTACAGGAAATGATTAGAGTAGGTGATCAAAAGTTTTGATTTCACTTTTTCAAAAGTGAAGCCGCCGGCGGGCAGTGTGAGTAATGTCAAAAAATATAAAAATTAAGACGGTCGCTTGGGGTGGCGACCGTCCTCAATTTGGTAGTTTGCTCTAAAGGTTTTGCAGGTGTCCTCGTGGGGCGTCGGACACCCGCATTGTTTTTTTCTTACGTTA
>CAYJMA010000093.1:0-6260 GCA_964371475.1 uncultured Rikenellaceae bacterium | reverse complement strand
TTAAACTTGTGGTACTCTAATGGCTCGAAGCTCCTCTGAACTTCGGGCCTTTTTTATACCCCAAAATTAATCAATTCTTTTATTACTCGTGTCGCATTTACAACTTTAATCTGCGGGAAAAAGTGAAATCAAAACTTTTGACTACCTGCTCCAATAAAATTAATGAAAACAATATAAAGAAAATCAAAACTATGCTCTTATAACACGCAATGCCTCAAATGCATCAGGAGTCAACCTAAGTGCACTGTCATAACCCATAATATCTACACCAAAAGGCTCCTCTAAAGCATACTGCACAGAGCAATCCCAATCATACAACTCTGAGATGCAAAAGTGCTTTGCAAGTGCCTGAACAACCATCGTTGTGGCACGAGCCTTACCCCGAGAAGAGTATCCCGCAATATGTGGCGTTGCTATATCTACTCTGTCAAGCAATCCTTTATCTACATAAGGTTCATTGCACCATACATCAAGGGCATAGTGCAAACCCTCGCTGCAAACTACAGCCCCTTGATCAATAACTTCCCCACGAGACGAATTTAATACCACACTCCCTCTGCGCATTACCGAAAGCTCACTCTCTCCAATCATCAGATAAGTAGTGCTATCCAAAGGAACGTGCAACGTAATGACATCACACCCCCGTAAAACCTCAGAGAGCCCAACTCCAATTCTCTTTGGCGGGTCGCACAACATTAGTTCAACCCCCATCTGCTGTGCAATGCTTGCCACCTCTGTACCAACACTCCCAACCCCAATAACACCTAACCTATAACCCTGACACAAAACGCCACGTTTGACAAACTCAGCCATTACCGAAAATACCCACGACGCCACAGCACGAGAATTGCACCCAGCCGCACTGACCACCTCAATACCCCTCTGCACACAATACTCCATATCAATATGATCAGTGCCAATCGTCGCCGTTGCAACAATCTCTAACTTCTTTGCCTGTTGCAGTAACTCTTTATTGCACAGCGTGCGTGTTCGAGTGATTAAACATTGTACATCTTTTAATCTTTCGCCGGTAATCTCACGCCCTCCCACATACTCTACCAAGTCAAAGTATGGCTCAAGCACCCCTCTTATATAGGGTACATCGCTATCAATGATCACTCGGCTCATTGTTGGGCATCGAAGTTCACGACCAACTCCTCAATATACTCTACCAACTCCTCTTTGCCAAGTCCATCACTTGCCGAGGTGATGAAATATGGCGGAAATTCCTCCCAGTTTTCGAGTAGCTTTTTTTTGTATGTCTCCACTGTTCGAGTTCTTGCCGCTGCCGATAGCTTATCGCCCTTTGTAAAGACAATGCCAAACGGCACTCCATTCTCACCCAATAGCTCCATAAACTCTAAGTCTATTCGTTGCGGTTCGAGTCGAATATCAACAAGCACAAAAAGCATATATAGCTCCTCTCGACTGAGCACATAGCTGTGAATAAGCTTGCCGAATGCCTCACGGAGGCTTTTACTGGTTTTTGCGTATCCGTATCCCGGCAAGTCTACAAGAATCCATTTGCGATCAACCTCGAAGTGGTTAATAAGTCTTGTTTTACCGGGTGTACCTGAGACTTTTGCAAGTGATCGTTGTCCACATAGCATATTAATCAGAGAGCTTTTGCCCACGTTTGAGCGTCCAATAAAGGCCACCTCGATAACCGCCTTTGCTTCAATTTCGGCAGGCGGGCACTGCTCCAATTTTTCGGAGCTGCACATAAATTTTGCGTTTTTTATTGCCATATTGGTAACAAAATTAATAAAAATTACTAAATTTGTTTTATACATAACAAGGAACGACTATGAAATTTTTTCTAAACACTCTCCTGTTACTACTTTTCTGTACCCTTTCGGCGCAAGGTCAGAAGTTAGTAATAGGCTCAGAAGTTGATGACCTCAGTAAGGTCACAAAGGACCAGTGGCTCTCACGTTCGGCAAGTTCGGACAAGGTGTGGGTAATCGATTTTTTTGCAGTAAAAAACCCCTCCTCAATGAAGTTTTACAACGAGGAGCTTCCCAAGGTCAAGAGCAACATTGGCGATAGAGCCGAGGTTGTCATTGTCAGCAGCAAGGACTCAGAGGAGCTATCTGAACTTGCTGCCAAAGATGGTGATAAGTACTGCTTTGTAACAGATTCAGAGGGCAAGCTATTCAAGATCTTTGATGTGAAGTATATACCCTTTTCGGTTGTTGTCGACTCGAAGGGAACTATCCTATGGCAGGGCAACATATCTGAACTAACCAAAGAGGTTCTGGATTCAATCCTCTAAAGCATTACCATTATGAGAGTATAAAAATGGAGAGAAGAGTAACAATATGTGGTGGGACCGGGTGCAAGGCATCTGATTCTGCCGAGATTCTCAGCAAGTTTCAGAGCCTTACCTCAGAGATTGCAGGAGTAGAGGTAGCTCAGGTTGGCTGTTTTGGTTTCTGCGAAAAGGGGCCAATAGTTAAGATTATGCCCGAGGGTACTTTCTATGTGGAGGTTACTCCAGACGATGTAGAAGAGCTTGTGGAGGAGCACATCAAAAAGGGAAGAAGAGTAGATAGGCTGCTCTATACAAATCCTGTGACGGGTATGCACGTCGAAGATTCTCAGCATATGGATTTCTACCGTAAGCAAAAGCGAGTGGCTATTCGCAACTGTGGGCTCATTGATCCTGAGAATATTGAGGAGTACCTTGGCGAACGTGGGTATGAGGCGTTGAAGCTATCGCTCGACAACCCAGAGGCGTGGACAATCACTCAGATTAAGGACTCGGGGCTTCGAGGACGAGGCGGTGGAGGTTTCCCTACGGGTGTGAAGTGGGAGATTGCAGCTGCCAATAAAAGTGATGAGAAGTATGTAGTGTGTAATGCAGATGAGGGCGACCCAGGAGCATTTATGGATCGTTCGATTATGGAGGGTGATCCACACTCAGTGATCGAGGCAATGGCAATATGTGGCTATGCGATTGGTGCGAGCAAAGGACTTGTATATATCCGAGCAGAGTATCCACTTGCCGTACATCGACTCGAAGTTGCCATCGAGCAGGCTCGCGCCAGAGGGTTTTTGGGTAAGAATATTGCAGGTAGTAGCTTCTCATTCGACATAGAGATACGCTATGGTGCAGGAGCATTTGTGTGCGGTGAGGAGACAGCACTTATTCACTCGATGGAGGGCGAACGTGGAGAACCTACCGTCAAGCCTCCATTCCCAGCCGAACGGGGGTTCAAAGGTAAGCCCACGAATGTCAACAACGTTGAGACACTGGCAAACATCCCCATTATACTGCTCAATGGTGCAGAGTGGTTTGCTGGCATTGGTACCGAGAAGTCCAAAGGCACAAAAGTATTTGCACTTGCTGGCAAGATCAACAATGTAGGGCTCATAGAGGTGCCTATGGGTACAACTCTCAGGGAGGTTATATTTGAGATTGGCGGTGGTATTAAAGATGGCAAGAAGTTCAAGGCGGTGCAGACAGGCGGTCCGAGTGGCGGGTGCCTTACCGAAAAGCACCTCGATATGACCATCGACTACGAAAACCTACTTGCCGCAGGATCGATGATGGGCTCTGGAGGGATGATCGTAATGGACGAGGATGACTGTATGGTGCAAGTGGCTAAGTTCTACTTGGAGTTTACCGTCGAGGAGAGTTGCGGTAAGTGTGCTCCGTGTAGGATAGGTAACCGAAGGCTCTATGAATTGCTGGAGCAGATCACTCTTGGCAATGTATCGATGGATGATCTTGATAGGATGCGTAATATGAGTGAAGTGATACGAGATACTGCTCTTTGCGGTCTTGGGCAAACCTCGCCAAATCCGGTGCTCTCGACCCTTGATAACTTCTATGATGAGTATGTCTCGCATATTGAGCAGAAGAAGTGCCCGGCAGGGAAGTGCTCAGCCTTGACGCAATATATTATCGATGCCGAGGCTTGTGTAGGTTGTACTGCGTGCGCGCGAAACTGCCCAGTGATGGCAATCTCGGGAGAGAGAAAACAACCGCATACGATCGATCTATCTCTATGTATTCGCTGTGGTGCTTGTGTGCCTCGCTGTAAGTTTAACGCAATTTATACCAACTAAAGACGATGAAATTAACAATAGACAATAAAACTGTTACGGTTAAGGAGGGAACAACTATTGTTGAGGCAGCCGAGAAGTTGGGTATTCATATCCCGACGCTCTGCTACTTGAAATTGCCACACCTTGGTGTTAATAACTGCCCGGCAGGGTGTAGGATCTGCGTTGTGGAGGTAAAGGGTAGGCGCAATTTGGCCCCCTCTTGCTCCACTAAGTGTACCGAAGGAATGGAGATAACCACCTCCTCGGTGAGAGTTATTAACGCTCGTAAAACTGTTATGCAGATGATCCTCTCGGATCACCCTAAGGAGTGTCTAACGTGCTCCAAATCTGGGCGATGTGATCTACAAAGTATGGCAGCAAGGTTCGGTATACGATATATCCCGGGTGAGAAGTATGCTAAGATGAGTTCTTACAAAGCAGATAGCTCTCCGTCGATTATTCGAGATATGGATAAGTGTATATTGTGTAGGCGTTGCGAGACTATGTGCAATGAGGTTCAGAGCGTAGGGGCGTTGCACGCTGCCTACCGAGGCTTTGATGCCATTGTAGCGCCGGCATTTGAGCAGCGACTCGATAAGTCTACTTGTACGTTTTGTGGTCAGTGCGTGGCGGTGTGCCCAACAGCGGCTCTTACCGAGTTTGACTCCACTGCAAGAGTTGTGCGTATGCTTGCAAATCCAGCCAAGACCGTTGTCGTACAGACTGCACCGGCAGTACGTGCGGCACTCGGCGAGGAGTTTGGTATGAAACCCGGTACGCTCGTTACCGGAAAGATGGCAGCAGCACTCCGTAGACTTGGATTTGATTACGTATTCGATACTGATTTTGCCGCCGACCTCACAATTATGGAGGAGGGTGCAGAACTACTCGACAGGCTTACTCGGCACCTATCGGGAGATACAACTGCAAGACTACCGGTTCTTACGTCGTGTTGCCCTGCGTGGGTAAACTTCATAGAGACCTATTTTTCGGATATGCTCGATGTACCCTCTACGGCGAGATCGCCTCAGCAAATGTTTGGCTCGATTGCAAAGAGCTACTTTGCTGAAAAGATTGGGGTGAGGCGAGAAGATATGGTTGTTGTATCGGTTATGCCGTGTTTGGCGAAGAAGTATGAGTGTAGTCGTGAGGAGTTTGCAGTGAATGGCAATCCAGATGTTGACTATGCACTTTCGACACGCGAGATTGCGTACCTAATTAAGGAAGCGAACATTGATCTCAATGACCTTCCGGATGAAGATTTTGACACACCGATGGGGTCTTCTACTGGAGCGGCTGTTATATTTGGCACCACAGGTGGTGTAATCGAGGCGGCAGTACGTACAGCATATGAGTTGCATACAAAGAAGCAGCTTGATAAGATAGATTTTGAACAGCTCCGAGGTATGGATGGCATCCGTTCGGCGGAGGTAGACTTTGATGGGTTGAAGCTCAGAATAGGCATTGCGCACGGATTGGGTAATGCTCGGATTTTGCTTGAGAAGGTTAGATCGGGCGAGGAGAATTTCCACGCTATTGAGATTATGGCTTGTCCGGGTGGTTGTATAGGAGGAGGTGGTCAGCCGCAACACCACGGCAATGAGGCAATACTATCGGCACGCGCAAGTGCTCTATATCGTGAGGACAAGTGCAAGGAGTTGCGAAAGTCTCACGAGAATCCAGACATAATACGTCTATATAACGAGTATTTAGGAAAACCTCTGAGTCAACGAGCGCACGAGCTTCTCCACACTCACTACCACAAGAAGAATTTTTAATTTGTATGTATATCAAAAGGTTTGCGATGTAGGGCAAGCCTTTTTTTTGCAATGCAGTAGATTAGTAGTTGGATTCGGTCAATTTTGGTTAATGTTTTCTGGACTCTTTCTTTCGTGCGTTTTTGTGCACGCTATTTTTTAAGATGAGTTATCTTTGTTGCCCACTGCGATATTCATTATTCATAGAGCAAACTAAGCATATGCCATAGCCCTCCGTCGTTCGACTGCAAGACTTTTAGAGCAACCAATCCAAGGCGGACGTACGATTCTCCCAATAGTCGACAGTGGTGGAGTCCGCCAACATACGTTGCCTTCTTTGGACTCCCTCAGTCGTTCGACTCTGAAACTTTTAGAGCACACTACCAATTGCGGACGGTCGCCACCCCACGCGACCTTTAGCAAAATTCTTTGCGTAGCTCACTGGCGACC
>CAYJMA010000092.1:0-6290 GCA_964371475.1 uncultured Rikenellaceae bacterium | reverse complement strand
AACGCGAATCTGAAGTTTAGGAAACTTCCGTTCTATCCCTTGAACTAAGCAGCCAACTCTCTCTACTTGTGGAACATCTCTCCATCATACGCCCACTTTATATATATTGCGCCCCAGGTGTAACCTCCACCAAACGCTGCAAGGATAATGTTATCCCCTTTTTTAAGCTCTTTTTCGTAATCAAAAAGGCAAAGTGGTATTGTCGCTGCCGTAGTGTTGCCATACTTCTGTATATTTATCATACACCTATCAGCTGGCAATCCCATCCGATTAGCCACAGCATCAATAATTCTCATATTTGCTTGGTGTGGTACAAGATATTTTATATCCTCTGAGGTGAGCGAATTTCTCTCCATTATCTGAACCGCAACATCTGCCATATTCGACACCGCTGACTTAAAGACTGTTTGTCCGTCCTGATGTATGAAGTGCTCCTTGTTTTTGAGCGTTTCCTCCGAAGATGGTCTTGCCGAACCACCTGCCCTAAGGTATAGGTGTTGTGCTCCGCCACCGTCCGAATGCAACTTCGCATCGATAACTCCCAATCCATCTTCATTTGCCTCAACAAGCACCGCAGCTGCTGCATCACCAAATATTGGGCAAGTTGTTCTATCTGTATAGTCCACAATCGAGGACATCTTGTCAGCCCCTACAACAATAACCTTCTTTTGATTGCCACTGGCTATAAACTGCGTTGCAATATTCAGTGCATAGAGAAAACCACTACAAGCTGCCGAAACGTCAAAACAAAATGCATTTTTGAGTCCAGCTTCGTGAGCAATAAGGTTTGCAGTACTCGGGAAAAACATATCTGGTGTGACCGTAGCACATACAACCATTCCGATTTCGTCGGGATTAACTCCAGTCTTTTCGAGCAGGTTCTTTACTGCTCTTATCCCCATATATGATGTACCCTTTCCCTCTCCCTTTAGTATGCGCCTGGTCTTTATACCAATTCTTGCCATAATCCACTCATCGGAGGTATCCACCATACGTGAGAGTTCATCATTGTCGAGTATATATTCTGGGAGGTATGCTCCTACACCTGTTATTGCTGCTGTAATGTTTCCCATAGTTTTGTTTTGCGAGTTTCTTTTCGTTACGCACTGAATGCTTCTTTGAGTTTATGGACTATTTGTCCTTTGACTGCTTTGCGTGTAGCCTCTATCATATTAGCTACAGCCTTTGCACTCGATGCTCCGTGCCCTATGACCACCGTAGAGTTCACCCCCAGCACTGGAGTTCCACCCACCTCTTCGTAATTCATTGAGTCCACATAGTCAAGGTTTACACCCTGTGGTTTTTGTGTTTCGTATAGATTTTCGAGCAGTTTGAGCACGATATTCCCGACAAATCCATCACACACTACAACATCTGCTTTTCCGCCCCTTATGATATCTCCCCCTTCGACATTACCAACAAAATTCACTCTGTTTTGCTCCTTGATGAGTTCATAGGCTGCTTTTGTCGTAAGGTTACCTTTTCCCTCTTCGCTGCCGATGTTAATCAGTGCAACTCTGGGGTTGCTGACCCCGCAGATATTCTCTGCATAAATGCTACCAATAACGGCATACTGTGCCAGCACTTCTGCTTTACAGTCTGCATTAAGCCCAACATCTACAAGAGTTATCTTTGAGCCATCTGCTGCTTTGTAGTGCGTTGCAATGGTTGGTCTCTCTACTCCATCGATAGCTTTGATCACAAACATCGAGCCGACCATCATTGCACCTGTTGATCCTGCCGAGGCAAATCCATCGATTTTGCCAGCTGCAAGGTGCATAAATCCTGTAACAATACTGGAGTTAGGTTTCTTCTTGAATGCTTCTGCTGGGTGGTCTCCCATTTCGATTACTTCCGAGCAGTCAACTATCTCTATATTATTGCTATTCTCGGGCAGCAGTTTCTCTATTTCACTACCTATGCCATAGAGCACGATTGTAGCATCGCCCCCTACCAGATCCTTTGCAAGTAGAGCTCCTTCCACGACTGCTTTTGGAGCAAAGTCGCCTCCCATAGCATCAACACCGATTCTCATCGCCATTATATCGCTATTTTATTGATAACAACCTTACGCTTTTACCTCGACAGCTTGTTTGCCGCGATAGAATCCGCACTCTGGGCAAACTCTATGAAGTAGTGTTGCGGAACCGCAAGACGAACATACTCCAAGTGTAGGAGCTACTGCTTTGTAGTGCGTACGACGTTTGTCGCGACGAGTTGAACTGATTTTGTGTTTAGGATGTGCCATTTTTCTATTCGTTATTATTATTTATTTCACTATTGTCCTCTGTCAAATATTTTAGTGCCTCAGGATCGCACTCACTCTTTGAGCTATGTACTCGTTGTATTGGCAAACTAAGGATTATACTCTCAAAGATCCACTGCTGCATATCAACCTCACCATCCGTTGGGCTCACCCATATTATATCTCCATCGTACTCCCCCTCCATCTCGCTAACTTTAACCACCACACTACCCGCAAAACTCACCTCCTGCTCATACTCTCCCAAACATCTATCACACTCAACCTCAACTATCCCTCGAATGCTCACATCTAACTCCATCATATTTGCGTGCTTCACCAAATCTATCTCCACTGCCCCACTCCCGCCATTCACACCACAATCAACATAGGGTTCAAAAATATCCTCTGCAAAATCGAACCTTATATGGTGCTCTCCTACACTGAGGCCTCTATGATTAATCGTGTATCTTCCCTTTTGTGCCATAAAAAACAGTCTTGCGGTATGTAAGGCAATTCAGCTCGCAAATTTAATACAAAAATTTCATTTTGCAAAATGATAACATTTTTCATTGCTTTTTTTAATAAAAGATATACCTTTGTGGAGTGCTTACTTATGCTCCTTAGGAGGTTTATACTTCCAAGGCGTAGGGTAAGGAGAATATTTATACAAAAAAAACTAAACTGTTTTCGAGAAAAGAACTGACTTATGGTCACCCATAACGCAATTTAACAAAGTGGGTGATAATAGGGAATACGGTGAGATGCCGTAACAGTACCCGCTGCTGTATCCCTCATTGAATTCGAATATCTATCGGACAATAGTCCACTGCTCCGCTAACTTTTCAAAAGGGGGTGGGAAGGAGTTCCGAAAATGGAGACGAGTTCATCAATGATGAGGGGAGTCAGAAGACCTGCCAGAAGCTCTTTTTTTTTTCTCCAAAAAACAAATTTCAATAGTGTATAATCTCTTTTAATAGGTCAGGCACGATTTTTATTTATTTTAGCCCTTTGAGGTGTTCGGGAAGAAACACCTTACGAAGCATCTTATGAAAAAGATTTTTTTGGCAACAATTGCCACACTAATGCTATGCGCATCAATGTTACTTAGTCAGTCGTGCAAAGAGGCGAAGTCAGCAAACGATGCCCCACTCATAACCACTTCATCACTGCTGGTTGTCAACGAGGGCAACTATATGGCAGGAAATGCCGACATTACGGCATACGACACTACGCTAAAAACCACGAAGAGTAACCTCTTTGCAACTGCTAATGGCGGGGCTGCTATGGGCGATGCTCCATCTGCGGCAGTTCGCCACAATGGCAAACTCTATGTAAGTCTTAGCGGTTCGGCTAAGTTCTATGTACTAAATCCCTTGACTCTTGTACTTGAGGGCAAGGTTACTGGTCTTGATTCGCCACGTTGCTTTGCATTTGAGTCCAATAGCGTTGCATACCTGTCGCACCTCAACGAACCGAAAATCACGCTCTTTAATCCCACAACACTTGAGGTTGTGCGTACGATAACCTATACGGGTACAGCGGCAGAGAATATGATCTTGAACAGTGATGGTACAATCTCGGCAAATGAATGGAACGGCGGCAAACGTATCATTCGCATCGACCCGACACTTAGCGGTAATGACGCGGTGGTAGAATCACTGGAGGTTGGCATTCAGCCCACGTGCCTGTTCAAAGACGCACAGGGCGATCTATGGACGCTCTGTGATGGTGGAGGTTGGGATGGCAACCCCATAGGATTTGAGGCCCCCACGATCGTAAAGATTAAAGTCGACTCTGATGGCAAGATGACCATCGAGAAGAGATTTACCCTCGCTCAAGGCCTACTATATAAGATGATACTTGACCACAGTGGCAATACACTATATTTTAGTGCTGGCGATAAGATCTACCGTATGAACATCAACGACACTGAACTGCCCACGACCAGCTTCATTGAACAATCAGGTGCGATGTTCTACAACTTGGCACAGAACCCTCTAAGCAAAGAGATATATGCCACCAATGCCAAAGACTTTATGAGTAACGGCGAGGTGTACAGATACAACGAGCAGGGCGAGCTAATCGATAGCTTCGAGGCTGGAATCAGCCCCTCGTTGATGGTATTCTAAAACACCACTCTTATGGCACGAACAGTTGACTCGGTGATTTTGTACCTATCATCTATTCTTCTGCCAACTACCCACACGATTGAATCCTCACCACTGACAAGCACCCCTTGATTCTCCTTCTCGGTGAGCGGTACTTTGCCATCTATGAGCAAATCGCTCACCTTTTTAGGTGATTGCATACCGAGCGGGACGAACCAATCTCCGTGCCTCCAACGCCTTAGTTGCAGAGGAAATTGAAGGGCGTCGGCACTGAGCAGTGCTTCGTTCTTTGGGCAGTGCAGAGACTGCAATGAGGCAGGATCTATCCACTCTATGGAGGTGTCGTCGGGGTGCAACTCTCGTTCCTCGAAATCTTCGGTCTTGCCACGAGCCACTATAATCAAAGAGCCTCTATCGAGGGTTGCGCAGTGCGACGCTGAGTAAAACCTCTTGCCACTGTGAGTTGCCTGCGAAATATCCTCGACCACTTCACCACTGTACCCATACGGACGTAGTAACTCAAACAACAAAAAGTGCCAATTGTCCATCTCTTTGAGTCTGTCAAGGTTGAGCGTACTGCCCTCAAACACCCTCAGTGCAATCTGCTCTATTTGCTTATCTATAAAGGCCTGAGCTGCACTCAAACGTTCGATGTTGGCTGCCATTGTGAGAAGGAAACTTGACGAAGAGCTCGCAAAACGTGGGAGGATGTCGTGTCGAAGACGAGAGCGAAGGTAGTCCAGATTACTATTCGAGCTATCGGTTTTATACTCTACGGAATTTCTCATCGCATAGCTTTCTATATCGCCTCGTGAAGCGAAGAGAAGAGGACGAATAATCCTTCCTCGACTGCGACCAATACCCGTTAAACCTCGGAGCCCGGTTCCTCGGAGTAGATTAATAAAAAAGGTTTCAGTAGAGTCATCGCTGTGGTGTGCCGTTGCTATCTTTGTGTAGTCATACTCTTGAGCAAGACTATCAAACCAGTCGTACCTCAATCGTCGTGCAACTATTTGCACGCTATCTCCACTTCGTGCACACTCTGCCTTTGTGTCAAAATACCGATGATGGCATTCCACACCATACTCTCCACATACTCTCAGCACCATTGCTGTCTCTGCATCGCTCTGCTCGCCACGCAACATAAAGTTGCAGTGCGCCACAACGATCCTTTGCACTCCGTAGCACTCAACAAAGAGTCTGAGTAGCACCATTGAGTCTACACCACCGCTAATGCACAGTAGGATTCTATCGTTTGGGCATATCAGGTCGTGCTCTTCAATATAGCATATAAACTTATCTTTCATAGCCACAAATGTACACAATTCTCTGTGGAAAAGCAACCCATGCATTACTGCACAGAAAAAAAGAGATCTTCGGTAGATCGAGGAAGGCTACTCTATGAATTACGCAAAGGGTTTGTTTCGCTATGCCAAAAGTGAAGCCGCCGGCAGGCAGTGTTAGCTGTGTCAAGTACTCAGAGACGTACGACTGAGGGAGTCCAAAGAGGCAACGCAGGTTGGCGGACTCCACCACTGTCGACAATTGGGGGGGGAGTCGTACGTCCGCCTTGGGTTAGTTTGCTCTAAAATCAGCCAAAAAAGTGGCGACCGTTCGCAATTGGGCAGTCTCTATAATAATAGTTCGCGGAGTGGACGACGGAGGGCACTGGCAAAGGAGCGATCAGCGATTTTGCAGGTGTCCTCGTGGGGCGTCGGACACCCGCATTTGGTTAGTTTTCTTTATTCGTTACTTTTGTGGGTCAAAAGTAAAGGGGACCCTTCCAGCGTTGTGATGAAGGTGTGAATTTCTACGACAATAGTGAAATTGGGACATTTTATATAGGTGCTATATATTGCTCAATAATTGGTTATATTGTATATTAGAGTAGGTAGCCAAAAGTTTTGATTTCACTTTTTCCGCAGATTAAAGTTGTA
>CAYJMA010000091.1:0-6422 GCA_964371475.1 uncultured Rikenellaceae bacterium | reverse complement strand
GAGCTTTAGTTTTGACATCACCGATGATATGAAAGTAATCTTTGTGGCAGGCGAGGATGGCTATCCGGTGCTACAAAGCGCAAACTAATTTTGAAATTTATTAACTTTTAAGAACAAATAAAACAAAGAGATGAGAAGATTACTATTAATGTTAATATGCCTATCTATGGCAGTTGTATCTTGTAAGAAAGCGGATATTGAGGTGCAGAGTATTGCAATTACGCCGAGTGCCGATTTTGTGCTCAACGAGGGTGAGACTCAGGAGCTAACGGCAGTAGTTACCCCAGCTGACGCTACTAACCCAGCCATTATGTGGGAGTCGAGCGACCCTACGGTAGCCTCCATTGAGGGTAGCACTGTTACGGCACATAGCCACGGTGTGGCAACTCTGACTGCAATTGCCTCAAACGGGCTTAGCGAGTCGGTGGAATTAGCGGTAGCTCCATCTGGTGGGGTTGTTGTAGAGGATGGATGGTGGGAGATCTATAATGCTATGGGGCTTGCAGCATTTCGTGATGCAGTCAATGGTGTTGTAGAAGCTCCTCAGCAATCAATCAATGGTAAACTTATGGCAGACATCTATCTTGATGGAGTAGAGTGGACACCAATTGGTGTGTACGGTGAAACAGAAGATGAGACAATCTTTTATAATGGCGATTTTGACGGCAATGACAAGAAGATTTTTGGTCTAAAGATTGACGCTGACACCACTGAGGCAGGTGTAGATGATAAGAATGTTGTTAAGGGCCTTTTTGCGTTTGTCTCTGGAGAGATGAACTTTGAAACAGGTGCTGTTGTTAGTTATGCGTCGATAAAAGATCTTACAATAGTGAGCCCAGAGGTGTATGGCTATAGTAACGTAGCTGCTCTGACAGTTGTGGCTTATGGCACAGAGATTGAGAACTGCCATATAGATGGTGGTCTTATCACAGCACAACAGAATCTAGCTGGTATCTGTGCAATTGGAGCATATGTAAAGTTTAGAGACTGCTCTAA
Organism: uncultured Rikenellaceae bacterium; assembly: GCA_964371475.1. Lineage (GTDB taxonomy): Bacteria > Bacteroidota > Bacteroidia > Bacteroidales > Rikenellaceae > Mucinivorans. Next base: position 5,426 of record CAYJMA010000091.1, on the reverse strand, counting down.
TTATGCACAGCTCACCGCGCTGCATAGTGGAGTTGCGGGTATAGTTACTCAAGCCATAGGTTGCGAGATAGACAACTGCGAAAATTACGGTACAGTAGAAATCAAACGTGTTTATGCAGGAGGCGCTGGCGGAATTGTAGGGGCTGGCGCTCAAAGTGAAATTACAAATTGCAATAACTTCGGTGATATTATAACGAGTGATGCGGAGCGAATAGGAGGGATTATTGGAAGTATGCAAGACTGTTCTGTGTCCTACTGCACCAATAGTGGGAGTATATTGGAGAGTAGCGAAAGTGCAGGAGGGATTGTTGGAAACACTGCTGGTACTGCTAGTCTAATTTCTTTCTGCGAAAATAGTGGTGATATCACATCATCTAGTGGCAAGTTTATTGGAGGTATTTTAGGTCATACTAATTCTAAAACCTGTGTCTACGCATCTGCCAATTACGGTAAGATATCCGCCAGCAGTCAAGTTGGAGGAATTGTTGGAAACATCTATGATGGATATATTGGAGCGTGCTATAATCTTGGTGCTGTTACCGCTAATGCAAGTCTAAGTATGGTAAATAATTATGCAGGCGGAATATTGGCAGTTGCTGAAAATAGTTTAGTGATTAGTGGTGTATATAACATTGGTGCTGTTACATCGGAGGTAGATGGTGAATCTGGAGGTCTTGTAGGCAGCACAGATGGTTCTACCACAACTCTATCAGAGTCATATTGGGTGCCGTCGGCAGATGGTGATGCAGTGGATGCAATAGTTAGCGACCCATCTATGACTGCAGATATCGAAACCACGCTTGAGGCACTAAATGGTGCGGCGTTGATCGATAGCTTGAACCTCGGAGTTGAGAAGTTCATCACGGAGTTTAACGCAGATGCGGATTTTAGTTTTGACATCACTGCCGATATGAAAGTAGTCTTTGTGGCAGGCGAGGATGGCTATCCGGTGCTACAAAGCGCAAACTAAACCCTTTTAACCAAAAGCTATAAATTTATTAACCCTAAAATTATAAAAACAAATGAAAAGATTATTATTAATGTTATTGTGCCTATCGGTGGCAGTTGTATCTTGTAAGGAAGCGGATGTAGAGGTGCAGAGTATTACAATTACGCCGAGCGATAATTTTAGCCTCGTCGAGGGTGAGACTCAGGAGCTAACGGCAGTAGTTACCCCAGCTGACGCTACTAACCCAGCCATTATGTGGGAGTCGAGCGACCCTACGGTAGCATCCATTGAGGGTAGCACGGTTACAGCACATATGCGCGGCACAACAACTCTCACTGCAACTGCTTCAAATGGGCTTAGCGAGTCAGTGGAGTTGGCAGTATCTCCTGCAGGAGGCGTTGTTGTAGAGGATGGATGGTGGAAGATCTATGATGCTATGGGACTTGCCGCCTTTCGCGATGCAGTCAATGGTGTTGTAGAAACTTCTCAGCCAGCCATCAACGGTAAACTAATGGCAGACATCTATCTTGATGGAGTAGAGTGGACACCAATAGGCATATTAGACCCACGCAATCCAGTAGGATTTAAGGGAGATTTTGACGGCAATGACAAGAAGATTTTTGGTCTAAAGATTGATGCTGACACTACTGAGGCAGGCACAGATGATAAGAACTCAGGAAAAGCTCTTTTCTCGTTTATCTCCGGTGAGTTAGAATCCGGTACAGTTGTTAGCTACGCATCTGTAAAAGATCTTACAATAGTATCCCCTGAGATATATGGTTATGAAGGAATAGCAGTTTTGACAGCAGGTGCTTATGGTGTTGCATTTGAGAATTGCCATATAGATGGTGGAGTTGTCAAAGGAGCCTCGGACGTAGGAGGTATTATGTCTTTTGGAAACCTGTGTAGCCTTGATGGATGTTCAAACTCTGCAAATGTAACTGCGTTGAGTGGCAATACAGTTGGAGGTATTGCAGCATCGTTTACAAACTGTGAGATTACTAATTGCGTAAATAGTGGCAATATTGAGGCTAAAGTTCGTGATGCAGGTGGTATCTCTGGAACATCTAATATGACGAATCTTACTAAGTGTATAAATATAGGAGACGTTAGCTCAGAAACAGGGAGCGACATAGGCGGTATTGTTGGCAGAATGAATATTACAAATATATCTTACTGTACCAACAAAGGTAATATATCAGGTGTCGATGAATTGGGAGGAATTGTTGGTGATTTTAGTAGTAATAGTAGCGTGATATTTTTTAGCGAAAATCAGGGTGACGTGACATCCCAGAGCGGTGATTATGTAGGTGGCATTGCAGGAAATGCAACTCCTGCAGAGACCTTGGCTATATATGGTTGTGTTAATTCAGGCGGTATTAGCGGAGAGACAGCTGTTGGAGGTCTGGTGGGAAGGGTGAGTTTTGTATATCTTGGAGCGAGCTATAATATTGGTTCGGTCACAGCAAATGATTCACTAGTTGGCGGAATTTTTGGCACAGGAGAGTTATCAGATATGTATGGAGCATACAATATTGGTGCGGTTGTATCAACCACAAGCACCACAGAGGTAGGCGGAGTCATAGGAGGTGTCGACAATACAGAATCGATAGGTTATATCTACTGGGTGCCGTCGGCAGATGGTGATGCAGTGGATGCAATAGGTAGCGAGCCATCTATGACCGAAGATATTGAGACCACACTTGAGGCACTAAATGGTGCGGCGTTGATTGATAGTTTGAACGTCGGTGTTGAGAGATTCATTACGGAGTTTAATGCTATTACTTCAATAGCTGACATAACCGATGATATAAAAGTAGAGTTTGTAATGGGCGATGATGGCTACCCTGTGCTACAAAAAGTTAACTAACAGAATTTGCCGTTGTCGCAAAGTAGGATAAGAATTAGTGTAGCACAAAACATATTACCTACACTTTAGATATTCTACTTTTGAACAGCCACTAAGAAGAGAGAAGAGCGGTCAATATTGACCGCTCTTCTCTCTTTTATATCTGCTTTGCTGTTCGAGTTATCTACTCGTCATCATCAGACTTATAGCTCTTGAGTAGCTTGTCCTGAACATCAGCAGGAACTTGCTCATAGGAAGCAAACTTCATAGTATATGTAGCTCGCCCCGATGTTAAGGAACTAAGGGTGGTTGAATACCTAAAGAGCTCAGAGAGAGGAACACGTGCACTGAGGTTCTCAAAACCTTTGTCAGAGCTCATCCCCTCGATCATAGCCCGTCTGTTCTGCAAGTCGCTCATCACATCCCCCATCTTATCGCTCGGTACGATAACCTCTACGTTGTAGATAGGCTCCATAATCTTTGGTCCAGCATTACGAAAAGCCTCCTTAAAGGCATTCCTACCTGCCAACTTAAACGACAACTCGTTGCTATCCACCGGGTGCATCTTACCGTCGTAGACCACCACTCGGATATCTCGTGCTCGTGAGCCAGTCAACGGCCCTTCCTCCATTTTCTCCATAATACCCTTCATAATAGCAGGTAGGAATCGAGCGTCAATGGCTCCGCCCACAATAGCCGAACAGAACACTAACTTGCCACCCCACTCAAGATCAATCTCCTCGGTAGATTTAATATTGAACTGCACCTCCTTGCCATCTATCTTATACCTCCCAGGTGCTGAGATACCCTCGTAATAGGGTTCTATGACCAGAGATACCTCACCAAATTGACCCGCACCACCAGATTGCTTCTTATGGCGATAGGTCGAAGCCGCAGAACGTGTGATAGTCTCGCGATATGAAATACGAGGCTCGAAATACTCGATCTCAACCTTAGAACCATTCTCGATCTGCCACTTCAGTATATTAAGATGGTGTTCCCCCTGACCCTGAACAATAATCTGCTTCAACTCCTTTGAGTACTCCACATTTATTGACGGATCATCACTCGCAGCGCGATTCAACGCCTCGGCAAGCTTCTCATCATCACTACTATTCTTAGCCTTAACCGCACAACGATACTTTGGTGCAGGGAAGCCTATAAGGTTAATCTTCCACTCAGCACCAGCTCCACACAATGTGTGGTTTACCTTCGTGGATTTGAGCTTTACGGTGCAACCTATATCTCCTGCCAATAACTCCGATACCTTTACGCGATTCTTTCCCGATACTACATACAACTGCGATAACTTCTCCTTGGCGCCAGATGTCTGATTGAGCAACTCATCACCCTCTTTGAGCGTTCCAGAGACAACTCTAAAGTAGCAAACCTCTCCTAAGTGCTGTTCAAGAGCTGTTTTATAGACAAAGATCGAGGTAGCTGCCTTTGAATCAGCATCTACATTGCCACCATCCTGAGTTCTGAAGTTAGGAGCTTTAAGAGGACCTGGTGCTACATTGATGATAAACTCCATAAGTCTCTTTATGCCAATGGAGCGCACCGCCGAGATACAAAACACGGGTATTAGATCACGGTTTGCAAGGCCAATTTTCAGCCCCGATCGCATTTCATCTTGGGTCAGCGTGCCTTTTTCAAAGTACATCTCCATTAGTGCTTCATCATTCTCTGCAGCTGCCTCCACAAGAGTGTTGTGTAGTTCAAGAGCCCGTTCACGTTCGCTCTCTGGGATGTCAAGCTCTTCGCGTGCACCGTCTGTCCCCGTGAACTTATACATCTTCATCATAAGAACATCTACTATGGTATCGAATTCCACCCCTGCATTTACAGGATATTGAACAATGACGGGTTTCGCTTGGCTTGCGGCAAATATCGACTCAATGGTACTATCCCAAGAAGCTTTTTCACTGTCCAGATGGTTCACGGCAAAGATCACAGGTTTTTCGTGTCTGCGTGCATAACGAGCCTGAATCTCAGTGCCGACCTCAAAACCGCTCTGAGCGTTGACAAGCATAACACCGATGTCGGCAACCTTAAACGATGAAAACAGTGATCCACAAAAATCGTCTGAGCCTGGGGTATCTATAATATTTATCTTATAGTCCAAGTACTCGGAGTATAGCATTGTTGAGAAGATAGATCTTTTATAGAGGTGTTCAACATCTGTAAAATCTGAGAGAGTACTCTCTCCTTCGACTGTTCCTTTACGTTCAATTGTTTTGCCCTCAAATGCCATTGCTTCGGCGGTGGTTGTTTTTCCGCTGCCTGAATGACCCAGAAGCACAATGTTCTTTAGTGCTGTTGTTGAATAGGTTTTCATATACGTTTGGTATTGGTTAATTGTTAGTTATTAAAAAAAATGAATTTTATAACACCTCTAAAGTTAGAAAAAAAGATTTAGAAATGAAATTTTTGCTATATTTTCTTTCTATGGCTTGAGTGAATTTGTTTAGGGTTGTGAATTGAGGGTAACGTCAGTAGGATTGTTGCTCGTTATTATGTAGATAATGATCAGGTTGTTTTTTCTACCATAAGGTTTATTTAGAGTAGGTGATCAAAAGTTTTGATTTCACTTTTTCCGCAGATTAAAGTTGTAAATGCGACACAAGT
>CAYJMA010000090.1:0-6528 GCA_964371475.1 uncultured Rikenellaceae bacterium | reverse complement strand
GGGAGCAAACCTCGCAAAGACATATCTGCCAAAACTCAGACCATCACACTACGAAGCTATACAAAATAGCATACACACCGATATCTACGGGTATAGAGGTGGGCTATATGGCACTATCAGCGCACACGCCGCTTGTACCACCGCTCTGATGGTGCTCTGTGGTATGTTGTTCAAAAGGTGGTGGGTGTGGATATCGCTCGGGGTATGGGTCGCACTGGTGAGCTACTCAAGGATATACCTCGGGGTACACTACCCGCTGGACATACTACTCGGAGTGGCACTCGGCACGCTGTGTGGAGTAATCACAATGAAGATATTTAATAAATTTGTACTACGACAAAAATAGAGAATGAAAAAATTACTAAACAAATCTATACCACACATAGTAGCAGTAGGGCTATTTGCACTCATATCTATTGTTATGTTCTATCCCGAACTCTCGGGCAAAGCTTTGCGACAGGGAGACTCGGTGAGCTATATCGGCACGGTCAAGGACATAGAAGATCAAATAGCAGAGGGAGGAGAAAGGTCATACTGGCTCGGTAGTGTGTTTAGTGGTATGCCGTCCTATTCAACTAATATGGATATCGGCACCCATCTGGTAACGATCACGGGGTTCAACCAAACGGAAAGCTCGTCGTTGATGCTATTCTGGGCTATGACAGGCTTCTATCTTATGTTGCTGCTAATGCGGGTAAATCCGTGGGTTGCGATGGTTGGAGCTGTCGGCTATGGACTATCCACGTACTTCCCAATTATCATTGGCGCCGGACACATACTAAAGATGTGGGCACTGCAATGGGTAGCCCCTCTTATAGGATCTATATGGTGGGCATATCGAGAAAATCGGTGGGTTGGCGGCGGACTCAGCGCCCTATTTGCAGGACTATTAATCGGCAGCTCGCACCACCAAATCACATACTACTTCCTCATTGTAATCACCGCACTGCTCATAACTATGTGCGTGATGGCATACAGAGAGAGAGCTTTGAAGAGATTCTTTAAGACCTCTGCCGTACTACTATTTGCTGCAGTGCTGGGCATTGCAAGTAACATTGCAGGGCTATACTACACGTCAAACTACGCCTCGGTTTCAACTCGGGGAGCAGTGAGCGAACTCTCGCACGAGGACAACTCAGAGAATAAAACCTCGGGGCTCGATCGAGACTATATCACTCAGTGGAGCTACGGCAAGGCTGAAACATTTAACCTCTTTATCCCAAACTTTATGGGCGGAGGACGCGATTTTGAAGATGATGGAGCTGTGGCAAATGAACTAAAAAAATATAACGTTCCGGCAAACTTCTACGAAAATATCCCTTCCTATCACGGCTCTCAACCATTTACCGAAGGTCCGGTGTATATAGGCGCGCTGATCATATTCCTTGCCCTTTTTGCACTCTTTCTACTACCCGGGCTATATAAGTGGTGGATATTGATCCCCACAATGCTCGCAATTATGCTCAGCTGGGGCCATAACTTCGGGTGGTTCACAAACCTGTTCATTGACTACGTACCTCTGTACAATAAGTTTAGAGTGCCATCTATGATACTCGTAATTGTGGAGTGGGCAGTGCCACTGCTCGCAGCTCTTGGACTCTGCAAACTCTACAAAATGCGCGACGGACTACCTACTACCTACACACCTAAAACCCCTACTCTCAAAGCTCTATATATTAGCACCGCAATAGCAGGAGGATTTGCCCTAATGTCGGCTCTGATCCTGCCCTCGGTGATGAACTTTACGGGAGCCAGCGATACCACCACCGGACTTCCAGAACCTATACTATCGGCTATGGAGAGCGAACGTGCAGCAATGCTCAGAGCTGACAGCTGGAGGTCGCTGCTGTTTGTACTGCTCGGAGCCGCAATAATTTGGGCATATCTTAAAAATAGAATTAAGAGCGTAGCGATTATGGCACTCGCCATTACAGCTCTTGTGACATTCGACCTCTTTGGTGTGGATAGACGATACATCTACGACGAAAAATTCGTTACCAAAAGCGAAGCCACCGCTATCGAAGAGATAGAGGCAGACAAGTATATCAAACAAGATAAGTCAAACTATCGAGTCGCCGACTTCTCGCAAGGCAGCCCGTTTAACACCGCACGAACCTCGTATTTCCACCGCTCCGTGGGTGGATACCACGCAGCGAAAATGCTCAAATACCAAGAACTCATTAGTGCACACCTCGCAAAGATGACCCCACAGGCCTACGATATGCTAAACACTAAGTACTTTATCGACGGAGGTGGAAAAATCATACCAAACCTTACAGCTATTGGCAATGCCGTGGTCGTTGACTCGATAATATGGGCAAAGAACGCTGATGCCGAACTCGAAGCAATTGGCTCAAAGGAATTTAAGCCCTCGCACATTGCAATCATCAATGAGCGATACAAAGAGGCTCTTGAGGGAGTAAGCAGTAGTATGGCAATGGAAGGTGATAGCGTAGCACTACAAAAATATGCTATATCAGATATCACGTACTCTGTGGAACTGTCCTCAAAAAGATTTGTGCTATTTACGGAGATCTACCACCAAGACTTTAGAGTATTTATTGACGGAGTGGAGGCAGATGCAATACCTGCAGACTATGTTCTGAGAGGTGTGGTTGTCCCGGCAGGAAAACATACCGTAGCGTGGAAATTCATACCACCACACCACAGTTTACTCAAGACAGTTGTAGCTACATCGTCGTGGAGTATCATAGCGTGGGTGGTCATATCGCTAATTTTATCAGCTATAATGTGCTACAAAGATGGCAAAGCGAAAGATCTATAACGGAAGAACTGCCTCAACGGTAATACTCATCGTTGCACTGTATATGTGCTCGCTGTGTCTCTATGTTGTAGTTGGAGGGGCACATTCGCTCCATAACCTGCTCGGGGATACACGAATGTCTGTGGAGATTGCCGATAGCTCCAAAATCGAACCAATACCCACGATCGAATCACTCAAAGAGATAGATGGCGTATCTGAGGTTACGTTCATAGATAGCACAGAAGCTCTCAGAAACTTTGAGAAGTTTATTGGCGTTGATATTAAAAGCTATATGGGGCTGGGAGTATTACCCAGTACGATGCTCATTGAGATAGATCCCAAACATAGTGGGCAGCGTGAGATTGAAGCAATCAGAGAACAAATTGCAAAAGAGAGCTGGGTTAGTGGCGTCTACTATGAAAGTAGCGTTGTGAGCCGAACTGCTCAAAACCTCCAAATCATTGAACGCTTTAGTCGACTGTTGGCTATGATACTCAGCGGGTGCTCACTGGTGTTAATCTACCTTGGATTCAAAATGTCGGTAGGAGCTACACTTAATGCCTATGCTCGATCTGCTCATAGAGCTGTTAGTGTGCAGTGCTACCGAGCCGCACTCGTGCAAGGCGTAGTTGCCGCTATTGGAGCCGTCGCATTGCTCCTCTTCTCGATAAAATATGCACAGATATCACTCCCCGCACTCGAGCTCAGCCTCGAGACAGTGCCAACTATCACAGCTGCTACAATCATACTCGCAACTATACTATCGATCATATTTACCGCAATTGCTATTGCCATAAAATCTTCAAAAAAATGACCTTTAATAAAAAAAATTACATCCTACTTCTAATCGCAGTGGGACTTATCGTACTTGGATTCATACTCCTTGCCGGGGGGGGAGCCGAAAACCCAGAGGTGGAGTTCTCGGAAGATATCTTCTCGTTCCGTAGACTATGGATAGCTCCCATTGTGCTCGTTGCTGGATTTACACTCGTGGGAGTCGCTATCTTTAGGCGCGCAAAATAGATATGAGCATACTGGATGCTATCGTATTAGGACTCGTGCAGGGACTCACTGAGTTCCTGCCCGTTAGCTCGTCGGGGCACCTCGTTCTGCTCGAACACCTGCTCGGTATTGAAAATAACGGTGATACAACATTTACCGTTATGGTGCACTTTGCAACGGTGATGGCAACAATTACGGTCTTCGGTGCCGAGATATGGAAACTGCTTAGTGGCACGCTAAAGTTTAAGTATAACGATCAAACAAAATACGTACTGAAGATTGCAGTGTCGATGATCCCGATACTCATCGTCGGGCTGTTCTTTAAGGAACAAGTGGAGTCGCTATTTGCCGAATCGGTCGGTTTTATAGGCGCTATGCTAATTGTTACCTCGGTGGTGCTCACCCTGTCGTGGATTATTAGCTCAAAACGAAAGTCGAAAACAAGAGAGATCACCTACCGAGATGCACTCATTGTCGGAATTGCTCAGGCATTTGCAGTAGTGCCCGGTATTTCACGCTCGGGCAGCACAATTGCAACAGGACTCGCTATCGGTAATGATAAAAGCCACGTCGCAAAATTCTCGTTCCTAATGGTTCTCGTGCCCATAGTTGGAGAAGCTTTGTTGGAGATCTTCGATGGCGCAATATCACTCACAGATGCGGGAATACCTATGATTGCAGGGATGGTTGCGGCATACATCAGCGGACTGGCGGCCTGCAAGGTGATGATCGCTATTGTGAGTCGAGGAAAACTATACTACTTTGCTATTTACTGCCTCGTTGTGGGCATACTCGCAATTATACTATGATACTAAACGTCGATAAGCCGTACGGGTGGACATCAACCGATGTGGTGCGCAAACTGCGAAACGCAATGCTCAAAAATGGCTACCCAAAGAGAGTCAAAGTGGGCCACGCCGGAACACTCGACCCACTTGCAACTGGTGTACTGATTATCTGTACCGAAAAGGATACTAAAAAAGTTAATGAACTGCAGGCCGAAAAAAAAGAATACCTCTTTACACTTGAACTCGGTGCAACAACGGTGTCGTTCGATCTGGAACACCCCGTGAGCGAAAGAGTGCCCATAGAACATATTACCTCGCAGATGATACACCACGAGGTTGATAAAATGAGGGGAGTTATACAACAAATCCCTCCGCTATACTCCGCAAAGAGAATTGATGGCAAACGTGCCTATGAAATTGCACGAAAGGGAAACAGTAATGATGTAGAGGTCAAGGCTGCCGAGGTGGAGATATACAGTGCCGAGGTCGTGGAGATTGCTATGCCGCTGGTCACGCTCAAGGTGCAGTGTAGTAAAGGAACGTATGTTAGGAGCATTGCACGAGACCTCGGAATTGCCCTCAATAGCTGTGCCTATCTTACCGAGCTGAGGCGTACGGCAAGTGGCAGATTCTCTGATAGAGACTCTTTGGACATTGAAAAAGCAATAGAAAAAGTGTCAATTCCACCCTCGCAATGAAACATTTTACCCACGTTTTTCGTAATATAACAGTCATCGTTCATTAATACACATAAAATAAATACCCCAACAAAATGAAGCTATCTCAATACAAATACGAGTTCGACAAAGAGACAATGTTGGCAAAATACCCTGCCGAAGAACGAGACGGTTCAAGGCTTATGGTATATGACAGAAAGAGCAAAAAGGTGGAACATAAAATCTTTAGCGACCTTATCTCATACTTCAAAGATGGGGACGTTATGATGCTCAACAATACAAAGGTGTTCCCATCACGACTATATGGCAATAAGGAGAAGACTGGAGCCGAGATTGAGGTATTCCTGCTACGAGAGCTTAATGCTGATATGAGACTGTGGGATGTGTTGGTTGAACCAGCACGAAAGATCCGAATTGGCAATAAGCTCTACTTTGGAGAGGATGACGCTATGGTGGCAGAGGTTATCGACAATACCACCTCTCGGGGTCGAACGCTAAGATTTCTCTATGATGGAACGTATGAGGAGTTTCGCGCCGAGCTCTACAAAATTGGCGAGATGCCACTCCCAACCTGGATTCGCCCTCATCCAGAAGAGATCGACAACGAAAGATACCAAACAATATATGCAAAACACGAAGGTGCTGTGGCAGCTCCAACAGCCGGCCTACACTTTAGCAAACACTTGCTCAAACGCCTCGAAATCAAAGGTGTGGAGCTTGCTGAGATGACACTACACGTAGGGCTTGGATCGTTCCGCTCGGTGGACGTAGAGGATCTCACAAAGCATAAAATGGAGTCCGAGAGGGTAATTATTGACCAAAACGCCTGCGATATAATTAACGCTGCTAAGGCTAAAGGCAAAAGAGTTTGCGCTGTGGGTACAACCGTTATGCGCTCCATTGAGTCGTCGGTTTCTACATCAGGGGAGATCAAACCTTTGGATGGATGGACAAATAAATTTATATTTCCGCCATACGATTTTTCAATTGCAAGTGCAATGATCACAAATTTCCATACACCTTACACCACTCAACTTATGATGGTCTCTGCGTTTACTGGATACAAACAAATTATGGAGTTATACAAAATAGCAAAGGAGGAGGGATATAGGTTTGGGACCTATGGAGATGCTATGCTTATTCTATAAGGATAGCTTAATATTGCCGTAAAGTTGAGTACATTTTATCACAGTGCTGGGTTTTCTTTGCTCAATTATGGTGATGTGCTATTAGAGTAGGTAGCCAAAAGTTTTGATTTCACTTTTTCCGCAGATTAAAGTTGTAAATGCGACACTTT
>CAYJMA010000089.1:410-6601 GCA_964371475.1 uncultured Rikenellaceae bacterium | reverse complement strand
CAACTCTCGCTTACGCTCATTTTGCCGTTCTCCTCCGTCGTCCACTCCGAAACCTTTAGAGCAACTAACCAAATGCGGACGAACAACGCCCCGCTATAGTAACATACCCCCCCACTCCCACACAAACTCAATCAAACGACTGCATTGCAATACCTGCTATTCGCTTCATACGTTCGTGCTGGTACATATCCAACTCCGAAAAGAAGTATGGAACTGGGTCAACCTTTTTGCCATCAAGCCTTACTTCATAGTGTAGGTGTGGGGCATATGATAGACCCGTATTACCCGAAAATGCGATTATATCACCCCGCAGCACCTTGCGACCGGCACGAACAAGTACCTTATCAAGATTAGAATAAAATGTTTTGTACTTACCGTGGTTTATAAGCACACTAAGACCCGTACTTTGTCCCTTGGTCTCTATCGATTGTATAACCCCATCTGCTGTTGCAAAGACTGCCGTACCCTCTGGTACAGCATAATCAACTCCTTGGTGGAAGTGTCGAGATTTATAGAACGGATGTATCTTATATCCATACGATGCAGCAAGTAGAGTCAGACCTTTATTGTCAACTGGCTGAATCGATGGTATGCGATTAATCTCATTGCGTAAACTATCAATATAGGTTAGCTGTGATATCATTTCATAACTCTGTGCACTTACATTATCATAAAGCGCCGATAACGATTCATCAAATAGTGTGGACAACTCGGCGTTACTATACTCCTCCAACTCGCTACTGGTCAACACTATACGACCCTCCACAGTATCTTTGTAGGGCTTGGCCTCGAAGATGATCTCAAAAATGTTGCTATCTCGCTTCTCTATGTTTTGTATCACTGTGCGAAGTGAGTCCAGCGATGCACTAAGTTCATCATATCTGTTATGAAGCTGATCAGTACTCTTTTTGAGTTCGTGTTCAATAGGCGTGTCAAAAAAGAATGCAAATACGATATAATATAGCGTGGCAAATGCCACACCATACACAATTCGTACTATCCATTTCCTTAGTGTTTTCATATCCCGCCGTTTCTACTTTAACGACTCTTTACACACTTTTAGTGCCGCACTAATAGCTTTATCGATAGCCGAGCAGTCCTTACCCCCTGCCGAAGCAAAGTGTGCAGGGCCGCCGCCACCACCACCGATCTCCTTAGCTGCAATCTTTACAATCTCCCCTGCCTTCAATCCAGCTGCAATGGCATTCTTACCTAACCCTACAAAGAGTTGTGGGCGTTCGCCATAGGTCGTGCCAAGTATAACAACCATATTGTCATCACTTGAGGTAATCTCCATAGCAATGTTCTTGAGACTATCGGGCACAAAGGTCAATGATTTGTGTATGAAACTAAGTCCACCTATATGTTCGCTCATTTCGATAAACTCCTTTATTAGGAACCTATCCCGTGAGATGCGAATCTCTTCCATCTGTTTGGCAACCTCTCCGCTTTGGCTAATCAGCTTTTGAAGCGCCGAGGTGAATTGCTTCGTTCCAAGCATAGCTCCGACCTCTCGAAGTATTGCTTCTTGTTCATAGTGAACCTCTTCGGCGTGCGCTCCAGTTATTGCCTCGATGCGCCTAATGCCGGCAGAGGAACTACCCTCGCTAACTATCTTAAACTGCCCAATCGAGCCAGTGGCAGGCACGTGTATTCCACCACAAAGCTCCACACTATCACCAAAGGCAATGGTGCGAACCCTGTCGCCATACTTCTCACCAAAGAGCATCATAGCTCCCATCTTCTTCGCATCGTCTATCGAACACTCTCGATTCTCGACCACAGGGAAGTTGGCACGGATAAGTGCATTTACGCGACGCTCGACCTGTTGGATCTCTTGTTCGCTAACCTTCGAAAAGTGCGAAAAATCGAATCGCAGGTACTCAGCCGTAACCAGCGAGCCTTTTTGTTCGACGTGTGTACCAAGTATCTCTCTGAGAGCCTGATGCATAAGGTGGGTTGCTGTATGATTGGCGGCCGAGGCTATACGTTTCTCGGTGTTGACCCTCGCAGTAAAAACTTCTTTGAGCAACTCCAAATCTGATGGCAACTCCTTGGCAATGTGTACCGTAAGGTTGTTGTCTTTAAGCGTATCGGAGATTTCAATTACAGTCCTACCGTCTTTTGATATCAATTCACCTACATCGCCAACCTGACCGCCACTCGCACCATAAAACGGAGTCTTGTCGAGCACTATCTGATAGTAAGTCCCACCCTTAGCAGTTGTAACTCGGCGATAACGTGCAATATTGGTCGTGCACTGAGTGTGGTCGTATCCCACAAATTCACTTCGTTCAATATTGATCAGTTCAACCCAGTCGTCATTCTCCACGGTTGCCGCACTACGTGAACGCTCCTTTTGACCCAGTAGCTCCTTCTCAAAACCATCAATATCTATTCTAATGCCCTTCTCTGCCATTATAAGCTCTGTGAGGTCAATCGGGAATCCATACGTGTCATATAGTACGAAGGCATCACGTCCGCTCATCATACCATTTTCGAGATTCCACGCACCATTCTCAATGAGTGCAATTCCGGTGGAAAGTGTGCGCAAAAATGAGTTCTCTTCCTCTCTAATTACCTTTTCAATCAACAGCTTAGCGGCTGTTAGTTCTGGATACTGTTCTCCCATTTGCTCCACAAGTATAGGGACGAGCTCACATATAAAAGGTTCGCGAACCCCTAAATAAGTGTATCCATAGCGTACTGCACGGCGCAAAATACGGCGGATAACATACCCCGCCTTGACGTTCGATGGTAGTTGACCATCGGCTATCGAAAATGCTATTGCTCGAAGGTGATCGGCTATCACTCGTCCAGCTATGGTTGCCATCTTTTGATCCGCAGGGTTTTTGTCTGGCTGCAGCTCCTCTATGCGTTTGAGCAGAGGTTGGAACACATCGGTGTCATAGTTACTACGTTTACCTTGGATCACCATACAGAGTCTTTCGAATCCCATACCAGTATCTACGTGGCAATCGGGTAGGGTGGTAAGTTTGCCATTTGCAAGGCGATTGAACTGAATGAAGACCAGGTTCCATATCTCGATAACCTCGGGGTGGTCTTTATTGACAAGCGATGCACCATCAACTTTGGTTGTGTCCTCTCTTAGGTCGTAGTGCAGCTCAGAGCAGGGCCCACAAGGCCCACTTGCTCCCATTTCCCAAAAGTTATCTTTTTTATTTCCCTTGAGAATATGACTCTCGGGTAGGTACTGTTTCCATAGGTTATGTGCCTCGGCGTCAAAGGGCACAGAGTCCTCGCTGCTGCCCTCAAAGACTGTGGCATATATACGATTGGGGTCTAACTTGTATTGCCCTACAAGGAGTTCCCACGCCCAGTCAATTGCCTCTTTTTTGAAGTAGTCGGCAAATGACCAATTTCCCAACATCTCAAACATAGTGTGGTGGTATGTATCGTGTCCGACCTCTGCCAAGTCGTTATGCTTGCCGCTGACACGTAAGCACTTCTGAGAATCAGCAATGCGTGGGGATGTGGCAGGTTCGTTGCCCAAAAAAATATCCTTAAACTGGTTCATCCCAGCGTTGGTAAACATCAGTGTGGGGTCGTTTTTTACGACCATTGGTGCCGAGGGGACGATGGTGTGCCCTTTGGAGGCGAAAAAATCAAAAAATTTTTGGCGAATTTCCTTCGATGTCATAGTTGCCATTATGTTATTATGCGTGTTTTGTGTACAATTTTAGTTAGTAGTTTTGCGTTAGTTTGGTGTGCTATCTCACAAATAGCACACAAATTTACAGTTTTTTTAGTAACTTTGTCAAAATTTCACAGTTTTTTATCACTATTAACAGTTACATACATAACTATTTCCGAGATAAGTACGTCCTACCTTGCCGTAGGCGTACGTACCGCTTTGTGCGTAGATTCTTGCTGATTTTAATATTTGCAATGATCATAAACTTCACCTTTTCGTACTTTTTGTCAACACCAAAGATGTGGCGACTAAGAGATGAGGCACTTGCAAGTGTTGCGCAGTTTGAGTTGCTACAAAAGGAAATAGCACTGACCTCGGAAGAGATTGCAGCGTTGAGGTGGAGAGAGCATAATCTATATCGTTCGGTCTTTTCGCAAGATACCCTAGAGTTTGGTTCTGCAAAGAACTATTACTTTTCGAGTGATAATTATGGTAGGTATAACGTACTGGTGGACAATACCGAGGAGATGTTAAGTATGCTCAAGGAGCAGATTTATAGACTCTCGGTCTCGCTTGACGATATCGAGCAGTTAGCGCTCAACAAGGATGCTATGGCAGAGCGTGTGCCTGCTATCTGGCCGCTCGATAGGAGGCTTCTAAGAAATCACATCGGAGCCTTTGGGTGGCGCATACACCCTATCTATCGTAGACGTATACATCATAATGGAGTTGACCTTGCAGGACCAACAGGAACAGATATAGTTGCCACAGGAAATGGGGTTGTAACACTTGTCGAAAGGATCAGAACGGGATATGGACTTAACGTGACCATTGATCACGGATTTGGCTACAAAACACGATATGCTCACCTCTCGAAGATTAGTGTTGTAAAGGGACAGGAGGTTAAACGAGGCGAGAAGATAGGAGAGCTTGGCAATACAGGAGCTTCCACCGGCCCTCACCTCCACTACGAGGTGCTTCATAGAGGTAAGCCGGTGAATCCCGTAAGTTACTTTGCTCGGGATATGAGCAGCGAGGAGTTTCAAGAGATTCTTGCGCGTGCTCGAGAAACAACCTATGAGGCTCTTGATGAGTTTAATAGCTCTCCCGATAATTGATAATCGGCAGAGATATCCTTCCTTACCCACCCATCAGTAGCGACCACCCACCACTAAACATTTTATTACGCACTAAGCTAAACAAATGACTATTATCTCACCACTGCTAAGTGGCGAACCAATGGAGGTGCCAGTAGCATCGAGCGATGTTTCGGCAGGATTTCCCTCGCCAGCAGCAGACTACGCTCAAACAACTCTTGATCTTAATCGAGAGTTAATCAAAAATCCAGCCTCTACATTCTTTGCACGTGTTAGTGGAGTGTCGATGGTAGATGCCGATGTGGATGAAGGGGATTTGCTCGTTGTTGATCGAAGTGTAGAGCCGACTGAGGGTTGTATGGTTGTGTGCTATATTGATGGGGAGTTTACACTAAAGAGACTATCTATGACAGATCGTGGAGTTGTGCTACTGCCAGCCAATGAGAACTATTCGGCAATTGAGGTTGGAGAAGAGAGTGATTTTGAGGTCTGGGGGGTTGTAACCTATGTAATAAAGCGGGTATGATAGGGCTTTGTGATTGCAACAACTTTTTTGTGTCGTGTCAGCGAGTCTTTGATCCGTCGTTGAATGGAAGAGCAGTTGTGGTGCTGAGCAACAATGATGGCTGTGTAATAGCACGAAGCAATGAGGCTAAAGCACTGGGCATTGTGATGGGACAGCCATACTTTCAGATTCGGAGTTATGTGCAGAGTGGTGCTGTGAAGGTTTTTTCGAGCAACTATGAGCTATATGGAGATATGTCGAGCAGGGTTTTTGCTACTCTGAGATCGCTATGCGCTGAGGTTGAAATATACTCCATTGATGAGGCGTTTATAGACTTTAGTGGTGTGAGTGTTGAGAAGTTGGAAGAGATGGGGCGTTCGATAAGTAGCACGATAAAACGGCACACAGGAATTCCGGTAAGCATAGGCATAGCACCAACTAAAACGTTGGCTAAGGTGGCAGCGAAACTCTGTAAGAGTTACCCGAGGCTCAATAATAGTTGTTTGATGCACCGTAGTGAGGATATCTTGCGCGTTCTCTCGACATATCCTATTGAGGATATATGGGGTGTTGGTCGTAGGTACTCAAAGATGCTTGCAGGT
The DNA here is from genome assembly GCA_964371475.1 of uncultured Rikenellaceae bacterium. Classification (GTDB taxonomy): domain Bacteria; phylum Bacteroidota; class Bacteroidia; order Bacteroidales; family Rikenellaceae; genus Mucinivorans. Next base: position 742 of record CAYJMA010000089.1, on the reverse strand, counting down.
TATGGTATTCGTACAGCAGGGCAGTTCTACAATCTTGAAGGCAGTTGGGTTGAGTCGATGATGAAGATCACGGGGAGAAGAACGTGGCTGGAGCTACACGGCATACAATCTATTGATCTGGAGCTCAACACGCAAACACGTCAATCGCTTACAGTTTCACGTTCGTTTGCTCGCGAGATATCTACACTCTTGGAGTTAAAGTCTCAGTTAAAGTCATTTGTGGCAACTGCTGCGCAGAAACTTCGAGCACAGAATTCTTTGTGTAGTTCCATTGAAGTGTTGGTTGCAACGAACAGATTTCGAGAAGGCTCATCTCAGCAGTACGGCAAGAG
>CAYJMA010000089.1:0-400 GCA_964371475.1 uncultured Rikenellaceae bacterium | reverse complement strand
CAATTGAGTTGCTCAGAGTGGCTAATGGTCTACTGGAGGAGTTATACATATCGGGCAATAGTTATAAGAAGACAGGTATTACTCTTTTGGGGATTGTTCCGAGTGGTTCATATCAAGCCACGCTTTTTGACATCAACGTTAAAGATACTAAACACGAGGAGTTGATGGCTACGCTTGACAACATAAATTCAACGTATGGGAATAAAACCATAAAGATAGCATCTGAGGGTGATCGTGCTGAGAATTTTAATCGAGATTACCTATCCCCAAGGTACACAACGAGCTGGGATGATATACTAAAAGTAAAGTTTTAGCTTTTTTATTTTTAGATTTCACACACACACTCTCTCTCCCCGCCCCCCCGGGGGGGGGCGGGGGGGGGGGGTGGGGGGGGGGGGGG
>CAYJMA010000088.1:812-6900 GCA_964371475.1 uncultured Rikenellaceae bacterium | reverse complement strand
AGTCAGTAATAAAGACTTGGTCAAGAGCAAGTATGATATCGCCAGACTTTGTAGGGCACACCATCGCCGTTCATAACGGGAATAAGTTTATTCCAGTTTATGTGACAGAGAATATGGTAGGTCATAAACTTGGCGAGTTTTCACCAACCCGTAGCTTTAGAGGCCACGGCGGAAACAAGAAAAGATAGAGTAATAACAGTTAAAAACAGATAACCTAAGATGGGTGCAAGAAAGAGAATAATGGCCGAGAGGCTAAAGGCAGAGAAGCGCGTAACAGCCGTTGCAAAGCTCAATAACTGCCCTACATCACCTCGCAAAATGCGCTTGGTTGCAGATATAATTCGTGGAGTAGAGATCAATAAAGCGCTTGCAATTCTTCGCTATTCGAAGCAAGATGCAGCCGCTCGTTTGGAGAAACTCCTAAAGAGTGCAATAGCAAGTTGGGAGGCAAAGAATGAGGGTACGCCCCTGGAGTCAACTCCACTGTGCGTAAAGACAATTATGGTAGATGGCGGTCGCCAACTAAAGCGTATACAACCAGCGCCTCAAGGTCGCGCACACCGTATTCGCAAGCGTTCGAACCACGTAACTATAGTTGTAGATAAATTAGTAGAAACCAAAAAAGAAAATAAGGCATAATGGGACAGAAGTGTAATCCAATTTCAAACCGCCTCGGAATAATTCGAGGTTGGGATTCGGCTTGGTATGGTGGCAAGGATTTTCCTGCCAAACTTGCCGAAGATGCAAAGATTCGCGAGTATCTAAATGTCCGATTGGCCAAGGCAAGCCTTTCGAAGATTATTATCGAGCGTACGCTAAAAGTTGTGACCGTTACAATATCAACAGCGCGTCCGGGAGTAATAATCGGTAAGGGTGGATCAGAGGTAGATAAACTCAAAGAAGAACTTCGCAAGGTAACCGGTAAGGATGTGCAAGTTAACATCTATGAGGTTCGTCGCCCTGAGCTCGACGCAGTGATTGTTGCCAACAACATCGCTCGTCAAATCGAAGGACGTGTATCGTACCGTCGCGCAATCAAGACCACTATCGCTTCGACTATCCGTATGGGTGCAGAAGGAATTAAGGTAATGGTGTCGGGTCGTGTAGGTGGAGCAGAGATGGCGCGTTCGGAGAGCTACAAAGAGGGACGTATTCCACTACACACGTTCCGTGCAAATATCGATTATCACCTTGCAGAGGCACTTACTAAAGTAGGTATCCTTGGCATCAAGGTGTGGATATGCAACGGCGAGGTGTATGGTAAGCGTGATCTATCTCCACTTGTGGGGATGAGTGCAGCAGGTTCTGGAGGATCGGAGCGTAGGGGTGGCGACCGTCGAGGTGGCGATCGTAGAGATAACAGAAGAGGTGGTGGAGAGCGCAGAGACAATCGCAGATAAAGTACGTCAAAATAACTTCAAAAAATTAACAAACAATGTTACAGCCAAAAAGAACAAAATTTAGGCGTATGCAAAAAGGGCGTATGAAAGGAAACGCAGGACGCGGCAATCAACTCGCGTTTGGAAGTTTCGGAATCAAGACTCTTGAGCCGGCTTGGATAACAGGTCGTCAGATCGAGGCCGCTCGTCAAGCAATTGTACGCTATATGAAACGTGAAGGTCAGCTATGGATTCGAGTATTTCCAGATAAGCCGATCACAAAGAAACCTGCCGAAGTACGTATGGGTAAAGGTAAGGGTGCTCCAGAAGGATTTGTTGCACCGGTTACTCCAGGTCGTATCCTATTCGAAGCAGAGGGAGTACCACTCGCAGTTGCACAAGAGGCACTACGCCTTGGAGCACAAAAACTACCAGTGGCAACCAAGTTTATGATACGTCGTGACTACGAAGAAACTCTATAAATTAACCAGTAAACCACTATCTAAAAATGAAAAAACAAGATCTTAGAGAGTTGGCAACCAGCGAACTTATAGAGAGAATCGAGAGCGAAACAACTGCACTTCGCACTGCAAAGATCAACCACAATATAACACCAATGGAAGATCACTCGCAGCTGAAGAAAAATCGCAGAAATATCGCACGTATGAAGACAATCCTTAACCAAAAAAACTCCAAGTAATTAGAAGATGGAAACAAGAAATCTTAGAAAAGAAAAAATAGGGGTTGTCGTTAGCAACAAGATGGAGAAGTCTATCGTCGTTGCAGTCGCACGTAAGGTGAAACACCCCATTTACGGTAAGTTTGTAAACAAGACAACGAAATTTACTGCCCACGACGAACAAAACAGCTGTGGCGAAGGCGATACCGTAAAGATACAAGAAACACGCCCTCTGAGCAAAAACAAGTGCTGGAGATTAGTAGAAATCCTTGAAAGAGCTAAGTAAGAAATGATACAACAAGAATCCAGATTAACAGTGGCCGACAATAGCGGTGCAAAGGAAGTTCTTTGTATTCGTGTACTCGGCGGAACAGGGCGTAGATATGCGTCCGTAGGTGATAGAATCATCGTAACGGTGAAGAGCGCAACGAGCTCGGGAGATGTGAAAAAAGGTACGGTATCTAAAGCTATCGTAGTTAGAACCAGCAAGGAGATCAGACGTCCCGACGGTTCATACATCCGCTTTGACGACAACGCAGTAGTTCTACTTAACAACGCTGGTGAAATGCGTGGAACTCGTATATTTGGCCCAGTAGCTCGCGAGCTAAGGGACAAAAATATGAAGATCATATCGCTTGCTCCAGAAGTACTATAACCACACTTTTTAACAGAGACAAAAAAATGAAACTACACATAAAAAAAGGTGATAGCGTCTATGTGAACTCAGGCAATAATAGAGGAGCACAAGGTAAAGTACTTGCAGTATTTCCAGCAAAATCTCGTGCCATTGTCGAAGGAGTCAATATGGTGAAAAAACATACCAAGCCATCGGCAGCGCACCCTCAAGGAGGAATCATCGAACAAGAAGCATCTATTCACATCAGCAACCTGCAACCAATCGACCCTAAAAGCGGTAAAGCTACCAAAGTAGCTCGCCAAGAGGGTAAGAATGGTAAACTTGTAAGAATTGCTAAAAAATCAGGGGAGGAACTAAAATAATGAAATACACACCTAACCTTAAAACCAAATATAAAGAGCAGATTATTCCAGCTCTTATGAAACAGTTTGGATATACAAGCATTATGCAAGTACCCAAACTTACTAAAATTGTCCTTAACCAAGGTATCGGACAGGCTGTTGCTGACAAAAAATTGTTGGACAACGCCCAAAATGAGCTGACACTTATTGCAGGACAACAGGCGGTGCAAACAAAATCGAAGAAAGATATCTCAAACTTCAAACTTCGTAAGCAAATGCCTATCGGCTGCCGTGTTACGCTGAGAAGAGAAAAAATGTACGAATTTCTCGAAAGACTCGTAGCTGTATCTCTACCACGTATCCGTGACTTTAAGGGTATAAACGAAAAGTTTGACGGACAAGGTAACTATACACTCGGTATCACCGAACAGATCATCTTTCCAGAAATCGATATCGACAAGATTCAAAAGATTCTCGGGGTAGAGATCACATTTGTTACCAGCGCAAAGAAAGACGAAGAAGGCTACGCACTACTCAAAGAGTTCGGCCTGCCATTTAAGAATATCAAACACAATTAATTTAGTAAAGACGGTACAATGGCTAAAGAATCAATGAAAGCACGCGAAGTAAAACGTGCAAAACTCGTAGCAAAATACGCGGCTAAACGCAAAGCTCTTAAAGAGGCTGGAGATTTCGAAGGACTATCGAAACTACCTCTGAACTCTAATCCTATTCGTATGCACAACCGCTGCTCGATAACAGGAAGACCGAAAGGGTATATGAGACACTTTGGTATCTCTCGTATCCAATTCCGTGAAATGGCAAGTGCAGGACTGATACCAGGTGTTAAAAAAGCATCTTGGTAGTAGGGATCACTTGATTTTCTTAACGAAGTAAATAGATATAGAAAAATGAAAATTTGTCAAATAACAGGCAAAAAAGCGCAAAATGGTCATAACGTTTCGCACTCGAACAAAAAAACCAAGCGCAAATTTGCACCAAACCTAAAAACAAAAAAGCTGTGGCTCGAAGAAGAAGGTAGATTCGTAAGCATCAAACTTTCGGCTGCAGCTATGCGTACTATTAATAAAAATGGCCTTGCAGCTACTCTGAAAACTGCTAAAGCTCTTAATAAAGTTTACTAACAAATGGCAAAAAAAGGCAATCGTGTGCAGGTCATATTAGAATGCACAGAACATAAAGAAAGTGGAATGCCTGGAATGAGCAGATACATTACCACTAAGAACAAGAAAAATACTCCTAACCGTATGGAACGTAAAAAGTACAATCCTGTACTTAAAAAAGTTACGCTACATAGAGAAATAAAGTAAAAGAAAATGGCTAAAAAAGTAGTTGCAACCCTCAAAACGGGTACTGGCAAAAACACAACTAAGTGTATTAAAATGGTTCGCTCGGACAAAAGCGGAGCGTATAGCTTTAAGACTGAAATTCTTCCTAACGAGCAAGTTAAAGACTTTTTCGCTAAAAACTAAATCGTCCATAGTGCGTAGAGTGAGCGGTCAACGAGACGCCACGATACGTTTCGGTGGAATAGTTTACCTGTAATAGGGTACAAAGTCGGCACATTATGGTGCCGACTTTTTTTGTTCTATGTAGATCGTTTATAGTAGACCACCTGATGCAAGGGATCTTAGCGGAGGGTAGTTGTTGACTCGTTTACAGTAGCTTTTTATTGATCGAGCAATGAAATATATTTTGACCTTTATTTCCGTAGTCCAAAGGCAAGATTTTACATTTCGATTATAGAGCAAATTACCAGATGCGGCCAACTACCCCCGGTGTAAATTGCTCTTCGCCGTCGCCCACTCAGAGAACCACGCCCCGTTATTGCAGCAAAACTATCACTAACCGCAATGCAACAATAACACGATGATCTATAACACATTGCAAAATATATGTTGTAAATCAACCAGCTCTAAAACTTATCACAGAAAAAATTACTACCTTTGTCTCTCAAACGATAATACCGAAAAACAATGAAAAAAGATATAAAAATCGGGATAACAACTGGTCTTAAAAGTGGAGTGTCAACAGAACTCATAGAGACAATTATGGGAGATAAATCACTTCAAGCAATGTTTAACTTGAGAGTCTTAGAGTGTGATGATGACCCCTCAGGAGTGAAATCCCTGGAGCTTGCAACATCGGCTATTGCAAATAAAGAAATAGATGCTGTTGTTACAACCCCCATAAGTAAAGCAGAGGCGGCAAAGGCTGGATTCAACCACCCGGGGCAAACTGAATACTTCTCGAATTTGTATAGAGTCCAAGGCAGAGAGCCATTTATGTTGCTGATGAGCGACAACCTACGTGTTGCACTTGTTACAAAACATACAGCACTAAAGGATGTTGCATCTCAGATTACAACACAAAGAGTTGTTGATACAATACGATCGTTATCTCGTACACTGGTTGTAGATTTTAGAGTTAGTTCGCCAAAGATAGCCGTTCTATCCCTGAACCCTCACTGTGGTGAAGGAGGTATGTTTGGCAACGAAGAACAAAGCTATATCACACCTGCAATCGAAATAGCGCAAAACGAAGGTATATATGCCTTTGGCCCCTTTGCGGCGGACGGTTTCTTCGGAAGTGAATCATACACCAAATTTGATGCAATAGTTGCAATGTACCACGATCAAGGATTAGCACCATTTAAGGCATTGGCCTTTGATAGTGGCGTTAACTATACTGCTGGACTGCCTGTTGTTAGAACTTCGCCAGCTCACGGAGTTGGTCTTGATATTGCTGGAAAAGGTATAGCTTCAGCAAACTCACTGCGCAGTGCAATATATGCAGCAGCAGATATAGTACGTTCGAGAAGGTACTATGCAGAGATTAGTGCAAATCCGCTGAAAAAACAACAACGCAATGATCAGTATGAAAACAGACGAGGTGGTCATAAGGATGTCAATGTAGATGAGTTGTTCAGCGATAGTGGGGAGTTAAAGTAATTTTTTACATCACTACTCCACACTCTATCCAAATCATTGAGATGCTCTTGTAATGATACTCCAGCTTCACATAAGTCCCT
>CAYJMA010000088.1:0-792 GCA_964371475.1 uncultured Rikenellaceae bacterium | reverse complement strand
CATTTTGCGGATATTGAGCAGCTAAACAAGAGATTAATTTTAGGTGATGGCGATGTCATTAAGGCCTCAATGTCGTTATACTCAAGGGCAGTGCAGGGAGGATACCGTTTGCTTGATTCCGGTGCTGCCCTTGGCAGTGGCAACGGGCCAGTAGTTGTTCGAGGGGGGGCTTCGAATCAAAGAGTTGCTTTGCCGGGAGAAAATACCACCGCTGCACTACTATTTAATCGTTATTTTAGTGGGTATAGTCCGGTATATGCTCCATTTAACCGCATTGCAGAGATGGTAGTTTGCGGAGAGGTTGAACTCGGTGTGCTTATTCACGAGGGGCGATTTACGTATATGCACCTTGGATTGGAGCTTGTAGCCGATCTTGGTGAATTATGGCATACGCAGACAGATATGCCTTTGCCATTGGGAGGGATTTTTGCTCGCACACACTTTGATGTATGTGCAATTAGCTCCATAATTTGCAATTCGACCAGATGGGCGCTTGATAATAGAGATGAGACTCTATCTTTTATTCGTCATTATGCATCTGAGCTTAGTGATGAGGTTATTTTCAATCATATAGATTGTTTTGTGGGTGAGTATACTTTGTCTCTTGGAGGTAGAGGGTTGTCTGCAATTGAGGAGTTGTGTTTGTAGTATTTGTATGTGCGGGTAGTCGCACGGGTAGTTTACTATAAGGGTTTTGGTTGTGTGTTATTAGAGTAGGTAGTCAAAAGTTTTGATTTCACTTTTTCAAAAGTGAAGCCGCCGGCAGGCAGTGTTAGCAATGTCAAGTACTCA
>CAYJMA010000087.1:0-6954 GCA_964371475.1 uncultured Rikenellaceae bacterium | reverse complement strand
GCATTTACAACTTTAATCTGCGGAAAAAGTGAAGCCGCCGGCAGGCAGTGTTAGCAATGTTAAGTACTCATAGACGGACGACGGAGGGAGTTTAAAGAGGTAACGCAAGATGGCGGACTCCACCACTGTCGACTATTGTGGGGCGTCGTTCGGCCGCCTTGGGTTGATTGCTCACAAGTTGCTCCAAGACAGCTTGTTTGCGCTGGGTCGTACTATCGATGAACTTTAGTCCGAAAATATAAATAAGAAAAAATATGAAAACTATTTTTGTTTATTTAGTTTTTTGCATTACTTTTGCAACGTCAAAGAAAATCAAAAGTAATATAGTGGAGATAAAAGAGCGCATAATTATAGGCTCATCAGAGTTAATGAGCCAGATCGGTATCAAAGCAACTACTATGGATAGCCTCGCATCGCAACTCGGGATATCAAAACGCACGATTTATGAACATTTTGCAGATAAGACCAACCTGGTCGAGAGTATGGTTCACTATCTGATATCAAAGGCAGAGGCTCGTAGAGTATCTATTATTGAGAGCGAAAAGGGTATAGTTGATAGACTTTTTAAGATGCTTGAGGCCGTAGAGGTGGATTTTGCCCTCAACGGCAGGATTGCTCACGATGTCAAGCGTTACTACCCCGATCTATACAATAAGTGCTATAACGATCACTACGAACACTCATATAACAAGATGGTTGAGGGTCTACATTCTGGCATCGAGCAAGGAGTCATCCTCAAGGAGACAAATGCAAAGTTTGCGATATTTGCTATTATGGAGTCTATCAATGCAATAATGCAAAACTCAGAACGAATTTTAAGTGTTACCAACGTATCACCACTGGAGAGTTTTCGCTATGCAATGATATACTTTTTTCGAGGTATCTCAACCCCGCGAGGCATAGACCTAATCGATCGCAAATTAAAAGATTTTGGGAAGAACTAATCAAATAAAGAAAGTATAATGAAAAGGATTATTTTAGCACTCGCATTATGTATGAGTGTTTCAACTCTTAGGGCTCAGGAACCCTTTACGTTAGGTTTCACAGCCGAGGGGGATTCCATCTCAATTAACTTGGAGGAGGCAATAAAGATTGCTCTTAGCGATAACCCAACCATTATGGTCTCTACTGCCGAGATACAACGTCAGAACTATGTTCGTCAGGAGACAGTCGGCAACCTGCTGCCCAGCCTTAATGCCACTGGTCAGTACAACTATAATTTGATGAATCCTGTTATGTTTCTCCCAGCCGACATATTTGGTCCTGGCACGGGTGGAGCAACACGTATGGGCTTCTCAAATAGTTTTACTGGAGGCGTAACACTTGCCGTGCCACTCTATATGCCGATGGTATATGAGACACTTCAACTTAACAAGGAGCAGATGTTAGAGGCCGTCGAGAAGGCTCGTTCGTCTAAGATAGAACTTGCCACTCAGGTCAAGAAGAGCTACTATGCAGTGCTGCTAACCGAGAGCACGGTTCAACTTGCCAAGGAGAACATTGCGCTTGCCGAGGAGGTGGTGCAAAATAGCCAAGACGCTTATAATCAAGGCGTAGTGTCTCAGTACGATCTGATAACCTCACAGGTTCAGCTAAGCAATCTGAATCCGACACTCTACCAAGCAGAGAGTGCCAATTATAATGCTCGTCTGATGTTCAATATGTTGCTTGGACTTCCCCTTGATACAAAAGTAGCAATGGAGGAGGATTTGACCAGCTATGTAGAGTACATTGAACAGAACAATGAATTTATCATCGACCTCAGCAACAACGCAGAGTTAAACCTAATGGAGATTCAACAGAGTATGCTTGCAAGCCAACTGAGAATTCAAAAGGCTGTCTACATTCCGACTCTTTCGGCATTTGGTCAGTATCAGGTTGTTAGCCAGAGCAATGATCTGGCACTGGCACATTACGATTGGAGAGGTACTGCTCTTTTGGGTTTGCAGCTTGATATTCCCATATTTAAAGGGTTGAAGAACACGAATAAGGAGCGTTCGATAGTAAATCAACAGGTTCAGCTCGATTTTCAGAAGGACTACCTCATCGAGAGTCTAAATGTAGAGGCGCAGACCGCTGTAACGAACATTGAGAGTGCCAAGAAGCAGATGAATGCAAACCTTACTGCGCACGATCAGGCACAAAAGGGATATGAGATTGCTCTGACTCGCTATGAGAACGGAATGGGAACAATAGTTGAGGTCAACCAAGCTCAGGTACAGTTGATTCAGGCCGATATGAACTACCGAGAGTCGATCTACAACTATATGGTTGCCAAGGCAGACTATGACAATGCCATTGGAGCAGATTTTTAGAAGAGAAGAAAAGTAACAATAAATATACGATAGATGAAAAAACTTATCTTAGCCTCAGTGGCAACAATTTTTCTCGCAAGTGTGCTTGTAGCGTGCGGTGGGAGTGAAGAAAAAAAAGAAGTGGTAGTAAAACGTCCACAGGTTAAACTCTCGCAAGTAGTGGAGTCCGATGTGGAGCAGATCGCCGAGTTTACCGGTTCAATAGAGCCGTTCGTTCAGAACAACATATCTTCATCGCTTGGTTTGCGTATTGAGAAGATATTTGTAGATGTTGGCGATAACGTACGCAAAGGGCAGTTGTTGGTTCAGATGGATCAGAATCAATATATGCAGGCCGCAGTTCAACTTGCCAACCTTGAGACAGATTTCGAGCGTATGGAGAATCTCTACAAGGAGGGAGGGATTAGCAAGCAACAGCTCGATCAACAAGAGACCCAGCTTGAGGTAAGCCGCCACGCGGTTCAAAACCTGAAGGAAAATGCAGAGCTTCGTAGTCCGGTGAATGGCGTTGTTACGGCACGCTTTTTCGACCCCGGTGATATGTTTATGCCCAGCGGAGGAGGAATCCTAACGGTTATGGAGATCAACAAACTAAAGGTGATGATTAGCGTTGCTGAGAGATACTACCCACAGATCAATGAGGGTATGACAGTGGATGTAGAGCTTGAGATCTACCCCGGTGAGGTGTTCGAAGGCAAGGTGTCGCTTGTCTACCCCGCACTTGATCCGCAGACACGTACCTTCCAGGTAGAGATAACCGTTGCAAATCCAACAAAAAAACTCCGCCCGGGTATGCTCTGCAAGGTGATAATTGGCTTTGGCGAGGCTCGTCACGTATTGGTGCCAGATATCGCCGTGCTAAAACAACAGGGCTCGTCCGAGAGGTATCTATTTGTGGTCAATCCCGCAGATTCAATGGTTAGCCGTAGAACAGTCGAAATTGGACAAATCGTAGGTAGCAAATACGAAATAATCAGTGGAGTGCAAGACAACGAATATGTTGTAATTGCCGGTATGCAAAAACTACTTGATGGCGACAAAGTAGATATTCTCAGCAAATAACCACTCGCCCCTTATTTGTAGCTAAGTGAATAATATAGATAAATTGTAGATTATAATGAAGATATACGAAACTTCCGTTAGAAAGCCAATCTCAACGATACTGATCTTTATCGGGTTAATCGTCTTTGGCATCTACTCGGTACGCTCCCTTTCGGTCGATATGTACCCCGAGATGGATATGCCAACCATAACGGTCTTTACCTCATATGTTGGGGCAAATGCCGAGGATATTGAGATAAACATTACAAAAATCCTTGAGGATAATCTAAATACTGTAGATGATCTTGAGGATATTACCTCGCGCTCGGCAGACAACATCTCGGTTGTAACCCTTGAGTTTGCTTGGGGGACTGACCTTGATGTGGCGACAAATGACATTCGAGACGCTATTTCGAGTGTGGAGAGTCTGCTGCCCGAGGAGGCAGAGAATCCAACGATATTCAAGTTCTCAACCTCGATGATGCCAATTATGGTGCTATATGCCACGGCTACAACATCGTATGAGGCGCTATATAAAATCCTCGACGATAGGCTAGTAAATGTCCTAAACCGTGTCAATGGTATAGGTTCGGTGAGTATGTCGGGAGCCAACGAACGTGAGATACAGATCAATGTCGATCCTCGAAAGATGGAGGGATATAACCTCTCGGTCGAGCAGATCGGACAGCTGATTCAAATCGAGAATGTCGATACCCCTGCCGGTAGTCTCGATGTCGGTAGCCAGACGATTAATGTTCGTGCCAATGGTGAGTTCAGCTCGGCAAGAGATATGGAGAAGATTGTCGTGGCAAACCGTAACGGCAACCAAGTCTTTTTGAGCGATATTGCAGAGATTAAAGATACGCTGAAGAAGACCACCATTGATGAGCGTGTTAATGGCGAGCTCGGTGTTCGTATCGTTATTCAGAAGCAGTCGGGGGCAAACTCCGTGGAGATTGCAAACAAAGTAAAGGCGTTACTACCTCAGATTCAGAATAACCTTCCGCCAGACATAAAGATAGGTACTATTGTAGACTTCTCGGAGTCAATTCAAGATAGCATCAACTCGCTGACAGAGACCATTATGTTTGCCTTTCTGTTTGTCATTATCGTTGTGCTCTTCTTCCTTGGGAGGTGGAGGGCAACCTTTATCATTATACTTACGATTCCTGTTTCGCTTATCGTTTCGTTTATCTATCTCTATGTGACAGATGGTACGCTAAACGTGATATCGTTATCATCGCTGTCCATAGCAATTGGTATGGTGGTGGACGATGCGATCGTTGTGCTTGAGAACATCACCAAGCATATCGAACGAGGCAGTTCACCCAAAGAGGCCTCGATCTATGCTACCAACGAGGTATGGCTTGCAGTTATCGCCACAACGCTTGTAGTTGTAGCGGTGTTCCTGCCCCTTACAATGCTTGGAGGCATGGCAGGAATTATGTTCCAGTCGCTGGGCTGGATCGTAACGCTTGTGACGGTAGTCTCGACGGTGGCTGCAATTACACTAACACCAATGCTTAGCTCGCTGTTGCTAACCTTTCAGAAGACAAAGACCTACTCTGGTACGGCGAAATTCTTCAAACCAATTGATAGATTTCTCGATAGACTTGACAACGGCTACGGCAACTCGCTCGGTTGGGTAATCAATAACCGCACGGTTGTGCTAATCATAGCATTTGGACTCTTTGTGGGTAGTATCTATGTCTTTAGGAGCGTGCCCTCGGAGTTCTTCCCCAAGACAGACGATGGACGTATTAACGCTACGGTGAAACTCGACCTTGGAGCAAGAGTGGAGTATACGATGAATGTGGCTCGCACGCTCGACTCAATCATAGCAAGCAAGTACTCTGAGATCGAGATTATATCTACGAGTACTGGGGCTTCGGATGGTTCAGATGCCTGGTCTTCGATGCAAAACAATACGGGCACTCACGTCATCAACTATACCTTCAGAGTGCCATCGGATGTGGGTACGCGACGCTCTATTTTCGAGCTCGGTGATTCGCTCCGTGCAGACTTTGCATCACTTCCCGAGGTTGTAGAGTATTCGGTTACCACCGGTGGCGGCTCGCCCACAGGTACTGCGGCAGATATTCAGATCAAAATCTTTGGACAAGATATGATCATTGCAGATAGCATAGCTAATCTTATTAAAAACGCAGTGGCAACTGTTCCAGGAGCGGTCGACGTGCAACTATCTCGTGATGACCTTCGTAGGGAGTATAACATAGATTTTGATAGAGAAAAACTTGGCTACTATGGTCTAACAACAGGCGAGGTGTCGCTTGCCGTGCGCAATAGAATCAATGGACTTCTTGCCTCGCAATACCGCGAGGATGGTGAGGAGTATGACATATATGTACGCTATGCAGAGCCATTTCGTACAAGCATCGAAGAGGTGAAGAACATTCAGGTTATTAACTCGATGGGTAAAGCCCTGCGTGTGAGCGATGTTGCAACTGTTTCGGAGCAGTTTGCACCGCCTACCATCGAGCGTGAAAATCGTGATCGTGTGGTGAGTGTTAATGTAACGCTATCTGGTGCAGCACTTAGTGAGGTGATTGTAGGGGTCAATGAAAAACTTGCTGATATTACAATGCCCGAAGGATTTTATGTAGAACTTGGCGGCTCGTATGAAGATCAACAAGAGTCGTTCGGAGATATGGTAACACTTCTGCTGCTGATAGTTGTACTGGTGTATATTGTGATGGCTACGCAGTTCGAATCGTTTGCAATGCCATTTATTATACTATTCTCACTGCCGTTTGCCTTCACCGGAGTATTCCTTGCACTGTGGATCTCCGATACTGCACTCTCGGTAATTGCACTCATTGGAGCAATTATGCTGGTTGGTATAGTGGTCAAGAATGGTATTGTGATGGTTGACTTTATCAACCTATTACGAGAGCGTGGTTTGAGCCTCTCCCACGCTGTGATTAGTGCAGGTAGATCACGCCTAAGACCCGTGCTGATGACTACGCTCACTACCGTACTGGGTATGCTCCCCCTTGCACTCGGTATGGGTGAGGGCTCGGAGTTGTGGCAGCCAATGGGTATAGCCGTAATCGGCGGACTTACATTCTCGACAGTGTTGACACTATATGTAATACCGGTTGTGTACACTCTGTTTGGTGCCCGCTCGCTTAGGAAAGGACGAAGAAAAAACGAACGCAGATTCTCGGAACTTGACGAACAATAAAAAACACGAAGAAACAATGAAAGCAATAATGATTATATATAATCAAGCACTCACAGATGTGATACTTGATATTCTCGATAGGCTCTCTATGCGAGGTTACACACAGTGGGAAAATGTTGTTGGGCGCGGCTCGATAAAGGGTGAGCCACACCTTGGCAACCATACGTGGCCCGCAAAAAATGGAGCACTGCTCGTAGTGACAGATGACAATATGGTTGAACCACTACTGTCAAAACTCAGAGCGCTCGACAAAGAAACAGAAGAGCAGGGAACACGTGCCTTTGTGTGGAATGTCGAAAACGCACTTTAGCTATGTGCTGAAATAATTGTTGCGAGGGAAGAGGGTAAAAAAAATGGGTATGGGGTAGCAATATTCAAAAAATATGTTACCTT
>CAYJMA010000086.1:0-6954 GCA_964371475.1 uncultured Rikenellaceae bacterium | reverse complement strand
TAGTCGATTAAACTTGTGGTACTCTAATGGCTCGAAGTTATGATAAACTTCAGGCTTTTTTTATACCCCAAAATTAATCAATTTTTTTATTACTCGTGTCGCATTTACAACTTTAATCTGCGTCAAAAGTGAAGCCGCCGGCAGGCAGTGCGAGCTGGTTATGCAATAACAAAAAAGCAAAAAGGTCGCTCGGGGTGGCGACCGTCCGCAATTTGGTAGTTTGCTCTAAAATCATTGATAAATAAACAGCTAAAAAGGTGGCGACTATCTGCAATTGAGTAGTGTGTACTAAACCGTTGATAAGAAACAATGCATAACAATCATTGCGACGACTTACAACAGCCGTCCTGTTACTGGCTCCTCGATGACTCGCTACATACACTAAATGTTACAGCCAAAGTTTTGCGCAACCCTTTTTTTGTTGTAAAGTTTGAAAAGTTTAGTAAATTTGTAGTTGAGTTTATAAAAAGCAAAAAAATGGGAAATTTAATATATAGAGTAAATCGTAACGTTAAGCATCACCCAAGTTGGGCTCAAGATGCTGTTTTATATGAGTTTAACACTCGACAGTTTACCCCCGAAGGAACCTTCCGTGCAGCGATGGAACACCTTCCACGACTTAAAGCACTTGGAGCTGATATTTTGTGGATGATGCCAATTTTTCCGATAGGCAAAGAGCGTCGTAAAGGAGAGCTTGGATCGTACTACTCCATTGCAGATTATTGTGCTATCAACCCAGAGTTTGGCACCCTTGAAGATTTTACGGCATTTGTTCAAAGGGCGCACGAGTTGGGTATGTATATAATTGTGGACTGGGTAGCTAACCACACCTCACGAGATGCAAAGTGGGTGGAGTCCCACCCCGAGTGGTATGAATGGGATGCGATCCGTCAGGAGATTACCACTCCGTTTGATTGGGACGACACAGCCAAGCTCAATTTTGACAATACCTTTATGCGCGATGAGATGTTAGCCTCGATGCGCTTTTGGGTTGAGCAGATCGGCATTGATGGCTTTAGGTGTGATATGGCTATGCTTGTTCCTCTTGATTTTTGGAGGCGCGCTACGTCTGAATTAAGTGAGGTGGTTGCCAACCAGGGTCGAGAACTGTATATGCTTGCCGAGGCAGAAGGTGCAGAGTTTCACACAGCATTTGATGCCACCTATTGCTGGGAACTTCACCACATACTCAACAAGATTGCTCAAGGTCAGGCAGACGCCTATACGCTTGGCGAAAGACTGGCATATGAAAATACACTATATGATGCAAGTGCACTGCGTATGCACTTTACCTCGAATCACGACGAGAATACGTGGAACGGGAGTGCACCAACTCGACTCGGAGGAGCAACAAGCGCACTTGCCGCACTTACCTTTATGCTCAGTGGTACGCCACTGATATATAGCGGTCAGGAGGTAGGCAATAGCAAATCGTTGGCATTCTTCGATAAGGATGAAATCGAGTGGTCTGCCAGTGAACAGGCACAGAAAATGACAAAACTCTATGAGGATCTATGTGCGCTTAAACACTCCCATCCGGCACTCCTCGGTGGCGAAATGGGCGGAGATATCATAGGAGTTGATAATAGCCTTCCGTGGCAGGTCTTTGCCATCAAGCGCAAAGTAGGTGAGAGAGTGGTTATAGCTCTGTTTAATCTCAGTGGCAATGGTGCAGATACTGCGTTTTATGATGAAGACTTTAGTGGCACATACAAAGTACTGGGTGAGCAGGAAGAGGCACATCTAACAAACGGTTCGCACTTTTACCTCCCAGCGTGGGGATTTTTCGTGTATTATAAATAACTTCAATAGAATAAAAAAAACAGACGATGAAAAGATCATTATTACTTCTTACTATTTTTGCAACTCTTTCAATTAATGTGGCAAAGGGTCAGGACAAAATTTCATATAGAACGGTTGCTAAGAGCGAGGTTTTATTTATGGAAGGTACTATTGCCAAGCAACCGACAAGCGTTAGTTTGGAGTTGCAAAGCGATAGTCTTGTTTCAGACCTTAGGATGTTTTCAGAGGTTGAGGGCGAGTATTACTATGACTCGAAACCAGAAGAGATAATTGAGCTTAAAGGCTCTGTTGTGAATGGTAACTTAACGCTACACGAGGTGGAGGCAGATGGCAAAATGGGCGGTATCTTTAAGCTCAATGCCGATATGAAAGGAGTGTTGCAAGAGGGAAAGGCTAAAAAAAGAGTAGTGCTTGCTGAGGCTAAAGGGAGAGTTATCACGAGCTATGGTTCGCAAAGAGATGTGTTTGTCGATTCTATTGCCTATGAATATGAGGGTGAAAATGGCGTTTCGACAGCAGATTTTTCTTTTGAAACTTTTAAGGTCTACCCGAATTCAGCCGTTGCCGACTCTATCAATGCGGACTGTGCCAAGGAGCTAGCGTTTCATAAGGAGCAAGCAGCCGAGATCTATCACACCACGCTGGAATGGATTGATGAGGAGGGTTATGGCCCTGGATCAATCAGTGATGAGCTGAAATATGAGGTTAATTTTGTCGACAACAAAGTGCTATCTGTAACGAGCTCTGGGTATGTTTATGCAGGTGGAGCACACGGCGTAATGCACGTAAACTGCAGAGTTTATAGCCTTGAGACAGGTAAAATTATTACACTTGCTGATCTCATCAAAAACCTAAATGATGATGCACTTGTATCACTGCTACACAAGAAGTTGGTGGAGTATAGCGGTGGCGATCAACACTACTTCGACTTGCCTGAGGTGCGCCTCAATGAAAACTTCATAGTAGATGGCACCCAGCTGATCTTTACTTATGCTCCCTATGAGGTTACGTCCTATGCAGGTGGAATGCCCGAGGTCAGCTTTTCGTTCGAAGAGCTTGCACCCTTTATGAAAGAAGGATCTCCGTTGTCGTATCTATTATAGGTAGATGAGAGTCGTTATTGTTGAGGACGAGATTGCGGCTCAACGACAGTTAGAGTCATTACTCCACTTGAGTGGAGTAGATGTTGAGGTTCTGGCAATAATTGATAGTGTACAGGAGACTGTGGATTTTTTTCGCTCGTCGAAAGCTAAGGCTGTCGATCTTGTATTTATGGACATTCACCTCGCAGATGGAGACGCATTTTCGATATTCAAACACGTGGAGATTGCACTACCTATCATCTTTACGACAGCCTATGATGAGTATGCTATCAAAGCCTTTGAAGTGCAGTGTGTGGACTATGTTCTAAAGCCGATACAAACCAAGGATATCGAACGTATTATTGAGAAGATTGGGTTCATTGAGCAGTATGGCAGAGAGCAGAGATCGAGAGGCGGGAGTGAATCCTTGCTTGTGCTTGATAGCTGGAGGATGGTGCCATTGAGGGTTGAGGATATAGCATTTTGCTATAAAGATGGTGTTAAGGTTCTTGTCTATGGTCTTGACGGTCGGAGGTACAGCACAAACCTTACGCTTGAGAAACTTGAACAGAGATTTGACAGAAGCCACTTTACGCGAGCCAACAGGCAGTTTATCGTAGCTCGGCGAGCGGTTGAACATATCGAGAGCTATCAGGGCAGTCGCGCAAGGCTTCTTCTAAGTATTGAGACTCCAGAGCAAGTGGTAATTAGTCGAACAAAGGTTGCCGCATTTAAGCGGTGGATGGTGGGTTAATTATCAGTTCGAGGGCGAAAAATAGCAATTCGCATCGATTTTTATTGTAATTCCTTATTATGTGCTTTTCTTTGCAGTGAAGGAAATTCACTAACCAAAAAAATGATTAAAAAAATGAAAAGAAAAATTTTAGCACTTGCAGTAGTAGCTATTGCCAGCGTATCCATTCTGTCTGCACAACCACAAGGTTCTAGCGATGAGAAGTGTCCAAACAAAGAGCAAGCGTGTGAGAGGATAGCCGAAAAGCTGAATCTTACAGATGCTCAAAAGGCGAAATTTGAAAAAATAAATGCTACCTTTGCAAAGGAGACGGCTTCAGCAAAGGCTGAATTGAAGGCTGCTTCTGAGAAGCGCCAAGAAGATATTTTGTCTCTATTGGACGAAGAACAGAAGGCAGTATACCTTGAGATGCAAAATAAACGAGAGCAGTACAAGGAAGAGTGGCAAGAAGGGAGCAAAGAGAGGCAAAGGCAAAAGGGCAAAGGAGGTAAGAGGAACTAACAATTAAGGAATAGTTTTATCGGGGCTGCCCACCACACAATAGTGATAGTGAGTAGCCCTATTTTTATTTAATTAACAAAGTAAACAAGGATGAAAAATTTAAGGAGCTTAATTCTAATTCTCTTTAGTGTAGTTTTGATTTCGTGCAATGATGACAATGATGGAGGTCTTTATGGTGTTAGTATTGCTACGGTTATTAGTGATTCGCCGAGTGATTTTAGATTGCTGACGGACTATGGCAATGAATTAACGGTTTTGACCGATATAGGTAATTACGTTCCGTCTGTTGGTCAGCGAGCGGTTTTGAGCTACGAGATACTAAACCAAGTTGGCACATCTTTGGATGTGGATGTCGTTAATCTTCAGACTATATTGACAAAGGATGTCGATAGTATTAAGACAGATGCTCAGGATTTGGAGTATGGCAATGATGCCATTACGGTCAATGCTATGTGGTGCGCAGGAGGGTATTTGAACATCGATTTTTACTTTCTTGGCAGTGGTAGAATCTCTCATAGAGTGAGTGTTGTTCAGAACAGCCTTGTGGTGAACCCCAATGACGGCAAGGTATATCTTGAGTTTCGACACAACTCGTATGACGACGCTCCATTCTATGGCTTCGTTGGTTTGGCCTCCTATGATCTTTCTCCCTATCGTAATAGCGACGGAAGTCCAACGACTTTTGTGATATCGCACAAAAATTTGTATGGCTCGACTATAAGTACTACCATTGAGTATGATTTTTCGGTGAGTGGTCAAGGCGAGCCCTATAATACTAATGGCAGCATAGGTAGCAACTATCACTAATGCATAATGAAGATAGGTTAGACATTTCGTTATGATTGGAAGAAAAGAGTTGTTAGCGGGGCTTGTCTTTTCGCTCATAGTCGCCATATTTATCAACTACCCTGCAGTTGAGCGGATATTAGATCTTGACAAAGAGGTAACCCTTAGGTTGTTGCGTCCTTTACTTTTCCCATTTTTATGGTATTTAGTCGTATCGTTCAGTTGCTATCTTCTGTTTGGAGCTCTATTCGGTGTTGATTACCATCGAAACACTCGTTTTTATCTACTTCCTATTGTGTTGATAGTTGGAGGGGTTGTTCTCTGTTCAATGTTTATGTTGACTTTTGATGCCATAGGCGAATTTTTCGGTTCGATGGTGGTGTCGAAGAGGGTTCAGCAGCGAATTATATCGTCACAAAAGGGTTTGAATTCGTCTGATTTCAAGCACATACTGGTCGGTGTTTTGAGTCTATTTTTCGTTATTGTTCAGCGACTGTTGTATAGAAATCAGGAGGTTGAGAGGCGCAACAGAGAGCTTCAGCACGAGACGCTGAGGAGCCAGCATTCAGCATTATTGCAGCAGATTAACCCTCATTTTTTCTTTAACTCTCTTAATTCTTTGCGCTATATGATAGTTAGCGAAGCGAGGGATATATCGGTAGAGTTTCTTGACAATCTTACAACTATTTTTCGTAAGAGCTTAAAGGTTAGTTCCAGCAATCTTCATAGTTTATCTCAGGAGTTGGAGATAACCCGTTCGTATCTCTATGTTTTGGAGTGTCGTTTTTCGGGCAAGTTGGACGTTTGTTATGATATTTCTCCACAATATGAGGATTATATGATTGCTCCTATGACGATATTAACCTTGGTGGAGAACATCGTAAAGCACAATACGATAAGTTCGTCTCATCCGATAGTTATTCGTATTTACACGGTGGAGACAGAAGATGTTGTGTTGGTTGTTGAGAATAGTATTCACCCAAAGTTTGAGTGTGTTGAGAGTGGAGGTTTAGGTTTGCGTAATCTATATGAGTTGTATATGTTGTTGGATAGTCGGGAGGTAGTAGTTGAGAAGACGGACACTCTTTTCAGAGTGTCCGTACCGTTAATTTCGAGATAGTCGTATATTTTAGAATGTTATTGTGTGATATCCATTTTTGAGGTAGTTGCTCAGCGGCACCCCCATTCCGATTACCTCTACCCCGAGGTCTTTAAGTGTTTTTGTTACTTTGTAGTGTTCCGTACAGTTTATGCAGGCCTGTAGTTTCACTCCAACTTTAGCCATTTCTTTGATGTAATTTTGCATTTTTTCGTTTTCTGCGAGGAGTTTGGCCGATGGTCCCCATACAATTAGTACTACATCGTCAAACCATTTTTGTTTAGCAGCGTTTAGTGTATATAGCAGAACGAGTCTTTCAGCGACCTCGGGGTCAGCGCTTGACCACACAACAGCAATTTTTTCACTATCGGTTACTATTGTTTTGTTCGGTTGTGCCATTGAGAGTGCCGTAGTTGCGCTGAGTAGTAGGATGATTAGAGCAATTTTTTTCATAGTTTTTGTGTGTTTTGGTTAGTTGATTATTTACGCTATACTTTTTTCTTGAATCAAGACATATAACTCTTGCTTGTATATATGGGTTTTCATAAGTAAATATAGTCATAATTTTATTGATATCCAAAGTCTTTCGATTAAAAGATCATTTAGCGGGTGATTTATTTTATCGTTATGGAATAGATTTCATTATTTTGCATTAGTTTCATTATAAACTGATGCTAAATGAATTTGCACAGTATGTTATGTGTTTTAAGGTTGGTATCGGTGTTGGATAATTAATTTCATAGGGCTTCGGATTTGGAGCGCTTGGTGGCACACGAGTTGGGGCACGGTATTTTTACGTTGCATCACACTTTTGATGAGAATTACGGCGGTTCTTCCTCTCTGGCTAAGACCGACAACCTAATGGACTACGCCGGTGGGGAGCACCTCGCGGCATTTCAGTGGAACACCCTTGCAAACCCCGCCCCCAT
>CAYJMA010000085.1:0-7171 GCA_964371475.1 uncultured Rikenellaceae bacterium | reverse complement strand
TCTTCACACGCATATAAGCAGCGAAATAGAGAGCAACGAATAGTAACAGCAAACAACCAGCAATATTACAACAAGAAAAATCACACCATATCAAATTCAAAAACTTCAGAAAAAATGGAAAACAATAGAATCATCCTTGCGATGAACGCAAAGATCACCGATCAGCAAAAGTGCAAAACAGCGATGGAGGCCATCACGGCAGATGCACACGCCGAGGTAGCGACCAAATCGCACTGGTGGTGCGTGGGCGAGGATGGCAAGTCACTATTCGTGTTGGAGCAGTACGACGATGCCGCTGCGGCCATCGCCCACATCAACGCCAACCCACCCGCTCGCCAAGACTTCTTCGAGTCAATCGAGGTTGTAAACGTAATTGTCTACTGCGACCTCACCCCCGAGCTCAAAGAGATGCTCGCACCCCTGGGCCCCATCTTTATGAGCTACTACGGTGGCTTCTCAAAGTAAAAAGCGAAACCCCGAAAAGGCGTGTAAAGCCTTCCGCAAAGCATCGCTTGAGGCAAGTAGTTGTCAAGAAAAGAGGTTTTCAGCATATTGAAAACCTCTTTTAATCTGTATAAGTCTTGATACACATAGCATCAAGACAACCGTTCCACTAAGAACATCAGTTTACATCAAACTCTAAAGTATGTTCACTTCCAGATTTCATATATATCGTTACACTCTTAGTGTAAACCAATTTCTTTCCCTCAGAATTGACAATCAACTCAAAATCGCCTATCTCCTGAGGAATAATATAGGCAGTATAACTATTGTTTGCCTCTGTGCTGTATAGCTCCACATCTCTAAAATCAGATAGTTCACCATATATATCGCCTGAGGTTAAATACAGTTTCTCTGCTTGATGAGCTATATTCTTGAGTTTGAGACTTAAAACACGTGGATTGTCTGTAAATGTACTGCCAAAATTTAGGACAACAGTAAGCTTACTCGCTAAGTATCCAAAGCTTAGAGGAACGCTACCATCGGTTGCTTTTCTACCAGGTGTTAGCACTCTGGCAAAAAGCAGTGATGAATCCTTCTCTATGCTGTAATCCAAATGAGCATTGCCATTGTTGTCAAAATATATGTCTTTCTTCGGGGAGGTCGCTAAGAAGTAATGCGGTTCCTCTATTGATTGCCATTGCAATTTTGATATATTATTCCAGTAACCGCCTTTCAGTACAAAATCTCCCCTCTCTATATTGTCGTTTTTAGTCCACTGATATAAATCTATTGTATCATTTTCTGTAAAGAATCGTTTGTTCATTGCCTTACTATGTATGGCCGTTTCTATCGACAGGGATAGAGATTCATTGCACAGACATCTCAAATCTTGTTCACACGATGGTATGGACAACAGAACTAATATATACGTTAACCACTTCATTCTATTCAAACTTTATTGCTCTCCAACTTAACTCCTTGCCTTCTGCTCCCCACTGACCTGCGGCAGTTATTTGTGGCAGTCCGCCCCCACCAGTTTCCTTATCAATATTTAATGATAGAGTGCAGTTTGCATTATTGGTAAATCCACTAAACGGATTTACGTACATTCTTATTTCTCCTCTGCTAAGAAGTTTAAGCTCTGTTAGTGCATTGCATCCGCTAAATGCTCGCTCATATAATTCTGATGCATTAGGTGCTTCGCATCTTTGTAGTGAGGCGCAGTTTGCAAACATTTCGAGAGGTATGGAATTTATTTCAGGGAGCAAAATTGCAAGTAGTGAAGAACACCCCTTTAGTGTGTAGTTACCAGCCTCTGCAACACTTGAAAGATTTACGTCCACTAAGCCAGTACAATTTTCAAAAACTCGCTCGGCAAGTGTTGTAACTCCATCTGCCTCAAAACTATAGATATTGGAGCAACCAGCAAAGGCTCGTTCTCTAATCGTCTTTATGCTTTGAGATAGGATTACTCTTTTTAGTTGAAGATAGCCCTCAAATGCGCCTTTTGAGGCTCCTGCGTTTTGATACGATGGTATTTCTGTGATATTTTCAATTTCCAAAGTGATTTTTCCACTCGCGGAACCATCAGCAGGCAATGCATCTAAGGCTTCACGGATATTCTGCGTAACGGTGTAATTTTGATTTGAATCACCATCAACCTTACCTCTAACCACCCAGTGTGGATTATCTAGGGTAAAGAGCGATTTGTCTAATTCTATTGTACCATCACCTATGACCTTATGCTCAAAGCCATAATCTCCACCAGTACCTTCAATCCAATCTTTGATTATGACATCTTGCTCAGACAAATAAACCTTTCTGTCCTCGATGAGTATTTTAATGGTATGGCGTTTGGATTGAATAAAGTCAAAGTCTAATATCACTGTGTACTCAATGCCTCTATGGAATATTTTTAAGTATGGATAGTTACCTTGAGTAAATTTCTGGGGAAGTACTATTGCTTCAATGATATGATCTGAACCTGCCCTTTGGGATATAATATCACCATAACTTCTCGATGAAATAGCTTTGGTTGGTACCAATAAGTTGCCAAAATGTTTAGTGTTGCATATTGTTAGTGCCATATTCTCAAGTTCCTCGGTGGTAACACCAAACCCGCCCTCAAGTGATATTTCCAGAAGAGACAAGACGTGGTTAAAGGTCAGAGCTGCGTTGTTGTCTAAAATGCTCTTCTCCATAACTCTATCAGATACCATATAGTCAATAGCTTCTAAGTCACTTTGGTTTTGGACATTCACTGGGATGCTATATCCACTGTACATCGTTTCGCTATGTGGATAGTATGCGCAAAAGTCCACTGCCGAACCGTCCGATGGCATAACAATAGTTTGAGTAGGGCTAACCGCTCTAAAGTAACAGTGCCCCCCACCCCTATCCGCAGCATACTCAATATTAACAACCCCGTCAACAATATTATCCGAGATAAAGTCTGAGTTATGTTTTAACATAAAAATGCCGATTCTATCGTCCTTTGTCCAATTCGTGCCATATGCCTTTGAAACTGCAGCACTTGTAGAAAACTTTGCAATAAAACTATCGTTGGCTCTCTTTTCGCAGCTGCCAAATAGTATCAAAACGCTTATGAGAAGAGTTCTAATGCTCATCAATTCCAATCATTAATTGTACCTCCTCCATCAAGAGAATCACTAACTGTAATACTACACAGTGCAGTATGATCTCCATCAATAGACCTCACAGTAAGAGTAGCTTCACCTATATTCTCACCCGCTATTTTACCGTAACTATCAACTGTCATAATAGCCGAGTTGCTGCTCTGCCATAGCACCTCTTGATTAGTTGCATTAGAGGGAGAAACGATGGGGATTAGTAGCAAAGAGTCACCTACAAGTATCTCAATATTACTAACATCAAAATGGATCTCCTGGACTGCAATTTCATCACTTTTGCGTGGAGGGTGAGAAATTGTGACAACTCTAGACGCAGTGTCTGAAATGATTTTTATATATGCCTCGCGAAAATCTATAGATGATGGATTTGCTTCGGTGACTTTTGCTACAATCTCTATGTTTCCAGGTCCTCCATCTGTTTTGTCTAATTGTAGCCAAGCAACCTCTGCCTTAGTGTTGCTTGTGTATATGCGCCAATCTTTTGTTGTTGTGAAATGAATGGTCGTTGAGGTTAGATTAGAGCTGCCAAGTTCAATGTACGTATCACACTCAGTAATGATTGGCGGTGCAGTAATCTCTGGTAGAGGAGCGACTGACGAACCATAATCACAACTTGCAAGCACGGTTGCTAACAACAATAATGGTAGGCGCTTCATAGAACTATAGAACTAATGATAAATAAAAAATTTTTTTCCCTGCAAATATACGAAAATTATAGATGCTTTTTGTATTGCAAATAAAAAATTTTACCTTTGTAGGCGAAATTTATAACTAAATAACAAAACTATGAAGAAAATTTTATCACTTATCGTTGCCCTAACACTTTCTATTGGCGTTTTATCGTCGTGCGAAAAAGACTCATCAGAACAAACACTAGCCGGCACAGCCTGGGAAACTACAATACCTGGCTCAGCAACTTCAGCTTCTACTATAGAAACATACACTTTTGCTGAAGATACGTTCAACTACACGTCAACTGACGCTGATGATGGTGCAGTATACGGAACTTTTAATGGACCATACACATATGATGGCACTAAAGTAACAGGTACATTAACAGGAACAGGTGGTGGTGATAATACAATTACTATTGAAATATCAGGAACTGTTAGTGGAAATGAGATGACTCTCGCTACAAAAAGCGGAAGTACTCTAACTCTAACAAAGAAATAGTATATTTAATAGTTAAAGAAAATTAAGAGTTTTACGGTAGTTAAAACTCCCGTAAAACTCTTTTTTTACACATATAGCAATGATAATCAACAAAAAGATACTGTTGCTAATTCTTTTGTTTATTTGTGGGACTTATTCATTTGCTCAAAACAAATATGATACAGAACACGCAAATAAAGTTATCTCAAAGATAGAAAAGAGAGGTGCTTTTGTTGAGAATTTGCTGCAAGCGCTCGGGACAAGAACATCCCTTCCTGTTGGCTTGCAACGTACGGTGGCTAATAACGAAATTGTTGTTGCTATTGATAAAGTTAAATTTAGAAAGAACTATACTGAGTTCTCGGCGTTCGTTAGGATTATTACCGCACATAAGAATAAGGATAACTCAGACTTAGTGCTTTTTTTTGGAGCGAGTGGTCTAAAGATGAGCTATGACGGCTCAATTATCGGGGAAGCTAACCTATCTTTGCTCCAAGACATAGAGATACCCTTTAATAATAATTCAGGGGTAGTTTTAAACGGAGGCTATGAGCCAGGTAATGCTGTTTCAGATACCTACGTCTCGCTGGACTGTAATGGATATAAAGAACTTAGCATAGATGCGGATGTTATATTTTCTAAAAGTATGCTCCGTAGCCTAAACGGTGGTGATTCAACTGTTAGGGCAAATTTTAGGACTATAGTTACCTCTTTTAGTGATATCATTGCCGAGATTGATCTTCCTCGTTTTGAAATTGTGGGACTTGAAGGTTTTGAATTTGAAGTAGATAATGTAGCTTTTGACTTTAGCGATGTGCGCAATTCATCTCAGGTGACCTTCCCGGGTGAGTATGCAAACAACTATTTAATCCCCGGAAATACAGAGCTGTGGCGTGGAGTATATGCCAAAAATATTTCTGTTACACTTCCAAAACAATTTGACCAAAAAGATAACTCCCGAACGAGCTTTCAGGCACAAAATATGTTAATAGATGATAACGGAATTACGGGTTTATTTTCAGCAAATAACATATTGGATTTTTCTCAGGGTGATGCCAGTGGTTGGAACTTCTCGGTGAGTGGGTTCGACCTTGCACTAATTGCAAACAAGCTAAAGGGAGCAGGGTTTGAAGGTAAGATAGGACTTCCTTTTAAGAGTGGTGGTACTACAACAAGCGTTGGTTACACAGCCGTTATAGGTGCCGACAATACATATAGTCTACAAATAGAGTCTGTAGATTCTTTGGACTTCTCAATATTTAAGGCCAAGGCACAAATTCATAAAAATTCGCACATTAAGATGACCTTGGCTGATGGTCGCTTTGTCCCAGAGGCAATGCTACACGGGTCAATGTCAATTGCTACCGATAGTTCAAGTACAGTGCAGACTAAAATACCAAAACTTGAGTTTAGAAGTCTACACTTAACAACTCAAGCACCATATATAAATGTTGAATACTTTGGTTATAGTGGAGATGTATCGGTAGGGAAATTTCCAGTATCACTGAGTGATATAGAGTTACGTGCGGGTAACGGAAATGCTATTCTCTCATCTGGCATATCACTTAACCTTGCCGAAGGGATGTTTGGCGGAGAAACTACTTTAGAATTTCTTGCATCTATACGGGAGGATAATGGCTCTAAATATTGGCAGTTTGATGGTGTTAGACTAAACAAAATTGGCATTAATGCCACAATAGCAGAGGTGCTGAACTTAAAGGGAGAAATTGGATGGCGTAGGAGTGATCCTATATACGGTGATGGTTTTTATGGCGATATGGAGCTCAATATTGATCTCAAGGGGGGGGGGAAGCTGGGAGTTGGGGTAGGCGGCAGCTTTGGCATTGTCGATGGTATGAGGTATTGGTATGTTAATGGTACGGCGATACTGCCACCGCCAGGCATTGGAATTGGAGCTGTTGGTATTCGAGGCTTCGCGGGAAGTGTAGCCTATAGAATGAAGCCAGCAGGGATTAATAGTGGAGGTAGTTCCGAATCCTTTGCAAAACAAATTTTTGTTCCAGATAAAAACACTTCTCTATACTTGCAATCTGCCGTAAAGCTCACGATTGCGGAGACTGCAAATGGCGAGGCGAGTTTTGATATAACATTTTCAAAGAGCGGAGGAGTGAGCAATATTGGTTTCTATGGATATGTAGAAATGGCAAAAACAATAAAAACACCAGGTATAGACTTGCTCAATGAGGGATATCAAAAAGTCATAGAAAATGAAAAGAAATTCTTGGCAAAGTACTCCGATTCTGAAATAATAAAGAAATTTAAGCCAAATGATGCGGCTAAAGAGTTATACCCTATACCGAGTAATACTGTGGGAATATACGGAAATTTGGGTGTACAGTATGACTTTAACAATCGAACACTCTTTGCAAATAGTGAGCTATACGTTACCTCGCCCGGAGATTTTATAACAGGATCTGGAAGTAACGGTCGTGCGGGTTGGTTTACTCTATATGTAGCACCTGATGATTGGTATATGCATATGGGTACTCCAGATGATAGAATTGGACTTAAGGTCGGAATTGCTGGATTGTATGTTAAGAGTGGGGGATATCTAATGGCGGGATCTCGTATTCCACCTATGCCACCTCCTCCCCAAAGTGTTGCAGATATTTTAGGCACTGATTTATCAAATATATCACTTGGACGAAATATTGAGGCGCTTAGTACAGGGAAGGGTTTTGCGCTGGGCTTTGATTTTGGTATGGACACGGGGAATATAAATTTCCTAATTCTATATGCAAGGTTTAATGCAGGGATAGGTTTCGATTTGATGTATAAAGACTATGGATCTCTATACTGTGCTGAAACAGGTAACCAAATTGGGCTTGATGGTTGGTTTGCTCAAGGCCAGGCATATAGTTATCTTCAGGGAGAGATTGGGGTTAATGTAAATTTAGGGTTTA
>CAYJMA010000084.1:0-7260 GCA_964371475.1 uncultured Rikenellaceae bacterium | reverse complement strand
TACAACTTTAATCTGCGGAAAAAGTGAAATCAAAACTTTTGGACACCTACTCTAATAAAATTGATGAGCCACAATCAGACACACAAAAAAAACCACCCTGGAAAATACTCCCCAAGATGGTTCCCTGTTCTACCTACTATAATATACTACATCATACCACCCATTCCTCCACCCATAGGAGGCATTGCAGCTGGTGACTCCTCCGCAATATCCGCAATCACACACTCAGTGGTAAGGAACATCGAGGCTACAGATGCAGCATTCTCAAGTGCAACTCTTGCTACTTTAGTCGGGTCTATAATGCCTGCCTTGAATAGATCCTCGTACTTGTCCTCACGAGCATTGTATCCAAATGCATCCTTACCCTCCTTAACCTTATTTACAACAACAGATCCCTCACCTCCAGCATTGGCTACAATCTGACGCAGTGGCTCCTCAATTGCACGATGCACAATTGCAATGCCGGTTAACTCATCCTCGCTCGCTCCCTTAAGCTTTACAAGACTCTCCGCCGCACGGATATAGGAAACTCCACCACCTGGGATAATACCCTCGTCAACAGCTGCACGAGTAGCCGCAAGTGCATCATCTACTCTATCCTTCTTCTCCTTCATCTCAACCTCAGTTGGAGCCCCCACGTACAGAACTGCCACACCGCCTGCAAGCTTAGCCAAACGCTCCTGCAACTTCTCACGGTCGTAATCAGACTTGGTTGTCTCTATTTGGCTACGAATCTGAGTAACACGCTCCTTAATTGCTGCCTTTGCTCCTGCACCATCAACAATCGTTGCGTTGTCCCTGGTAAGGGTAACCTTTTCGGCAGTACCAAGCATCTCAAGTGTAGCACCATCGAGCGTATAGCCAAGCTCCTCCGAAATAACTGTACCACCCGTAAGAATCGCAATGTCCTGCAACATCTCTTTGCGCCTGTCGCCAAAACCTGGAGCCTTTACTGCTGCGATCTTCAGCGTGCCACGCAATTTGTTTAACACAAGTGAGCTAAGCGCCTCACCATCGACATCCTCCGCAAGGATAAGCAACGCCCGACCTGACTGTGCTACTGGCTCAAGGAGTGGCAAAATCTCCTTCATCGTGGAGATCTTCTTGTCCGTGATCAGTATATAAGGTTTTTCGAGCTCGCTTTGCATCTTTTCGGTATCTGTAATAAAGTACGGAGAGATATAGCCTCTATCGAACTGCATACCCTCGACGATCTCAACTGTGGTTTCCGTACCCTTGGCCTCCTCGACGGTTATAACTCCCTCTTTCTTCACCTTTTCCATTGCCTCAGCAATGAGTCCACCAATGGTAGCATCGTTATTTGCCGAGATGGTAGCCACTTGGCGAATCTTGTCAATGTTATCGCCGACATTCTGACTTTGTTTCTTCAGGTTTTCGACTACTTCTGCCACAGCGAGGTCAATTCCGCGTTTGAGCTCCATTGGGTTAGCCCCTGCCGTAACGTTTTTAATACCACCGGCGATGATTGCTTGAGCAAGAATCGTGGCGGTAGTTGTACCGTCTCCTGCATCATCTGCAGTTTTCGAGGCAACCTCACGTACCATCTGTGCTCCCATATTTTCGAACTTATCTTCAAGCTCTATCTCTTTGGCAACTGTCACACCGTCCTTTGTGATGTGTGGCGCACCAAACTTCTTTTCGATTACTACATTTCTACCCTTTGGGCCAAGTGTTACTTTAACTGCTGCTGCGAGTTGATCTACACCGCTTAGAAGCCCACTACGGGCATCTGTTGTGAATTTTATCTCCTTTGCCATTGTTTCTTATTCTCTTTGTGTTTCTTGATTTTGTTTGTACTCGAAAATTAAATGACTGCCAAAATTTCAGCCTGTTTCATAATTAGATAGTCTGTACCATCCACCGTAATTTCTTGACCGCCATACTTCCCGTACAGTACAGTATCTCCTACCTTCACCTCCATTGTTACCTCGGAATTTCCCGGGCCAACTGCTACAACAACGCCTTGAAGTGGCTTTTCTTTGGCCGTGTCTGGAATAAAAAGTCCGCTGGCTGTCTGAGTCTCTGCCGCCTTGGGCTCTACTAAAACTCTGTCTGATAGTGGTTTGATTTTCATAGTTTTCTATTTTTGTTTTTTTATTGTTTCAATCCCTCTTTTTACAAATAGTATGCCGCTGAGAATTTCCTGCCATTTTGTCACAGAAGGGTAGCGAACTGCTCCACCAAATCGAGTTTCTCCCACGGATAGAACGTCAAACCATCTTGCTCATAGGCATCGTGACCAAAGTGCCCATAGGCAGCAGTGGGCGAAAAGATAGGGGTCTTTAGCCCAAACCTCTCTACGATCTTGGCAGGTCTAAGATCTACCATCTTCTCTATTGCCACGGCAAGCTCACCGTCACTGAGAGAGACGTTAGACTTCCCCTTGGTATCCACAAAGAAGCTCACAGGTTGTGCAACACCAATAGCATACGCCACTTGCACACTAACCTCATCGGAAATTCCTGCAGCTACAATATTTTTCGCAATATGACGCATCGCATATGCTGCCGAGCGGTCAACCTTCGAGGAGTCCTTGCCCGAGAATGCTCCACCGCCGTGTCCTGACCTCCCGCCATAGGTATCCACTATTATCTTCCTACCTGTCAGACCCGTATCTCCCTTTGGCCCACCGATACAGAACTTACCAGTTGGATTCACGTGCAGTATATAGTCCTCACCGATAAGCTCGCCGAGTTGATCTTCGCGCTTTCTGAGCGACTCCTTTAGTCGAGGTATCAAAATATCTTGAACATCGGCTCGAATCTGATCAACTCCCACCTCCTCGCTATGCTGCGTTGAGACAACAATGGTGTGCACTCGCTGTGCCTTACCGCTATGATCATACTCAATGGTTACTTGACTCTTGGCATCTGGGCGGAGGTAGGTCATAACCTTGCCCTCTTTGCGAATTGTGGCGAGTTTCTTCACCAACAGATGGCTAAGCATAAGGGCTGCTGGCATATAGGTAGCTGTCTCACGGCAGGCATACCCAAACATCATACCTTGATCTCCTGCCCCTTGCTCATCCACTTCTGCACGCTCCACACCTTGGTTGATGTCGGGCGACTGCTCGTGGATGGCAGATAGAACTCCGCAACTACTTGCCTCAAAACCAAGCTCTGCATCGTTATATCCTATCCTTTCGATAACCTCGCGAACCTTGCTCTGAATGTCTACATATGCCGAACTCTTTACCTCGCCTGCAACTACCACCAGACCCGTGGTGCAGAGTGTCTCACACGCAACTTTGGATTCGGGATCTTGACGCAAAAATTCGTCTAAAATAGCATCAGATATCTGATCTGACACCTTGTCGGGATGCCCCTCGCTTACCGACTCCGATGTAAATAAATAGCTCATAATTGTATATACTCTTTACTTTTGTTAATTAATTTGAAGCCAAAAACCTCTCTACCTCAAGTGCAGCAATGCATCCAGAAGCCGCAGCGGTGATTGCCTGGCGATAGTGTGGATCTTGAACATCACCCGCTGCATAAACACCCTCAACACTCGTACGGCAAGTACCACGCTCGGTCTTAATATACCCCTCACCATCGAGCTCAAGCTGACCATCAAGCATCTCGGTTACAGGATTATGACCTATTGCAAGGAAAAAACCGTCGATGGCAATCTCTCGAATCTTTCCATCAACCCCCTCAAGCAGAGCCCCTGTCACACCGCTCTTCATATCACCCACTACCTCCTTGGTGTTGTGCTCAAAGATAACCTCTATCTTTTCGTTATCGAAGACTCGTTGTTGCATCGCTTTACTTGCACGAAGATGATCCTTGCGAACTATCATATAGACCTTCGAGGCGAGACCTGCAAGGTATGATGCCTCTTCGCAGGCAGTGTCTCCACCGCCAACAACTGCCACAGACTTGTTTCTATAAAAAAAACCATCGCACGTAGCGCACGCCGACACACCACTACCGATAAGTGCTTGCTCGCTGGGCAAACCCAAATAACGAGCCGTAGCACCAGTACTCACAATGATAGTCTCGGCAAGAAGTGTTGCCTCACCGTCGTTGATCTCAACCTTAAACGGACGCTTCGATAGATCGACCTTGGTGATATAACCACTGCGAACATCGGTGCCAAAGCGCTGGGCTTGTGCTCGTAGATCTGCCATCATCTCAGTGCCTGAGATGCCGGTTGGATATCCCGGAAAGTTGTCTATTTCGGTCGTTGTGGTTAACTGCCCCCCTGGGGTCATACCCTCGTAAAGTACAGGGAAAAGATTGGCACGGCTGGCATATATCGCCGCAGTGTAACCTGCCGGACCGCTACCAATGATAAGTGTCTTAAGTGTTGACATAGAGTAAAAATAGTGATAAAAAATTGTTTTAGACCACAAAAATAGTAATTTTGCAGTAGAATTACTACAATTTTACCCAATGAAATTCAACAATAGTGCAATACCCCTGATACTACTACTGCTCTGTGTGGCTTGTTCGCCACGAGCATATATGCTGGAGAATCACCAAGGAGAGAGCAGCACCATTGATGACAGGTATAGAGAAGAGGTAGATGAAGGGGGCGGAGAGAGAGAAACTGCAGATGACAAGAAAAGCAAAGATGACAAGAAGAGCAATGTCTCGGGGGATGACTCCATTCTCGACAATTCGCACGTATCACTCCCAAGTTATAGCTACTTTGAGGAGGTTGGCACAGATAGCTTTGATATAGACTTAGACGAGCTTCAATCTCGATTTACATTCCCAATTTCGGGCAATCGCTCCTCTTCGTACGGACCTCGTGGTAGTTCGATGCACTATGGGCTCGATATTGCAGCCCCACAGGGCACTCCAATATATGCAGTATTTGAGGGTAAGGTTAGAATGAGCAAGAGTTATGGTGATTACGGCAAGGTAATTGTGGTGGAGCACGGCAGTGGGCTTGAGAGTGTCTATGCTCACAATCATACAAATTTGGTCAAGGCAGGAGAGTTTGTCAAAAGCGGACAGCGAATAGCCACGTGCGGTCGGACAGGCAATGCTACCGGTAACCACCTTCACTTCGAATTTAGAATCGATGGACAGACCTTTGATCCAGAGACTATTATAGACGTGCAGAACAAGAGCTTGAAGAGTGGAGTGCTCACCCTTACCAAAGATAAAGGAGGTAAGATAACGGCAACTATTAAGGATAAGGAGTCTATTAGCCAGAGTAGTGCAAATAGCAGTAAGGGGATAAAGGTAGGTGATAATCTCTATGATGCGCCCGCCAAAGTCGAGAAGTGGCACACGATAGTTCGTGGCGATACACTCTCGCAAATTGCCCAGAGATATGGCGTGAGCATCTCGGAGCTGTGCGAGCTCAACGATATAACCAAAGACGAAATAATAAAAACCGGAGAAAAACTAAGAGTACAATAACGATGATACAACGCAGACAATCCCTCTACCTACTATTTGTAGCAATTCTTTGCTCACTGTTACTAATTTTTCCTATGGCGAGCTTTGAGCTTAATGTAGCATCGGCGAGCGTTAGCGACGGAGGCACGTATGATGTATGGGGGCTGCACTACCAAAATGGAGTCCACGACTATCTATACTATCACGCCGTACTCTCAATACTGGCAACGCTGCTTCCTCTTATCACCATCTTTTTGTACAAACGCAGAGAGCTACAACTTCGTTTGTGCGTGGTCGAGGGGCTATTTGTTATAGGATTGGTTGGCTTTGAGATTATCGGAGCGTGGAGAATCAGCGAGATGTTTGCAACGATTCCATACGTTGTAGACCATTCGATGGTTATGATAGCACCGGTGGCAGCAATTCCTTTTGTGCTGATGGCGTACAAGGGCATTGCCAAAGATATATGGTTGCTCAAAAGCACCGATAGAATAAGATAGTCCCTTTCTTATCGAACTCGTACCATAACGATGGAGACACTCAGAGCACAATTTCTTTCGCATATTGCACAAACCTCACCATCACCGCTTATGATCGAAGTGGAGCGTGCCGAAGGGGTGTTCTTGTATAGCTCAAGTGGCGATAGATATTTTGATCTAATATCAGGGGTGTCGGTTAGCAATGTTGGGCACGGTCGCCGTGAGATTCGCGATGCAATCAAAGCTCAGGTTGACAGCTATATGCATACAATGGTCTATGGCGAGACAGTTCAGCGTGTTCAGGTAGAGTATGCACGTCGACTTGTAGAGTTTATGCCAGATGGTATCGATAGCGTATATTTTGTCAATAGTGGTTCTGAGGCTATTGAGGGTGCGATGAAGTTGGCAAAGCGAGCAACAGGACGAAGTGAAATCATCTCGATGGTTGGGGCGTACCACGGGTCGACCCAGGGTGCGCTTTCGATTCAAGGAGGTGAGCAGTACAAGAGTGCATTTCGACCTCTACTGCCAGATACACGACAGATTGAGTTCAATTCGTTTGCAGATCTTGATTTGATTACCGAGCGGACGGCTTGTGTGGTTAGCGAGGTTATTCAGGGTGAGGCAGGTGTAAGGTTGCCCCAGCCTGGTTACCTGAGTGCTCTTGAGCGGAGGTGTAGGGAGGTTGGGGCGTTGCTTGTAGTCGATGAGGTTCAGACAGGTTTTGGTCGTTCGGGCGAGATGTTCGCGTCGATAAAGTATGGTATTAAACCAGATATAATTTGTTTGGCAAAGGCTTTGGGCGGAGGTTTGCCTCTTGGAGCGTTTTGCGCGGGTAAGGAGCTTATGGATAGTTTGATGTCGAATCCTGTGTTGGGTCACATTACAACGTTTGGAGGAAATCCTGTTTGTTGTGCATCGGGGCTTGCTATGTTGAATTGCATAGCAACGGAGGGTTTGTGTGAGCGCGCTTCAGAGATGGGCGAGCTCTTTGAGAGGACTTTGCTTGGGGTTTTGCCGGGGCTTGAAATCAGACGAAGTGGGTTGTTGCTTGCAGTTGAGTTGGGTTGCAGTGAGCGACTTATGGAGGTTATGTCGCAGTTTGTAGTACGTGGTATTATGAGCGATTGGTTTTTATTCTGCGATACAGCATTTAGAATCTCTCCTCCACTTGTTATTAGTGCGGATGAGGTTCTTGAGGTGTGCGATATAATAGGGAAAATATTAAAGTCATAGAGATTCTTTATAAACGTTTGTTTTCAGCCGATAAAGATGATGTAGGTCATTTTCTAGCGGTTTTGTTCATCGAGGGAATTTGGTGAAACAGGCTACTTTTATTATTTCTACCTAGAGTAGGTAGCCAAAAGTTTTGATTTCACTTTTTCAAAAGTGAAGCCGCCGGC
>CAYJMA010000083.1:0-7366 GCA_964371475.1 uncultured Rikenellaceae bacterium | reverse complement strand
AAAATTAATCATTTTTTTTATTACTCGTGTCGCATTTACAACTTTAATCTGCGAAAAAAGTGAAATCAAAAACTTTTAATCACCTACTCTAAACTTATCCCTAAAACTCGTAGTTGTTAGTTGTATAAAACCTCGGGAACGCTACTCAACAATACGTATCATAATGGAATCTTGACTACCATCAAGAGATAGTGCCTTTATTGTATTCTCTCCTCGTTCCATTTTGCACCCCGTAAACGTAAAAGTACCAACACCACTATTTCCAAGCGTTGCAACCTCCTTCCCATTTACCACAAGCGTCACACTATCGGAAGGAGATATGACCTTAATATCCTGACTAAGCCCTGCTCTATCCACATACCTTTTAGAGGTGATGTGTACAAAAGATTCGTCACTATTCCAGTTTGCTTTGTAGAGATAGAATGCATCTTTTTTGGATGCTCTATCAAAGGTTACCAGCCCCATATCACTAATGCCAGGTCGATTACCGAGTCGTAGATGGGCAGCTCCCCAGTCAAACATACTGCTTGCGAATGTACCCCAGAAATATCCTTTGGAGATTGTCCGTAGATACTCCTCGTGAAACGCTGTTTGCCACTCTTCGGGGTGCCAATAGCTATCCACCACTGGTCGAGTTGCAGGAATTTCGTGCTGGTATATACTCGCCCCGGCTCCATACTCCGAAAGAGCTACCTTGAGACGAGGCCACTCACCTCTAACACTCTGAGCCCATCTATCAATATCGTTTGGCATACCCTCCTTCCAGCCCAAGTACTGATTAAAGCCTATAAGGTCTGTTACAAAATTAATTTCTCCATTTTGGTTGCTCGCTGCCACCGTAAGTCTTCCGCCACTCTCGTCCTTGGCAACCATATTGAGTTGCCTGATGTACTGCAACGGATCATCCCCTCGTTGTGCAATCTCGTTAAATAGCCCTATAAATACCACCGAGGGATTATTGTACTGTTGAGCAAGCATCTCTTGGAGCTGTAAAATTCCGTTATCTCTAAACAGCGTACTGTTGTTAAAACCTGTATTGCGATACTCCCCCGGCCCGATAAATGGTATTTCGCTCCACACGATAATTCCCACCTTGTCGCACAACTCGATAAAGTGTTCACTATGTGGGTAGTGTACAAGCCTTAGAGCATTAACCCCCATTTCTGCAATTAGCTCCATATCTCGTATGTCCTCCTCGGGGTAAATTGCCGAGCCGAGTAGTGCATAGTCCTGAAACTTGGTAACACCTCTGATTGGATACTTCTTGCCGTTGAGCAAAAATTCATTCTGCGCACTAACCTCGATGTTTCTCAGCCCGAAATATTGGCATACGCTATCCCTCGAAGCTATTGCCACTCCACGACCTCCGCTCGAACTCTCTGTAACAACCTCAATTCTATATCTGTGCGGATCGATTGTTCCGTGCCATAGTTTCGGATTATGTATGGTCAGTGCCCAGTTGGCATTTACCCTACCACTTATGCCAATCTTAACATTTCTCTGTAGGCTATCAATACTATTGCCCGCACTGTCCTTGAGCTTGAATTGAACATTGACCACGCTACTCGACATACCCTCAATTTCTGCAACCACGTCGACCACTGCTTTTTGGTTGCTAACCAATTTTTGCGTAACTCTCACTCCGCTGGTAGCATACTGCGTGTGTGAGATGTGCACCGCAGGGGTCACAATAAGTTCTACATTTCGATAAATTCCGCCATAGATATTAAAGTTACCTGAGAGTGGCATAAGATCAAGATTCTGAGCATTATTAACTCTAACCCATAGAGTATTAACACCATCAAAGTTCAGGTAGGGTGTAATATCGAACCCAAAGGCGGTGTACCCACCCTGATGCGCGCCCACCCTGCGACCATTGACATAAACCTCGGCACTCTGACTAACGCCCTCAAAGCGCAAGTACACCTTCTTACCACTTCTCCAACTTGCTTTAATGTCAAGCTCGCGGAGGTAGTTTCCCAATCCACGATAGTAGTTCGCTATGCCACTCAGAGCATCGAGATTCCAGGTATGGGGAATGTTTACAAGCTCACCAAGCTCGCTACGATGGGAAAATTGCCAGCCATACGAAAAGCTCCACCCTTTGTTAATGTTGATGACCTCCCTATGGCTACGAGCTGCATAGCTCGTCAAACTTAGTAGAGTAACTAAAAATAGAAAAGTTATCGCTCTTTTCATTGTTGTTCAAAATATTGTTTTTAGTGTATCCTCAAGGTTTTGTAGCGCGAGCGGTATGTTCCACTCCTCTCGTCGTTGAGTGGTGTAGTTGGAAACTGCTCGTATTTGCGCACATTTGGTTTTCTTTAGCTCTGCTGCTGCAAAAAAAGCTGCTCCTTCCATTGTCTCAATCTGTGCAACGTTCTCAACAAATGGATTACACGCCGTGTTGAGTGTTTGTGCACTCACGCATCTGAGTTCCAACGGCACAAAGGTACTATAATATGTTGTGTTTTCAAATCTTTCGAATCGTTTTTCACTTTCCCTCCACGCTCCTAAATCGACTAATCTGTCCTCTCCTACCGCCACAACCTCGCCTATTTGAACACCTCTATCGATTGCTCCTGCTATGCCTACTTGGATGATTAATTCGGGTCTACACCTCTCGATTGCCTCGATAGTGGTAGTCATTGTGTTTATGATGCCTATGCCACTGCACAGCACAGTGTGTCTATCTCCCACGGCACGGCTTATGGCGTGGAATTCAAGCTCAGAGGGTGTTATTACAACTATTTTTGGCACGTTTTGGCAGGTTTTGGCAGAAATTTACGTATCATTCACACCACGAAGATACAATTTTAGGACAAAAGTAGACAATTTTTAGGTATAAAATCCAGTGGCACAGAAATTGAAGAAATTTTTAAGAAAACTGCAAACAGAAAAGAAATTATTAATTAACTAAAAAATATACAACAAAAAAATGGGAAAAATCATTGGAATTGACCTTGGCACAACAAACTCTTGTGTTTCGGTAATGGAGGGTAACGAACCCGTAGTAATCACCAATAGTGAGGGGCATCGCACCACTCCTTCTATTGTAGCCTTTGTGGGCGATGAGCGCAAGGTAGGTGAGCCGGCAAAGCGTCAGGCTATCACTAACCCTACGAATACTATCTATTCGATTAAACGCTTTATGGGCGAGAGCTACGATCAAGTAAGCAAAGAGATTGATCGTGTACCCTATAAGGTAGTAAAGGGAGCTGGCAACACTCCACGTGTTGAGATTGAGGGCAGGGAGTACTCTGCACAGGAGATCTCGGCAATGGTGCTTCAGAAGATGAAGAAGACAGCTGAGGAGTACCTCGGCACGGAGATTAACGAGGCAGTAATTACTGTACCGGCTTACTTTAGCGATTCGCAACGTCAGGCGACAAAGGAGGCAGGCGAAATTGCAGGACTTACCGTTAAACGTATTATCAACGAACCTACCGCAGCTGCACTTGCCTACGGTTTGGATAAGAAGAATAGTGACCAAAAAATCGCAGTATTTGACCTCGGTGGTGGTACATTCGACATCTCGATTCTTGAGCTTGGCGACGGCGTCTTCGAGGTAAAGAGCACCAACGGTGATACTCACCTCGGAGGTGATGACTTCGACCAAGTAATCATTGACTTCCTTGCCGAAGATTTCAAAGGGAAGTTCAATATCGATCTGCGCAAAGATCCAATGGCACTACAGCGCCTTAAGGAGGCTGCCGAAAAGGCAAAAGTTGAGTTGTCGAGCTCGGCGCAAACTGAGATCAATCTGCCATACATTATGCCAGTGGATGGTATGCCTCAGCACTTGGTGCTTACGCTCTCACGTGCAAAGTTCGAGCAACTTGCCGATAGTCTGATTCAGGCAACAATCAAGCCGTGTGAAGCTGCTCTAAGAGATGCTGGACTTTCGGCAAACGACATCGACGAGGTTATTCTCGTGGGAGGTTCAACTCGTATACCTGCTATTCAGGCAGTGGTAGAGAAGTTCTTTGGCAAGGCTCCTTCCAAGGGAGTTAACCCAGATGAGGTTGTGGCAGTAGGTGCTGCTATCCAAGGTGGAGTGCTGACTGGTGAGGTTAAGGACGTACTTCTACTCGATGTTACGCCCCTTTCTCTCGGTATTGAAACTCTTGGTGGGGTTATGACCAAGCTCATCGACGCTAATACAACTATCCCAACTCGTAAGAGCGAGACATTCTCCACAGCATCGGACAACCAACCATCTGTACAGATTCACGTTGTACAGGGTGAGAGGCAAATGGCAAAGGATAATAAATCTCTTGGACAATTCCACCTCGACGGCATCCCAGCCGCTCCTCGTGGAGTACCACAGATTGAGGTTACCTTTGACATCGATGCAAATGGTATTCTGAACGTATCGGCAAAGGATAAGGGTACTGGCAAAGAGCAGAAGATTCGCATCGAGGCGAGCTCTGGTCTAAGCGATGCCGAGATTCAACGTATGCGTGATGAGGCTAAGGCTAATGAGGATAGCGATAAGAAGGAGCGCGAGAAGATTGACAAAATCAATGGCGCAGATGCTATGATATTTAGCTCCGAGAAGCAACTCAAAGAGTATGGCGAGAAGATACCTGCCGAGAAGAAGAGTGTAATTGAGAGTGCTCTTGAGAACCTGAAGACAGCTCACAAAGAGCAGAACATCGACAACATCGACAAGTATTCAGCAGAGCTTAACGATGCTTGGCAGAGTGCATCTCAGGATATCTACGCCTCTGAGCAGCAACAAGGTGGAGCAAACGGTGCGCAATCTCACGGGGGTGGAGATGACAGCAACTCCGAACCACAAGATGTTGAATTTGAAGAGGTTAAATAATCCAACTAATATTAAATCCAAAGAGGAAGGGTCAATTTATGTGGCTCTTCCTTTTTTCATAAAAAAGTAGTACCTTTGTGCACAAATTAAAAATAAGGAGATAAAGATTATGGCAGACAATACACTGCTTACAAAGTTAGAGGGCATCTTCACCCGATTTGATAAGATATCGCAGGATGTGGTATCGCCCGACATTATGAGCGATATGAAGCGCTACATTGCTCTGAACAAAGAGTATAAGGAATTGCAAGCGATTGTCGAATTAGGTTCGACCTACAAGAATGCTCTATCCAACCTAAGCGAGGCAAAGGACATACTTGCAAACGAAAAGGATGAGGAGATGCGTGAAATGGCGCGTGAGCAAGTCGATGAGATTGAGCCGACGATTGAGGGTATGGAGGAGCAAATAAAGTTGATGCTCATTCCTGCCGATCCGCAAGATAGCAAGAATGCTATTGTTGAGATACGTGGTGGGGCAGGAGGAGATGAGGCCGCTATCTTTGCAGGTGATTTGCTTAGAATGTACCAGAAGTTTTGTGAGCGCAGAGGGTGGAAGACCGAGATTAATTCGGTAAGTGAGGGCACTTCTGGAGGATACAAAGAGGTAGTATTGAAGGTTACCGGTGAGGGTGTATACGGTGTGATGAAGTATGAGAGTGGTGTTCACCGCGTGCAGCGTGTGCCACAGACCGAAACACAAGGTAGGGTGCATACCTCGGCATCATCGGTGGCGGTGCTGCCCGAGGCTGAGGAGTTTGACATCGAGATAAAGACTGATGATATTCGCAAAGATACGTTTTGCGCCTCTGGTCCTGGTGGGCAGTCGGTAAATACGACCTACTCTGCCATCCGCCTCACGCACATTCCAACAGGTATTGTGGTGCAGTGTCAAGACCAAAAATCACAGCTTAAGAACTACGACAAAGCACTCGAAGAGCTTAGAACTCGTATCTATAATCTGGAGTATCAGAAATATCTGGACGAGATCTCATCGAAGCGCAAAACTATGGTGTCAACGGGTGATAGATCGGCAAAGATTCGCACCTATAACTATCCCCAAGGGCGTATGACTGACCACCGTATAGGTTATACTGCATATAACCTTACTGCGGTGATGGATGGCGACCTTGACGAGGTTATCGATAAACTCCAAGTGGCGGAAAATGCCGAACGACTGGCAGCAGCACAAGAATAATGAATAATGAATAATGAACTATGAAAAAACTCTCACTACTAATAATCGCAACAATACTCTCAAGTACCTTTGCCCTTGCGCAAGATAGTGTCATACACCGTGCCGTACAAGTCGGTTTGATTACTCCGCTATCTTC
Source organism: uncultured Rikenellaceae bacterium (assembly GCA_964371475.1). GTDB lineage: Bacteria > Bacteroidota > Bacteroidia > Bacteroidales > Rikenellaceae > Mucinivorans. The sequence continues at coordinate 1,204 of CAYJMA010000083.1, read as the reverse complement.
CAACGGCATCAATTCAGCAAATGTACAGAACAAATTTTCACTAAACCTCTTAGGTGGGTATAGCTACGGGAACTCGATCTTTGAGCTCGGCGGACTCTTTAACATCAACACGCACTACACCTCTGGATTGCAAATCGGAGGTCTTTTTAACTTAAGCGGCAATAGCAACTATGCGGTGCAAATTGGGGGATTGTTTAACTACAATAGAGGTGGCGTTTCGGCTGTGCAGATAGGAGGTTTGTTTAATGTTGCAGACGAGATTAAAGGCTTGCAACTGGGTGGTTTGGCAAACGTTGCTAAAGATGTCAAGGGGGTGCAAGTTGGCGGTCTGGTGAACGTTGCAAAAGATGTCAAAGGATTGCAAGTCGGTCTTATAAACATTGCAAAGAGTGTTGATGGAGCCGCGCTTGGACTTGTAAACATAGTAAAGGAGGGGGGGAAACACCAACTCGAAGTCGCTTTTTCCGATGCCTTGAACACTGCAATTAATTTCAAACTCGGAACCGATGCACTGTACACTATCTACTCGGTTGGAGCAACCTACATAGGTGGCGTTACAGAGTATGGTATTGGTCTGGGTTTGGGTACAGATATCAGCTGGGGTAAGAGTGGCTGGGCAAACCAAATCGAGGGTATGTACTATGCTATGTCTGAGAATCAGAGCTTCGAGGGTGAGTGGAATATGCTCACACAGCTAAAATTCACCTTCTCCAAGGAGCTCGGTGCAGTTGAGCTCTTTGCAGGCCCGACGCTTAACCTCACAGCCAGCTCGTATGTAGATCCGGTTAGTGGTAAAGTTGGTAGTAATATCGTTCCGTGGGAGATGTGGGGCTGGAGATCGAACAACAGCTCGGATAGTGTATATGGATATGATATGTGGGTAGGATTTTCGTTCGGCGTACGGTTCTTCTAAGAGTAATACGTTATGAAGTACTGTAAGAATTGTGGAAAGCAGATTGCAATAGAAGATAACTTCTGTTATAGCTGTGGACATAATAATTCTGATACTCGGAGGGGTGGATCATATAGTGAGTCGCGTTATGATGTAGAGCTGAGTCCATACAGTTGGATTGCTACCCTTTTGCTTTGCATCTTCTTGGGATGTTGGGGCATACATCGTTTCTATGTTGGCAAAGTTGGCACAGGACTTTTGATGCTCTTTACCATTGGGGGGCTTGGCATCTGGGCATTTATCGACTTTATT
>CAYJMA010000082.1:0-7429 GCA_964371475.1 uncultured Rikenellaceae bacterium | reverse complement strand
GTTTGTCTCCGATAAGAGATTGGTCAGCCACTAAGGGAGTGCAAAGATATAAATATTTTTTGTGTAAACAACTAAAATCGGAGGTTTTTTTTATTTGTTGCAGTTGCACTTGCCTTTCTTTTTTCTGCCAACGAGCACTCCGACAACAACTGCCCCTATGCCAATAATAGAGCCCCACACCATCCAATCATTATGATCTTGAGTTTTAGGTTCTTTGTAGAACGGGTTTTCGCCCTTTAGGTACTTCCCCTCAGCGATGAGTCGCAGAGCGTAGTTTAGAATTGTATCGCCGTTTTCCCAAAGCATTTCGCTGTGTGTAATAGGTATTTCGTAGTCTGGAATTACTCCTCTGCCAAAGGGCACTCGTTTATTCACCACCGTATCGAACCACTCTTCGACCAGCGGCAGTCTAAGAGTTAGTGTAGAGTTTGGCAGGCGCAACTCTCCAAATTTGAGTGCCGTTATGTAGTGATACGCCGAGTTTGTTTCTCGCCCAACTGTGACACCACGATGGCTGCGTATTGCCATTGCCGGAAATAGCGTAGCTGCCGAGCAGGAGCTCTGATCGGTTAGGATGTATAGCCTTCCGGTGTAGTTAATCACCGAATCGGGGCGTAATACATTTGCTGTGTAATTCTTGCTCACAAAGCCTTCTATTGTTTCGTGGGGCTCAAACCCGTCGAAGAGTGTATCGGTTCCTATATAGTTTGTCGTTAGGTCTAGGTACTTAAACCCTGCGACTTTGTTAACTCTACTGAAGCTCTCTACCTCGATAGTGTCAGTTGCAAAGAACGAGAAGATTCTATCCAGCGGTTCTATCCACCCACCGGGGTTTCCTCTTACGTCTACTATAATGTTTTTGATCTTCTGTTTTTCAATGCTGTCGACAAACCGTCCGATATCCTCCACTGCTATTTCGCTCAGTGCGAAGGTCGAGATTCCGAGGTATGCCACCGAGTCATTGAGCATCTTTGTGTCAAACATCCCTTCGTGTTTATTGACCAGTCGGAAGTTAAAGAAGTTCTCCGCCTCTTTGATACGCCCTTTGACCTCTGGAAGGAAGACCTCTGTACCATCTGCAAACTTTAGTGTCATATCCCAACCACTCTTTGTGGTGAATAGTCGAGAGAAGGCGGTAAATGCGAGATCACACTCTATCATCGACTCTACATCTGCGTCATAGTCCGTAGGAAATGTAAGAGCTTGTGTGAGTGCCGAGTCTGCGGAGATACCATTAACCTCCACGATCTCTTTGCCGATGTGTTCTTTATATTTTTCTTCCGTGAGGTAGAGTCTGAGTGTGTCTCGTTGCCAGCCGATAAATGCACGAGGTTGTGTGGATGGATTGTTATAGGTTTCTTTTTGCCAGGCGTAGGGATATAAGTATATGTGGCTATCGTGCACCACGGGGTTAAACCTATCGCGAACAACGTGTCGAAAGGACTCGGTAGAGATTTGCGTGCTCTCTTTTTCGCGTATATATTTCACAATCTCTTGGTGTAGGTCTTTATACTCTTCGGCACTTACGATCTTATGGAGGCTTGGCACGAGCTCCTCTACCGCGGCAAAGAGGGTATCAATATCCGAGATTGCTTGCTCTTTGGTAAGCGAGTCGATTTTAACAATTGCAGCGGGGGCGATAAAGGTACTTTTGATACCAAAAGGTGTCATCGGGTCGCTTACTTTACCGTACTTACTCATAGCGATCTCGATCGAAGGCTCGTTTATCTTTATGTAGCAGTACCCCGATACTCCGAGAGTATCGCCACGTTTTAGCTTTTGCCCACTTTTGAAGACTCTGTCGCTTAGTAGCCCAGTGATGTGGATCTTAATTCCGTTGCCAACCGATATAGAAATATCACCGCTGATAAATTTAGGATCATACTCCTTGCCGAAGTGCTCACGCGCGTGGTTTACAATCTCATTAAGGGTTTGATTTGGTTCGCCTCCGAAGCTATAGTGATAGTTGAGCGATTGATTGTATAGAGCGCCGTAGTGAGTAATAGTTGCGTCAGTTGGGCACAAGATTGGCGTACCCTCGGGTACTGCAACAAAGAGGGCTGCCAAGTTGTGTTCGGACTCAATGTAGCTTTGCGGAGCATATAGAATGTTCGCTCCAGGTTTTGCTCCAGCCACAGGCCACAGATACTCTTGTGCAAGTGAATTAGTTGAGGATATGGCGATAGTGATCACCAATAGTAGAAATTTTCTCATAAAGCAACTTTGTAGATTGGTTCATCTACAAAGATACTTTTTTTTTAAGTTCTCCAAATTTCTCTTTAAGATCGAGGAACAATTTTGTAGAACCTCCTAAGGTAAAGTATCGATAGTGCAACGATTGCAGCAACGATTCCGAGCCAAATACCAGCAGCCTCCATCTCAAGCACAAAGCCACAGATGTATGCCACGGGCGCACCGACAAATGCGTATGCACAGAACGAGTATATCATCGGTCGCTTAACGTCCATCACCCCACGCAACGCCCCCACGGCAACGCCTTGAATACCGTCCGAGATTTGAAACATAGATGCAAAGAGCAGCAGATATACTGCAACATCCTGCACGGCTGGATCGGGAGTAAATATCTGAGCGATATTCTCCGATAGTATAATAAAGGTATTGGAGGTAAAGATCATAAAGAGTATGACAATGATCAGCGCACTACGAAGTATGGCTCTTACCTCTCGGTGTAGGTTTAGCGCATAGTTTCTCGACACGAGTATAGTTGTGGCATTGGCAACACCTGTCACCATCATAAATGCGACATGTGGCATATTTGCAGCAATTTGGTGCCCTGCGATGTTCACCGCACCAAAGGTACCAATAACGATTGCCATTAGCCCAAAGCTCATAGTTTCGGCTCCGATTTGCACTGCTATGGGGTATCCCATCCGCCACAGGCGAATAACTCTAAAGCGCCTTACTGCCTCACTCCAGAACCCCTTTAAGTAGTAGTTAAACCTCGGCACTCGAACAACCACAAACCACAGTATTAAGAACATCAACACTCTTGAGATTAGCGTGGCAAGCCCCGCCCCGCCCGCTCCCATCTCAGGTGCCCCCCACATCCCATATATAAACATATAGTTGAGCAGTACGTTTATGCTATTGGCCAATAGCGTAGCAACCATTGCCCAGATTGTATTGCCGAGTCCTTCGAGAAAGTGTCTCAGAGTGTACATCCAGTATATAGGGAGCATTGACAGCACCATTAGCCACCCATAGGGTATTGCCACTTCGAGAGTTTCGGGATCTTGCCCCATATATGGCATCAGTAGCACGCATCCTGCAAATAGCAACATTAGCCCCACCCCCAGCACACTGTTTAGCACCACAGAGTTCTTAACAAGCGACCGTATCCTACCGCTATTACCCCTTACCAGAGCTCTACTCACAAGTGGTGTAAGCCCCATAGCCACCCCCATTCCACCCACATAGAACGGAAAGAAAATAGCATTAGCGAAGGTCACACCAGCCAGAGGTACTGCTCCGAGTTGCCCGACCATAGCAGTGTCCACAAGCCCTACGAGGACTTGACCCACCTGCGATATAATCACAGGAACTGCCAGTAATAGTAGTTGTAAATATCTGTTCATCATTAAAAAAAGCACTCCCGCACTACTGCAGGAGCACTTTATCACTGTTATAGCGGTATCGGTTATACCGCGGTTTTGCTATTTACGCGCAACCGCCCGCCTCTGCTCTTAATTACTCTTCAGTTACTGGCTCAGCAACTTCTGTTTGTTCTGCAACTGTTTCTACTTCAGGTGCAGGAGCCGCCTCTTTTTTGGCAGCTGGCTTAGCTTCTGCCTTTGGTGCTACAACTGGGGTGTCAGAGACAACCTCGATGCTAACCTCTGCAACAACCTCTTTGAAGATTCTAACTGTTGCAATGTGAGAGCCTACTTCCTTGATAGTGGCAATCTTCACGTTGCGCTTATCAACCTCCACGCCCTTTGCAGAGATAGCAGCAGCCACCTCGGCAGTTGTAACTGTACCGAAAATTTTGCCATTTTCGTTAGCCTTAACAGTCACAGCAATAGTCATTGCCGACACCTTAGCTGCAATAGCCTCAGCATCGCTAATCATCTTAGCTTCTTTGTGTGAGCGTTGTTTTAGAGTCTCTTCGTGTGCTTTTTTTGCACTTTTAGTTGCGTTAATTGCGTATCCTTGAGGGATTAGGAAGTTATTTGCATAACCAGCCTTTACGTTAACTATCTGATCTTTATAGCCGAGATTCTCGACATCTGTTTTAAGTATAATTTCCATATCTCGATTATTTCATTAGGTCGGTTACAAACGGTAAAATAGCAAGGTGTCGCGCACGTTTAACTGCTTGTGCTACCTTCTTTTGGAACTTTTGCGAAGTGCCGGTTAGTCGGCGAGGAAGAATTTTGCCTTGCTCGTTTAGGAATTTCTTAAGAAACTCTGGATCTTTGTAGTCGATGTACTTGATTCCGCTCTTTTTGAAGCGACAGTACTTCTTCTTCTTAACCTCTACTTGGATTGGGTTTAGGTAGCGAACCTCGCCACCTGCGTTATTTTGAATTGCCATTGTTCTCTCTATTCTTATTTATTAAGTTTTTCTCTACGTTTTGCAGCATATTCTAATGCGTGCTTGTCCAGACGGAATGTGAGGAATCTGATAACTTTTTCGTCACGACGGTAGGCAGTTTCGAGTTTCTCGATAACTTTGCCATCTTCTGCTGAAAATTGCATCAAGAAGTAGTAGCCAGTAGATTTTTTGGCAATAGGATAGGCGAGCTTACGTAGGCCCCACGACTCGGTGTGCTCTACATTTGCGCCGCTCTCGGTCAGAAGACCTTGGAATTTGCTTTGCAGCTCTTCGATAGCCGACTCGGCTATTAGTGGCGAAGCAATGAAAACGGTTTCGTAAGTGTTCATACTTTTTTTGAAATGTGTTTGATAAATAATTGTTTCCCTGCCCGTATAATTCACGAAAAGGGAGTGCAAAGATAATGATTTTTTCTTATCCTACAACTTTTTTTTCGCATTATCTTGACAACTATACACATAGTTGCCACTATCTTCAGGGCATTACAACCAAAGGCTCAATGGTTACTGTGCAAGGTTATAGAATTCCGTATCTTTTGCCCACTGATAGTTATCCCTATATATTTCGAGTGTTTGAGGTTCAGAGAGCAGCGGGATGTAGATTGAGAGTCCGCAGAATGTGTTGACAGTTATGCTTCCATTGCCATCTCCATTGAAGAGTATCGGTGTGGCGGCTTTATAGACAACGGCGTTGTTTAGAGCCTCGATAAATGGTGCGGCAGCGGCCCCAAAGGTGCGCGTTGCCATATCTTCGGCATCCCACATTAGGTCGCGAAAATCGCTGGTTCGCCCAAGGTAGCGTCCGAATTGTTGTTCGGCAGTTGGCGTTGCGCTACTCGTTGCGCTTAGGAGCTTCAGCTCGGCTGCAACTGCGTCGAGTTTGCTGAGATCCACCGTAGAGATTGTGGCAGATTGCCACGCGCCACTCAGCGAGTTATAGTACTCATAAAAGGCTTTGGCAACTCCAACACCGTCGCCTGCCACAAGGGGAGCTATACCAGCCTTGTAGGGATAACCTTGCCCGAGCACCTCGGCTGCAGAACCCACCAAATACTTTGCCTTTGAGCGCAGCTCATACGCAGCCTCAATGCTTCCCATATGGCACGCATCGAAGTAGATATACTCAAAAAGCAGATCGTCTGGCAGTGCGCTGGCGAGGTCGTAGATCTCCATCTGTGTGCTGTGCGAGTCGGTGGAGCCAAAGGTGCGTTGAGGGTCTTCTTGAGTTTTGGCAGGGCTCATCCCCTGTGGCAACCATCCCGTGGCGTGAGACCACAATAGTAATGAGTAGCGCTCCGAATCAGAGTAGGCCCTGCACTCCGAAATAACTCCCTCAAGGGTAGAGGGTAAACAAGGATCTGGCTTTTCGGGGTAGGACTTAACCACCCGACTGGCAATAGCAGAGGTATTGTCGCTAACAATCTCCAATAGTTGACTACCTCCGCCCAGTGTGTTGTAAAACAGTAGGACTCGCCCACCATAACTCTCATTAAAGCCTGCCTCCAGATCATTGATGTTCTGGATTGCATAGGGGTTGAGGTTGTTTTCAGCCACCATATAGATGATTAGCGTGTGGTCTACCTCTGGCAGCTTAGGTGTTTTCTCTGCTTTACAACCTATGAGTACCAGTGCAAGGATGAGTATGTAGCTATACAGTTTCATATCTTTTTGTTTCCTATCTATATTTTGTTTCCTGCTCTTCGTCCATCATCTTGCAGTAGCTGTCGTATCTTTCTACTGCAATATTGCCGTTTTCCACGGCCTGCCTAACTGCACAGTTAGGTTCGTGCGTGTGGGTGCAGTTGTAGTACTCACACCCATTGGAGTACTTCATAATCTCACAAAAATAGTGAAAAAGTTCCTCTTTTCCAACATCTACCACTCCAAAACCCTTAATACCCGGGGTGTCGATAAGCATCGCCCCACTACTTAACGCAAAAATCTCTGAAAATGTTGTAGTGTGCTTACCTTTTTTGTGGTATTGTGATATCTCGCCAGTCTTTACTCGCAGTTCGGGGTCAATGGCGTTGAGTAGCGATGACTTGCCTACTCCAGAGTTGCCGGTAAAGAGAATAGTCTTTGTCGATATATCATCTCTGAGCTCTTCAATTCCTTGACCCGTGATTGTCGAGGTGCAAAGTATTTCGTATCCCGCTTTGTGATATATGTCCAAGAAGATGTCGCTGGGATATGCAATATCTACTTTATTTACTACCAGCTTGGCATCTACGCCATAGGCTTCGGCAGCTACGAGCACACGGTCGATAAACTCCAGTGAGGTTTCAGGCTCTTTGAGCGAGACGACAATATAGAGTGTGTCGATATTAGCTGCTATGATATGTTTTTTGCGAGATAGGTTTGTGGATTTTCTCACCAGGTAGTTTCGTCTCGGCTCCACGCTATCTATGACCCATTCTCCCACTGTGTTTTGCACACAATGTACAAAGTCGCCAACGACCACCGGCGAAGTGGAGCTTGCGCCGGTGAGTCGCAACGCGCCTCTGAGGCGTGCCCTTTGCGGCTCACCACTCTGACCATCTGTTGGGGCAATCGAGTACCAACTCCCCGTGCTCTTTGTTACTAAAAAACGCATTACAATTATTTACAAAGGTAGTGAAAAAAAAGGATCACAGCAAATCCTTGTCTGATACTCGATATTGTTTCACTGGCGACTTTTTTGCTTTTGTTTTATCACAGATTTTAGAGCAACTAACCCAAGGCGGACGTACGACTGAGGGAGTCCGCCAACTTGCGTTGCCTCTTTGGACTCCCTCAGTCGTACGTCTCTAAGCACTTAACATTGCTCGCACTGCCTGCCGGCGGCTTCACTTTTGAAAAAGTGAAATCAAAACTT
>CAYJMA010000081.1:0-7785 GCA_964371475.1 uncultured Rikenellaceae bacterium | reverse complement strand
ACTTTTGATCACCTACTCTAATAGCACATCACCATAATAGAGCAAAACAAAACCAATGCGGGTGTCAGATGCCTCACAAGGACACACCGAGATTTTAGAACAAACTACCAAATGAGGACGGTCGCCAACCCTCAAACTTAATACTCACAATAGCAAAACCTTGCTAATCTCATCACTTAACCATCAAGAAAATATATAACAGAAAGCAAAACGAAAACTCCACCTCTTTGTCATAAATGCCTAAACTCTACTCCACGGTGATTAAAAAATAATTCTTCTTGCCCTTTTGTACAAGCAAATATTTCGATGCTATAAGGAAGTCGGGATTTACCATCGTTTCGCTATCGGTAATCTTATTTCCACATAGCGACACACCCCCTCCTTGCACCATTCTTCGAAGTTCTCCCTTGGAGGGGAATATCGTGGTGAGCTCTGTTGCAAGTGTTGTAAAGCTGCATCCAAGATCAGAAGCCTGAATCGTAAATTGAGGCACTCCCTCAAAAACATCCTTAATCGTATCAGCATCTACCGCCGCAAGCGCCTCAGCACCACCTCCAAATAGAATCGAACTCGCAGCTACCGCCCGCTCTAAATCCTCGGCACTGTGAATCATCGTGGTGAGCTCCTCGGCAAGACGACGCTGGAGCAAACGACGATGAGGCTCCTCACGGTGTTGATCAATGAGCAAGGTAATGGTCTGCTCGTCAAGTAGAGTGAATATCTTGATATATCTCTCTGCATCATCATCGGAGGTAGACAACCAAAACTGATAGAATTTATATGGCGAGGTATATTTGGCATCTAACCATATGTTACCACTTTCGGTCTTGCCGAATTTCGTGCCATCCGCTTTCTTAATGAGCGGGCAGGTGATAGCAAAGGCCTCGCCGCCACCTGTCTTACGACGTATAAGCTCCGTACCCGTGGTGATATTGCCCCATTGGTCAGAGCCGCCAAGTTGCAACTTACAACCCTTATTCTCATACAGATGCAAGTAATCAAAGCCCTGAACCAATTGATAGGTAAACTCCGTAAAGGACATACCTTCACCCTCGCCTGACAACCTCTTCTTTACCGAGTCCTTCGCCATCATATAGTTTACAGTGAGGTGCTTACCAATGTCGCGAATAAAGCCTAAAAAGGATTGCTCCTTCATCCAATCGTAGTTGTTGACCATCTCAGCTCTATTATCGGCACTGCTCTCAAAGTCAATGAGCTTGGAGAGTTGCTTCTTTAGAGCCTCTTGGTTATGAGCAAGTGCTGCTTCGTCCAACAAGTTTCTCTCTTGGCTTTTGCCACTGGGGTCTCCAATCATTCCTGTTGCCCCCCCCACCAAGCAGAGTGGTTTGTGCCCGCAACGCTGAAGATGCTTAAGGAGCATAACACCCACAAGGTGCCCAATGTGTAGAGAATCAGCCGTCGGATCTATGCCAAGATAGGCTGTTGTCATCTCCTTCTCAAGTTGTTCTTTGGTGCCGGGCATTATGTCTTGAATCATACCCCGCCAGGTGAGCTCTGTAATGAAGTCCATATTTTTTCGTTATATTTGCATAAATAAAGCGCAAAGGTAATAAATTTTCAGAGGAATAATTATGGCAAAAGTTAAAAAGGCATATTTCTGTAAAGAGTGTGGAGCAGAGAGTGCGAAGTGGTTTGGGAGGTGTACGTCTTGTGGCGAGTGGAATTCTTGCACTGAGGAGGTCATTAGCGTGGCGAAGAGCAGAAATAGTTATGATTCGGTGCGTGGGGTTGGCAAACAACAGGCGGTGCTTGTGCAGCAGCTCGAAAATGTGGTTATTGCAAGAGAGTCGATGGTCTATGGTGAGGTTGATAGAGTGTTGGGCGGAGGGCTTGTTGGCGGATCGCTGGTGCTCATTGGTGGGGAGCCTGGTATTGGGAAGTCAACACTTGCGTTGCAGATTGCGCTACATAAGGAAGACTATAAGGTACTGTATGTTTCGGGTGAGGAGAGTGCAGAGCAGATCAAGTTGCGTGCCGATAGGGTTGGTATTCGCAATGAGCAGTGTTTGATTCTCAGCGAGACTATGGTTGAAAACATTATTCTTCAGGCCGTGGAGCACTCACCTCGATTGATAGTGATAGACTCCATACAGACAATATATAGTGAGATGGTGGATAGTTCGGCAGGGAGTATTTCTCAGGTTAGGGAGTGTTCATCGTTGTTGATGAAGTATGCCAAGCAGAGTGGCACTCCGATTATTATCATTGGTCACATAACCAAGGAGGGATCTATTGCTGGGCCGAAGGTGTTGGAGCATATCGTTGATGTAGTTTTTCAGTTTGACGGTGATAGCAGCACGTCATACAGGATTCTTCGTTCGATAAAGAATCGTTTTGGTGCGACCAGTGAGATAGGTGTTTTCGAGATGCTGGGCAGTGGTCTTCGCGAGGTGAGCAATCCGAGCGAGATCTTTATCCCCCCGCACTCCGAACCGCTTAGTGGCATTGCCATTGGCGCGGCTATGGAGGGTGCTCGACCGTATCTTATAGAAACTCAGGCGCTTGTGTGCGATACGGGTTACTCCGTAGCGCAACGCTCATCGACGGGATTCGACTATAAGCGTATGGGGATGATTGTTGCGGTGCTTGAAAAGAGGCTTGGATTTAAGCTCGGAAAGAAAGATATATTTCTAAATCTTGTGGGCGGATTTAAGGTCGTGGACACCGGTCTTGACCTTGCTTTTGTTGCGGCTATTATTAGCAGTACTTTGGATGTTGCTCTGGGTGAGAAGATATGCTTTGCAGGCGAGGTTGGTCTCAGTGGTGAGGTTCGCCCAGCGGTGCGCACTGTTGAGAGAATTGCTGAGGCTTCTCGTATTGGTTTCACTAAGATTGTTGTATCCTCGTATGCTAAAAAGGCAGTCAGCGAGGTCTTTAATGGCAATAAGAGCTCGATTGAGATTATCTACGTCAGCAAGGTGTCGGATCTTGCAGGCGCTGTCTTCAGGTAGTTTTTATTGTTTGTGATTATAGAGCATACTAACCCAAGGCAGAGGTAGGACTCTCCACCCCCTCCCCTCCCAATTATCAACGGTAGTGGAGTCCGCCAACTTGCGTTGCCATTTTTCGACTCCCTCAGTCGTACGTCTCTCTGCGAACTATTCTAAATGCGGAAGACCACCACCACAAGTTATATTCTTGATAATTTTCTATACTTAGAACCAAACGAATCCTCCCGACTCGATATGTACAATCTATGTTTGACAGTAACTCAACTCCCTACTTTCTTGACAAAACTAATATCACAAAAAAGTGAGGAGCTAATTCATAGCTCCTCACTCTAACCCATTATATATATTTATCAAGTGCCCCTGTGATCAGCAAAACTAATACACTATATCGAATTTTATATTAGTGGTCATTGAGTTACTTGCCTTCATCTGCTCTGGAGAGGCAGTAATTACTTCGACCTCCTCTACTGAGACGATATCAATAGTTGATACCTCGCCTTCGGGGGTCAAAGTATACGCAAATGTAGTTGTCTGACTGCCTATTGAAGAGTTAGTCTCATACATCATGGTATATCTAAGTGGTAGTTTTTTGCTCTTCATACCATTAAAACCAAGCATACTGAGGTAGTAATCGCTTACAGGGAAGAACATAAAATTGCTTGAATTACCTGTCACACCAGAAACATTAAAGATGTTAATATTCATTGTATTATCCATATCGGTGTACTCGATCTCAGATACAAAGGAGGATGTCTCACGGTTGAAAGTCTCTTGAAATTCTATACAATTGCCATTCTCCCATATAAATTCATATACCTGCGATGTGTCAGGCTCTTCGGACGAGGGTTTAACTATTCCAGCTGTTCCGAGTTCAGAATTAGATTCTATAAGCACAACTTTAATTAGCTGACCATCAGCGTTGTACGTATTATGGTATATAGCGTCGCCATATTGAGACTTATCAAGTGATTCAATAAGTCCGGCTTCGTTTAGATCTGCACTCAAGGAGGTGAGTCTGGCGGGGAGTACTAACAGATCATACGACACACTATATGGCTCATACATAAAGTCTATCTCGGCAACTGGCGTGGGTACAGGAACCTTCTCTTCATCACTCGCTTCAATATCAATATGTTCAACAGATAGATTGTTACCATACTTGAGATAGAAATCTACAAATGCTGTTGGGTTGCTACTATCATCTAGAGTAAATCTAAAGTTTTTAACAATATCTAACCTGACAGTATCTCCACTCTGTGTTGCTGCTGATTGGTCAACCTTGAGGATGATTACCGATGAACCGCTAACGATCTTGATGTCAGCCGAGCGATCCTTGCCGGTATAGTTCTCGGTGAGTGAAATTTTCATCTCTGCTGGTCCTGCCTCTCCGCTGCTCGGTGATACACTAAGCCAGCTGTTGTCCACATCGGCGCGAGATGCCACCGTAACAAAGGCGTCCCAGTGTTCCGCTGCGGTAAAGCTAAAGTCGCTCTGTGTGGCGGTCTGATCTGCATAGAGAATCTGAGTAAGCTCCTCTTGATCGTAACCCGTAATTGAGCTCTGTGGAGCTGGTGTTTCCTTGCAGGAGGTGAGTAGCGCAACTACGCCAACCAGTAGTAAAAAAAGTGTTTTTTTCATTGTCTGTTGTGTTTTTGGTGAATAAAAATAAGCCATAATAAAATTGAATATAGGTATAATTTCTGGAAATAACAAATCTGAGAGTCTCAAATTCAACATATCTGACAAGCAAAAGAGGGCAAGCTATCATAACAAGCTCGCCATCTCCCCTTCTTGTCTCGGTACGTCCTCTTCTTATCAGCTACAACGCCTTAATAAGTGATCTTGATTGTTCCAGTATTCTCAATCGAGCGATATAGGTATGAACCGCTAGCGATATAATTTTCCTCACTTCCTTGAAAAGCTACCTCTACGAGCTCCCCTTTCTGACCAAAGGTGTACTCAAAGGTGTATGAGCTAACCAGTTTGTTGCCGTACACATAATAAATTCTGCTATACTTTGATGGGAGCATCTGACTCTTTGTACCGTATAGGTTCAGCCCCGTAAACCAAGAATTCGGAGTGCCGTAAGACATTACATCACTCAATGTAAGTATATCAACATTGAGTAGATTGCTGTGCTCGGTGTACTCAAAATTTATCGTGTCTGTGAGATTCGAAGCAAGCACCATTATGCAATTACCATTATTCCAACTATAGTTATATGTAACTGTGTCATAGTCTATATCCTCAGAGGCACCCAAAGAACCACTTGCGACTGCCTTTCTGCTTTCCATGATATTCAATAGTTGAACAAGATTCCCATTCTCATTATAGATACTCTCATAGAAGTCCCCCTCTGGAACAAAGGCACTTGATTTTGCTGCACTTGCATATATGTAGGAGTAAGTGCGGTTCATATATTCAACGAGCCCACTCCCGTTGAGATATGCCTCGACAGGGGTGAGAGGCAGAAAATTGCCATCTGTTTGTCTATACGAAATCATATCACCAGAGTACACGAACTCAAGATCACTAGTCAATATAATCTCTGTATTGTTATCCGATGTATTATTGTAGTTGATTTTAGATACTGTATTGTTTGCTCCATATAGAATGTTCAGACTTATCGCCTCTATGAGTACATCACTCTGTTCTTCTGACGCCCTTGAATCCTTTGGTTCTGTAATATTGGTGGCTTCAGTATTAATCAGTACGGATTTTACCACTGTTGGCATAGGTGTAGCTCCATCCTCGGTTTGCGCACTCTGCTCAAGGCTAATTACAAGTACCGACTCTCCGCAAATGATCTTAATATCTGCCAAGCGAGACTCTCCCGACTCGTTCGCCGTGAGTTGAATCTTGAGATCCGCAGGGCCTGCCACTCCACTCTCAGGGTACACAGACACCCAGTTATACTCCTCAGAGGAGCGAGTCGGCGCTGTAACTATTGTAGTCCAAGCCTCGGCTGCGGTAAAGCTAAAGTCAGTATCGGTGCTCGTTTGGTCAGCATATACCATCTGTGATAGCTCACCTTGATCATACCCCGATATGGAACCTTGTTGTGTGGGATCATCACTGTTCTTACAAGATGATAACGTGGTTATTACTCCTAAAAGAAGTATCAAAAATATCTTTTTCATTGTTTTGTATCTGTCTATTAATTTTGTAGTATTACGTTAAGTTAATCTGAGCCTTAGTAGGTAATATTAATATAAATTGAGTCTACTTGTGCCGGGGAGCCCTCAGCAGGCATTCCTTCTGCATCAACAGCATTACCCTCATGCCTAATCTTTATTTGAGTTAATAGATTACTCTCTGAAAAAACGTAGTCAGGAGTCTGGACAACATTAAATCCTAGATCACTATTTAACACTCTATGATAGTTGATCTTTGAGATAAGGTTTTCACTTCTTAAACCATTCAACCCCATCGCTGCAAAGAATGTCTCAGTCACCGGCAGTGGTGTCATATTATTAAATATCATCGGATCAATATTTAGTGTATTGAGATACTCTGAGTACTCAAATGTAGTTATAAACAAGGTATCTTGAGCATTATCGACAAATACAACTTCCATACAGTTGTCATTTTCCCACTTTAGATGATAGGTATGCGTCTCGGGCTCTTCTACCTTGCTGTTTAAACCTTGTGGGGTGTTAGATGTAACTTCAGCTTTGATAAGCTGCCCAAGTTCATTGTAGGTATTAACAAAGTCCTCCGTCGGGAATAAGGCCGAGGTGGCTTGAGGCTGAGAAACACCACCTCTAAAAGGTTGATCAACATTCATCCTAGAGTACGTCTCGATCAAACCGCGGCTATTAATATTTGCTGTTTTTGGCAATTCTGAATCAGGTTGATTTGTCTCAACTGTGAAGTATGAAACGCTGCTTGGCGAATAGCTAAACCCATAACTATTTGTCTTTGCTTGAGAACTGCCATCACTAATATTCGAGGTTTCAATCTCTGCAATAGTATTCAAGCGACCATAGGTAAAGTAGGAGGTTGTATATTTTTCTCCATAGTAATCGTGGGAAATAGGCTTTTCATAGAGAGCGTATGATGCTACGATGTTTGTCTGAAGCGGACTATCATCTGCTGCAAGACCAGATTGATCAAGGCGAAGCACAATTATCGATGAGCCGCAAACAATCTTTATATCAGCCGAGCGCATCTCTCCTGTAAGATTTGCTGAGAGCACGATTTTCATATTAGCAGGGCCTGCTTCTCCGCTTTCGGGAAATATCGCCAACCAGTTTTCTTCATCTGCGCGAGTTGCGGGCGTAATCACTGCATCCCAGTGACTCGCGGCTGTAAAGCTAAATGCTGTTGGAGTGCTTGTTTGGTCAGCATAGAGGGTTTGTGTAAGCTCTTCGGGGTTGTAATCAGTGATCGAGCTCGGTTGATTAGGTGTGTCCTTGCAGGAGGTAAGCACAGATACTGCACCAATCATAAGTAAAAGAATTTTTTTCATCGTTGACTCTATTTAATTAATAAAATTGATTTATTGAGCAGTCAAAGGTACGTAATTTATGCGATATTTACAAATGCGCTGTCTTTTCTCGTAATGTTCTGAACCGAATACCGCACCTAACTTACGACGATAGTGGCGATCATCTACTGACGCAGCCCTTTTGGACTTCCTCAGTCGTACGTCTATGCGTGCAAACTACCAAATTGCGGAGGGTCGCCACCCCGAGCGACCTTTAGCAAAATTCTTTTGCGTAGTTCACTGGCGACCGTCTTGACCTTTTTTATTTTTTGACATTGCTAACACTGCCTGCCGGCGGCTTCACTTTTGACGCAGATTAAAGTT
>CAYJMA010000080.1:0-7800 GCA_964371475.1 uncultured Rikenellaceae bacterium | reverse complement strand
GCAGTTTTAGTTGTGCAAAGGGGTTTGTCTTTACCCACCCGTTATCTATTGCTACTTTATATATTGATGAGCATCGGTGTATAAATTTTGTTGCTGTGTTATTAGCTAACTTCTTTTCAGTGCAGAGCCATATATAAAGTTTATCAAGGAATAGCTTATTGATATCGGTAAGGAGTATATCGGGAACATTATATTCTGAGTTGATAAACTCCGCCAATCGGGTTCTCGTGAGTTGGTAGCGGAATAAACTCTCTTTGCCATAACCTCTCGTAGCTGATAACTTCTCATAGTCGTTGATAAACATATCGCATAACTCAAGATATTTTTTTGAAGATTCATCCAGGCTCATAAGTGACGTCTTAATCTTGGATGCTGTGATAACCTCTCCCGAAGATTGGAAGTCGTAGTATTTACGAATGATGGCTGATTTAAGTTCATCAAGCAGGGCATTAATCTTTTTCTCATCTTTGGTTGCCCCTACTGTTCGATACTCCTTGCCGAGCCATCTGGTGGGGTCAATATCCATCCTTGTTGAGAAATGCGCCATCTCTCCGTTTACTGTAATACGAGCCATAATTGGTGCATTACCATTTGATTTGAGTTTCCCTTTCTGTATGAGAAACATCACATTGAAAGTTGCTTTGCTGTTCATCTTAATATAATTTTAAATGTTAATACTATCCATCAATTGAAGTAGGACTCCTTGTGGTGGCAAAATTACTTTATATTAAAATGCTATGGATATTTTAGAGTAGTCATAATAAGGTCATAACAGAGACAAAAGCAGGACATTTTACATTGTAGCAACCATCTGCTATTTTACTAATCTCACTTTAATCAATTAGTTAGCTTGCTTAAAACATCTTTTTATTTCGGCTTTATTTTGCAAAAATCTAATATAGAGACATTTACAAGACATAAGCAAGTCAAAACAGAGACGTTTTTTAGTAACCAACGTGTAACCTAAACCCTATTTTATTTTCGCAACCATTTGATAAACAGCGATATTACAAGTAAAAATCTGCGACCCTCTCTCTCCGCTGAGCGTAGCGGTAAAACGACGCAAAACCCTGTAAACTACACGTTTACGTGGTTTTTTAATTATTGGGTGTAAGCAAAATATAGCATAATAAAGCAACGGAATGTGTGCAAAATCGTATCCATAATTTTTGGAGCAAAAATGGATACGATTTAGAAAGCAAAGTACTCTATTTCAATGTTTTGCACTAAATTTCGTAGCTCATTTTCCATCTTCTTTTCATACCTTTGCAGCAGCAAAATATGTATCGAAATGAAAAGAAAAACATTCAACATTCTCTTCTTTGCTCGAAAAGCAAGGCTGACAAAAGCGGGTGAAGCTCCTATTGTAATGAAGATCACCGTTAATGGCTCTAACGCCTCAGTAATTACTCCGCTTAAGATTAACCCTACATTATGGAATACAGATATGAGGTGTGCTATTGGAAAAAGCCGAATAGCTACTGAGATAAATCAGCACCTGGACGCTATCAAGTCAAGGATTATGCTCATTCACCGCCAATATGAGTTAGATGGAGTCGATTTTGGGCCACAAACGATCGTTGACACCTATCTGGGCAAAGATCCTAATGCAAAGCCTCAAATGATGCTTATATAGGATATATTACAGCCTCATAACGACAAGTGCGAGCAGTTAGAGGGGCGTGACTTTGCTCCAGGCACAGTAGAGAGATATCGCACCTGTTTAAGTCACACAGTAGAATTTATGGAACATACCTATCAAAAGAGTGATATACCTATCGAGGAGGTAAACCATAAGTTTATTACAGACTATGAGTTCTATCTTAAAACTGCTCGCAAATGTGCACACAATACGGCTACCAAATATCTCAAGAACTTTAAGAAGATTATTCGCATCGCCTTGGCAAATGACTATATCACCAAAGATCCATTTGCCAATAAAGGGTATTGCCGTATGCGGCAAGTGCTCGATGGGTGGTTCTTTGTGTTTAAGCTACACTTGATGTGCAATGAACGTGGTGAACTCCTTAGTTTTCTATCCACGCCAGCTAATACCGACGACAGAGAGCCACTGAGCAATGAGAGTTTCATAAAGGATATTAAAGGAAAGATATTCGGCGATAAAGGATACATCTCCAGCAAACTTTTTGAGAGATTGTTTGTCGGTGGTATTCAGCTTATTACGAAGGTGAAAAAGAATATGAAAAATGCTTTTATATCATATTCTGATAAGATTTTACTCTGCAAAAGAGCTATAATTGAGAGTGTAAATGATGAACTAAAGAACATCTGCCAGATTGAGCATTCTCGACACCGAAGCATCGCTAATTTCATAGTAAATTTCGTCGCGGATCTAGCAGCGTACTGCTTCTTACCAAAAAACCGTCAATAAACATTCAAACAGAGGCGGGTAATTAACTGACAATCTCCTAGTTGCTTATGTAGAACTCACGTTATTTACAACAAAAAAAATCAAAAATTAAACAAACTAAAATAAATTTACTAACTTTAATCATTCAAAATCTATAAACACAATACCTAAATTATGAAAACTAAAAACCTTATAACTACAACTAACAATGTCGAAAATTACACAATTACCAAATACCTCGAACTTGTCTCTGCAAATATAGTAATTGGAGCAAACTTCTTCTCCGACTTCAAAGCCTCAATTACAGACCTCTTCGGAGGAAATTCTCAAACATACCAAAAAAAACTTAAAGAAGTATACGACCAAGCTATTACTCAAATTGACCAAAAAACTACCGAAATCGGAGCTAACGCCGTCGTTGGACTTAAACTCGACTTTGGCGAAATCTCAGGGGCTGGTAAATCTATGTTTATGGTCTCGGCTGTCGGAACAGCAGTGATCATTGAACAAAAATAGAAATCATCTGTGTAAATACTATCAACAAAACCATCGCAACGGGATAAACCGTGGCATAGGCCAATGATACTGAATTACTACTGCTCATCGACATCGCAGCGGCTAAACCCGGCGTTGATGTCATACCACCGGTCAACAATCCAAGCAACTCCAATAGATTGACCTTCATAAACAATCGTGCTATTATTACCGTAACAATCATCGGAACAACTGTGATAACGATTCCCCACAAAACAATTGTCAACCCACTGCTCGAAAATGTCTCAACAAGAGTACCACCTGCAGATGTCCCCACGCTTGCCAAAAAAAGCAACAGTCCCAACTGACGAAGAAGTTGATTCGCCGGTGAGCTCATCGCCCAGATTATACCACCTGTCTTACCTATCGAACTCAGCAAGAGTGCCACGAACAGCACGCCACCTGTCAGCCCTAAACTAAAACTAAAGGAGCCAAAACCAATCGTTAGATTACCTACCAACACTCCCAATACTATGCCGATAGCGATGGGAAAAAAATCGGTGTCTGATATCTTATTACGCTTATTGCCTATTAACCGCAGAGCATCATTTGTCCGCTCGCGAGGCCCGACTAACGTGAGTTTATCTCCGAAATTTAGCCTCAGGTCAGGATCCGGCAAAAGATCTATGCCCGAACGCCTAACACGTGATACGCTACATCCACAAACCTGTTGCAAATTAATAGCACCCAGGGACTTACCAACGAGCGACTTGGAGGTAAGAAGCGCCGTGGTCAAAACTATATTATCGATAAATGGAAGCTCTCCCTCAACTCTCTCGCCTACAAGGTGCTCAAACTTGTCGAGAGACTCGACCGTGCCTACAACCTTCAGTCTATCGCCTATCAAGAGCATATCCCCACCACTGGGTATGAATGATTGATCGCCACGTACAATACGAGTAATGGTTGCTCCGGTAACCTTACGTATGGCAAGATCTACAAGAGAACGACCCGCAACCACTGAGCTTTGAACCAAAAACTGAGCTGCAACCACCTTAGGGCTACGCTCCTGTGCTCCATCGAGTAGAGCGCGTTCTCGCTTCAAATCAACTTTGAGAATAATCGGAAGAAGTTTCACAAAGAGTATAACGCCAATCACACCAAATGGATAGCCAATACTGTATGAAATCGCGGCATCGGCACCTGCAACCTCTCTTGCTGTTGCCAGACCCGGGGTGGAGGTTAGCGCACCCGTAAAAATTCCTGTTGCCTCGGCGGCGTTAAAACCAAAGATATGTGCACCCACAATCACCAAAACCGCAGCAGTACTAATAAGAATAACTGCCAAGAGGCTAAGCACCTTACCCCTTGAGGCAAAAGTTCTAAAGAAACCGGGGCCGGCTTGAAACCCTATCGAAAAGATAAAAAGCACCATACCAAACGTTCCCAGCACGTCGGGAATTACGACTCCATAGTGTCCAAATAGCAGTGCTACGAATATCACTGCCGAGACATCGAGGTTAATGCCTCGAACCTTTATGCTTCCGAGTATAAAGCCCAGTGCGATGATTATAAATAGGACAAAGATTGTTGAATTAAGTAGATTTTCGAGCATTTGTGCGCTGTATTAAAACATATTACTAATGTAGAACTTGCCAACAAAGGTAGCAATATAGCGACAGATATGCAAATCGTATGCTATGCCTTGCTCTACATATTTTTCACTCAGGTTAGTCATCAATCGTTATGTTTTGTTGTACAGTGTCACTATCATTGATCTATGCGCACAAGTAAGATCGTATGCCCACTCTTCTCTATGCTAACACTTTGACAATCACCAACAAAACAACACAGGGGGATAAAAAACATCTTTTGCGCAAAACTATTTTGATTTCTCAGGTTTTTTGTGTACCTTTGTGCTCCTTTGTATAAAAGTGCGCAAGGGAGAAAGCATTGTTAAACCACTAAAAACAAGGAGTACGCTGGGGTTGAGTTTTATACTATATGCACTTTTCACAACACCCAAAACACTCAAAATCAACTCAAAATGAGTACAGAAAACATCACAAACGCATCAGCACAAAACGAAACCTTCGATTGGAGTGCATTTGAAACAGATCAAGCCCTTTATGGCGGCTCAAAAGATGCAGTAAACGACCTTTACAACAACACCTTTAGCGCAATTGAAGCTGACCAGGTGGTAGAGGGCAAAATTATCTCAAAAAGCGACCGAGAAGTCGTTGTGAACATTGGCTACAAAAGCGACGGTGTAATTGCAGCATCAGAGTTCCGCTACGACACCGACCTTAAAGTTGGTGACACCGTAGAGGTCTATGTTGAGAGCACTGAGGACAAAGACGGACAACTCGTACTTAGCCACAAAAAAGCTCGCCAACTTAAATCTTGGGATAAAGTCAGCGCAGCGCTTGAAGCTGATGAGATCATCAAAGGTCTTATTAAGTGCCGCACCAAAGGCGGTATGATTGTAGACGTATTCGGTATCGAAGCCTTCCTACCTGGATCGCAAATCGACGTTAAACCAATTCGCGACTACGATGTATATGTAGGCAAAATTATGGAATTCAAAGTCGTTAAGATCAATCCTGAGTTCCGCAACGTTGTTGTATCTCACAAAGCACTCATTGAGGCTGAGCTTGAGGTTCAAAAACGCGAAATTGTATCTAAACTCGAAAAGGGACAAATCCTTGAAGGTATGGTCAAAAACATTACATCGTATGGTGTATTTGTCGACCTTGGTGGAGTGGACGGACTCGTTCACATCACTGACCTTAGCTGGGGTAGAGTCTCACACCCTGAGGAAGTCGTTACTCTTGACGAAAAAATCAATGTGGTTATACTCGACTTCGACGAAGAGAAAAAACGTATCGCACTTGGCATCAAACAACTCACTCCACACCCTTGGGATGCTCTCACTTCGGAGATCAACGTAGGTGATAAAGTAAAAGGTAGGGTTGTGGTTATGGCTGACTACGGAGCATTCGTTGAGATTGCACCGGGAGTAGAGGGACTTATCCACGTAAGCGAAATGAGCTGGAGTCAACACCTACGCTCGGCACAAGACTTTATGAAAGTTGGCGACGAGGTTGATGCAGTAGTTCTTACACTCGACAAAGAGGAGCATAAAATGAGCCTCGGAGTAAAACAACTCACCGACGATCCTTGGGCAAAGGTAGAGGAGAAATACACTGTTGGATCTAAGCACACCGCCAAAGTTCGAAACTTCACAAACTTTGGAGTTTTTGTTGAGGTTGAACAAGGCATTGATGGACTAATCCACATCTCAGACCTTAGCTGGACAAAGAAAATCAAACATCCATCGGAGGCTGCAACTGTTGGCGAACCAATCGAGGTTGTGGTTCTTGAGATCGACAAAGAGAATCGCCGCCTAAGCCTTGGACACAAACAACTTGAGGAGAACCCTTGGGATGTCTACGAGACTCAGTTCCGCCCAGATTCTATCGTTAGCGGAACAATCACTGAGGTAAACGACAAAGGAGCTATTGTCACACTCGAAGGTGGTGCAGAAGGTTTTGCTCCTGGTCGTGGACTACAAAAAGAAGACGGAACGACACTAACCAAAGGAGAGACTGCCGAATTCCGTGTACTTGAGTTTACAAAATCAAGCAAGAAAATAATCTTGTCGCATACGCGCGTCTTTGAAGAAGCTAAAGCAAAAGAGGATCAAGTTCGTGAGCAATCTACTCAAACTGCTATGAAGCAAGTAGCGTCACAGATTGAAAAGACAACTCTTGGTGATCTTACTGGACTTGCTGAACTCAAAGCACGAATGGAAGAAGAAAAATAATTACTACTCTGAGAGTGGTTACTCGTAACTAAAAATAGGGCATTAGAAGATATCTACTGCCCTATTTTTTACAAAAAAGCTCTATACACAGTAAAAAAAAGCTCAAAAATTTGGTAGAATAAAAAAACTATCATATATTTGCACTCGCTAAAGGGGAAACTCCTTGACAAACGTAGACGACTAATTAGTTTACAATAAATCAGAACCACCCCCGAAGCAAAAACACATATGGCCCATTCGTCTATCGGCTAGGACGCTAGATTTTCATTCTAGTAAGAGGGGTTCGATTCCCCTATGGGCTACGAAAATTAACACTTTTTTTTTAGAAGCAAAAATGGCAAACCATAAGTCAGCAAAAAAACGTATTCGTCAAACAGAAAAGCGCCGAATCCGCAACAGATACGCACACAAAAGCACACGTTCAGCAGTTCGCGCTCTTAGAGCAACTACTGACAAAAGCGTAGCTACTACTATGCTACCTAAAGTCTTCTCGCTTTTGGACAAACTTGCCAAAAAGAACATCATACACGACAACAAAGCAGCTAACCTCAAAAGCAGTCTACAGCTTCACGTAAACACGCTTTAGCCGAAATAGGAGCAAGCTATGAAGTGGGAGTTTTAAGATGATAGTTTGCAAGCAAAAGAGTGGAGTGGGGGGACAGCAGGGAGTGGTTTTTAATGCATTATATCATAGAGTGAAAATGTCGGAGGTCTAAATCGGTTACCAGGTAAGATAAAGGGGCTTCAAACAAATATAGTTATAAAACGATACTGACAACGGTATCGTTTTTTTATGTAGATATACGAATAGTTTTATGTGGGCAATGATTAGTGTGGGTGGTCAAAAGTTTTTGATTTCACTTTTTTCAAAAAGTGAAGCTGCCGGCAGGCAGTGTTAGCAATGTCAAAAAATAAAAAAGTCAAAACGGTAGCTTGGGGTGGCGGCCGGCCGCAATTGGTAGTTTGCTCTAAAGTCCTCGGCGTGGACGACGGAGGGCACTGGCAAAGGAGCGAATAGCGATGTTTGCAGGTGTCCTCGTGGGGCGTCGGACACCCGCATATGGTTTTTTTGCTCTATTATGGTGATGTGCTATTAGAGTAGGTAGTCAAAAAATTTCACTTTTTCAAA
>CAYJMA010000079.1:0-7932 GCA_964371475.1 uncultured Rikenellaceae bacterium | reverse complement strand
TAGGAGGTATTGTAGGACAGATTTCAAGTGGTACTAATACAATCTTTTACTGCGTAAATAACGGTGAAGTATCGGCTGAGATTGATGGTTATGGAGGTGGTATCATAGGTTATCACGACTTAGATGAAGTAGCTCTTTATGGCTGTGTCAATATGGCGGATATAATCGGGAGTTACTGTATAGGAGGTCTTATAGGATCAGGGTATAGTAACCTTGGTGCAAGCTATAATGTGGGTACAGTAACAGCTACTGATGCCTCAGATTTATTTTGTGGAGGTATTTTTGGTGATGACTATGATTATTGCACCGTACACGGTGTGTATAATATTGGTGCGGTTAATGCAGAAGAATTAAGTGCCGTTGGTGGAATTATCGGAAGAATGAATGAGGCATCTGTTTTAGAGAACGTTTACTGGGTGCCATCGGCAGATGGTGATGCGGTGGATGCAATAGGTAGCAACACGGCTATGACTGCAGATATCGAGACCACGCTTGAGGCACTAAATAGTGCGGCGTTGATCGACAGCTTGAACCTTGGTGTTGAAAAATTCATCACGGAGTTTAATGCCGATGCGGACTTTAGTTTTGATATCACCGATGATATGAAAGTAATCTTTGTGGCAGGCGAGAACGGCTACCCAGTGCTACAAAGCGCAAACTAAATTATCATAAAATAACGGTTATTACCCTCGGGAAGATTACAACTCTTCTCGGGGGTAATTTCATTAAAGTTGTAACTTTTTTTTAGCTGGCGCGTATAATATACATACCGAGCATAGTTAAAACAATGACCACAAAACAGTACAATGACATAGTGGATGAACACGCAGATGGGCTGCTGCGTTTTGTGGTCTACACAGTGCGCAGCAGCAGTGATGGCAGGGACATTGTCCAAGAAGCATTCCTGCGACTGTGGCAGAGACGAAAAGAGGTGAAACACCAAACAGCAAAGAACTACCTCTTTACCATAGCCTATAACCTTTCAATATCACACCACCGAAAAAAGAGACCTGAAGAGGATATCACGAACCATACGACACTGAGCCACGACATCCACTATGATAATAGCAACGAAATAATATGGCGCGAGATTGAAAGATTGCCCGTAGAGGAAAAGACAATCATAATGCTCCGCGATTGGGAGGGATACTCCTACGCCGAGATTGAGCAAATAACAGAACTTAGCGCCGCATCTGTAAAGATAAAATTGCATAGAGTACGCCAGAAACTACGCCAAAAACTTGAACACCTACGAAAAGATGATTAAGCATAGAGATACGATTGATAGAGTGCCCGCCCCGACATTGATTTTCGAGGGCAAGGAGGGGTTAAAGAAACGAGCCAATATCACGACCCGAGTGGTGTTGTGGAGCAGTGGTATTGCGGCAGTTGTTGCAGCGGTATGCGTGCTTTTTGTGGTGAGACCTCCCCACGCTATACACCTCTCGATGCTGCCTGTGGTTGATACCGTAGAGGTCTTATGTTATCGAGAGCCTATTATAGACACAACATTGCATCAAGATCGAGTGCACAAAGTAGTTGCATCTCCTCAATCTCTGGCACCTGCACCCACCATCGACAACTCGGCATCGGTGAAGGAGGATACTTTAACGCCTGTGCTCCACCGTGCCGAGATTCAGACTGTAAACCCGCAGTTTCGTACCGTACTTGCACAATTCGCTTCCCCCGTTGTCGCAATAGAACACAGATCCCCAACGATTACCACCCAGAGATCTCGCCCGAGACTAACGCTCTTTGGCATACGACACAACAAAGGCAACAAAGAACCAGCAGAGAATGACGACACAAGAATAAAACTTCGAGATATGCCAAGGGAAATCTTGGAATCCTATATCTCAAACTTCCGTCACACAGCAAACAATAGATAACAAAAAACATAATAAACCAATGAAAAAGCATTTACTTGCCACACTTTTTGCTCTTTGTGCCCTATGTGGCACTGCTACGGAGCGCAACGACACAACAGCCACTCACTCACCCACCGAACCAACTGTCGATACCACGGACACGACGATCATCGACAAAGAATTTTCTAAAGAGACAGTAGTTGAGCGACCAAAGAGAGTTTACTACAAGAACGGCACACTTGAGGTGAGCAAAAGCGATACGATCTTCTATCAGAGCCTATCAGGAGGCATTACCATTGCCTACTATGGCAAGGAGGCAGTTGATTTTGCAATGAAGTCGAAGTTAAAACGCGATCCGAAGCGATGGTCTTGGTATGAGGGTCGTTGGGCAGGTTTTTCTCTCAATTTCAATGGTTTGATCGACAACCTCGGCAATTGGAACGTTCCGGCAGGTGCGGAGTGGATGAAGCAGAGTGCAAACTCCATAGGAGTGGACATCAACTTTGTAGATGCCGTGATCTATGGTTATGGATGTTTCGGCATTGTGACCGGTTTTGGTATGGAGATCAACAACTTTAGAATGGCAGAACCCATAAACTTCACCAACGACCCAACCACTGGAGCTCTAACTCCAGACTACACAAAGTATGGCGATGCGGCATCGGGGTGGAAGAAGACCAAACTCACGACCGCCTACTTCCAGATTCCCCTTCTACTGGAGTTCAAGTTCGGCGGCAACAGCTGGGTAAATTTCGGTGTGGTAGGCTCGATCTGCTATGAGTCCTACTTCAAGAGCAAGTCCGATATGTATGGAGTTCAGAAGCGGTGGAGTGGCACCAACGTTCCGCTATTTCGTTACGGCTATGAGTTCAACCTCGGTATAAGCTGGGTAGCACTAAAGTTTAAGTAC
Organism: uncultured Rikenellaceae bacterium; assembly: GCA_964371475.1. Lineage (GTDB taxonomy): Bacteria > Bacteroidota > Bacteroidia > Bacteroidales > Rikenellaceae > Mucinivorans. The sequence goes on along the minus strand of CAYJMA010000079.1, from coordinate 5,154 downwards.
TATCCCAAATCAATATTCGCCGAGGGGCTTGGCCCGGACATCTCACAGGTAAACCTTGGGCTGAGCCTTGTGTTTTAGCAAGACTCCACAGTGATTAATAGCCTATGATCTTCGATGTTACATCCTGAAGCTCATCCTCCGAGGGGGGGCTGTACTTAAAGCCAACATCGCCCCACTCCACAGGCCAACCATCTTTGATCATATTGTTTACATATAGCATATATGTATGCTTGCCTGCCTCAAGTGCTATTTGAGCTTGATGGCTTGAGTGGCGGCTGAGTTTCTTCGTATTGTTTATAATCTCTTTGCCATCGATTATGAGTTTGCTCATATCGGTGGCAAATGTGTAGACACCACTCTCGGGCACGTTGATATAGCCCTCATAGACACTCAGCGACGGCTCGAAATTCTCTGGCGACAGATTATCATTAGATGATGGTTCAATGGCAAAGGTGCTTACCAGAGTGTAGTTGTCAAAGCGAGCATTTGCAAACTCAATTTCGTGAGCAAATAGCCCGGGAGCTCGCCTTACTTTAATGGTTTGCCCCCTACGTGGGCGAACACGACGTGCCAATTCTCGTGCCTCATCATCTCTTTGTGGGATAACCGCCGGGCTTAACTCCTGTCTCTCAACCGGTATAGACCTCACAACGCTAAGTCTACCTGTGGGTAGCACCGTTGCGATATGTATCACCGTGGAGCTATCGGTAATGACAATAGGATTGGTGTATGGAGTAGAGCTCGCTGTAAGCTCCTTTTCTCCCCCAAGGGTATACACCATCGGCAAAGTATCCGCGGTGTTGGAAAACTCAACAACGGTAGAGTCTCCCGTATAAACTATATTGCGACTCAACACTCCCTCTGCCATCGGTATATGGTAGTTCACCCCGTGATAATCCAATCGAGCATAGGCATTAAGCAACCGCTTGGCAAAGTACTCTTCATCTTTGGCAGATCTTGGCGACCACCCTATCTCTGCCACTGCCAACATTCGAGGATAGGTCATATACTCCACCGAGCTATCAGACAACCTATACTCTGTCCACATATTACCCTGTACACCGAGCACGAGCTCTTCCATTTGCGGCGACGTAAAGTCATCGGAGATAGGCTCATACCCATATGTCTTTGTCCACGGTGCGTACCCCCCAATGGTGGTCTCCTCCACCTCCTTAGCTCCTTGATAGTGGTCAAGGTATAGCCCTTCGGAGGCAGGCGTCATTACCACCTCGTGCCCCATCTTAGCCGCCGCCACTCCACCATCAGTGCTCTGCCAACTCATTACCTTCGCTCCTTTGGCAAGTCCTCCTTGTAGAATCTCGTCCCAGCCAATAAACTCTCTACCCTTACTCTCAACATATCTACCCACTCGATCAATAAAGTATGACTGCAATTTATCCTCGACCGAGTGCCACGCTCCATACTCATCTCTCGATGCTTTGAGCTCCATCTCCTCGACTCTTGCCTGGCATTGCGGGCACGCCTTCCACATACTTTTGGGAGCTTCATCACCCCCGATATGAATCAACTGCGATGGGAATAGTTCAACTATTTCGTCAATCACTCCCTCCAAAAACTCAAAGACTGAGTCGGATCCTACACATAGTATGTTTTGTTCAACTCCCCAGTAGTTACGAGGTTCTACGCTCTGTCCGCTACACGAAAGCTCGGGGTATGCTGCAATAGCGGCAAGGGAGTGCCCCGGGAGTTCAATCTCTGGAACTACCGTTATGTGTCGCTGAGCGGCATACTCCACCACCTCTCGAATCTGCTCCTGAGTGTAGAAGTACGGGCCGTAGGTCGAACCATCACCCTCGGTTCGCACCGCACCAACCTCGGTTAGTTTAGGATACTTCTTAATCTCGATTCTCCACCCTTGATCGTCTGTCAGATGCCAGTGAAAGCGGTTGATTTTGAACATAGAGAGCACATCGAGCTGCCTTTTAATCGACTCAACCTCCATATAGTGCCTACACACATCGAGCATAAATCCACGATACTCAAAGCGTGGATAGTCCCTAATCTTCACTGCTGGAACCTCCCACCTCACATCTTCTACCCTTTGCTCACTCTCTATCTGCGCTGGCAGTAGTTGCAGTAGGCTCTGCACGCCGTAGAAGGCTCCTGCCACGTCCACACCCTCTATGACCACACCCTCTGCCGAGGATTGCAGTGTATAGCCTTCGGGATCAATGCCCTCCAACTCTTCGTTAATCGATACCGCTATGTAGTTGTTGGATGGAGCATTTTCTATTATAGCAAGGTCATACCCCGTCGACGCCTTTATCTTTGCCCACAGGTAGTTTGTAGCACTTGTAGATTCTTCACCTTTTGCCACAATAACCGTATTTGCGGTAAGTCTAAAGCTACCATCGCCTTGTCGTTGGGCAAGCTCCACAGGAACTGGTATGATATTGATACCCTCATTGTAGCTAAAGTGTTGAGACTTTGGCGCACACCCCATAGCAAGAGCCATCAGGATTAAATAGACCTTCTTTTTCTTCATCAATAAATCTTTCTTTCGCTAAACCGCATAACCGCACCTCCTTGTTGCTATTCTACCACGCAAAAAGAGGATAGCTCTTCATCTTGGCTTGAACTTCTGCTCTAACCCCAGCGATAATCTCTTGGTCATCAGCGCCGCAGAGCACTCTGTCGACCATTTCGACTATCCACGCCATATCTTCGTTTTTCAACCCTCGCGAGGTCACAGCAGGTGTTCCAATTCTAATGCCCGAGGTGAGAAACGGCGAGCGACTATCGAATGGCACCATATTTTTGTTCAGCGTAATCTCTGCTTCGACCAGCACTCGCTCAGCTTTTTTGCCGCTTAGGTCGGGGAATTTCTGACGCAAATCAATGAGCATCAGGTGGTTGTCCGTACCATCTGAGATCACTTTATATCCCTTCTTGACAAATGCCTCGGCAAGCACCTTTGCGTTGCTCATCACTTGCTCCTGATAGGTCTTGTACTCGGGCGAGAGAGCCTCGCCGAATGCCACAGCTTTTGCAGCTATGACGTGTTCAAGAGGTCCACCCTGTGCTCCAGGGAAAACGGCAGAGTTTATCATTGCCGAGAACTTTTTCACCTCTCCCTTTGGGGTTTTAACCCCCCACGGGTTGTCAAAGTCCTTGCCCACGATGATAACTCCTCCACGAGGGCCACGAAGAGTTTTGTGTGTGGTCGATGTAACGACGTGAGCGTGAGGCACAGGATTGTTCAGCAGTCCAGCAGCCACGAGTCCTGCCGTGTGTGCCATATCTACCCAAAGGATAGCTCCCACCTTGTCTGCAATCTCTCTCATACGCTCATAGTCCCACTCTCGTGAGTAGGCACTCGCGCCTCCGATTATCATCTTAGGTTTGTGTTCAACTGCCAGTGCCTCCATTTTGTCGTAGTTTATCGTTCCGCTCTCTTGGTCTACTTGGTAACCTATGGGGTTGTAGAGAAAGCCCGAGAAGTTGACCGGTGAGCCGTGCGTAAGGTGTCCTCCGTGCGCAAGGTCAAGCCCGAGGAAGGTGTCCCCAGGTTTCATACAAGTGAGAAATACTGCAAGATTAGCACTTGCCCCCGAGTGTGGTTGCACGTTTGCAAACTCTGCACCGTAGAGCTCGCAGAGTCTATCAATGGCAAGTTGCTCCACTTTGTCGACCACCTCGCACCCTCCATAGTATCTCGCACCGGGGTAACCCTCAGCATATTTATTCGTGAGCACTGAGCCCTGCGCCTCCATAACATCTGCGCTTACGTAATTTTCCGAAGCGATTAGTTCGAGGCCGTGTGTTTGACGATTTTTTTCTGCGGCAATTAGCTCTGCAATCTTTTTATCTTTCATAGGGTTTTGTGTAAGAATTTTGAATAATATATCTTGAAATTACCGTAAAGGTATAAAGAATGTCGTGATTTTACAAAAAATTAATAACTTTGCCCTACACTTTTAATAAAAACATAAAAAAAGATGAAACTACTCGAAAACAAAGTTGCTCTTATCACGGGAGCCGCTCGTGGAATTGGCAAGGCTATAGCTGTTGAATATGCTAAGGCAGGTGCCAATATTGCATTTACCGATATGGCGCCTATTGAGGTTATTGCCGAGACTCAAAAGGAGCTTGCGGCCTATGGTACAAAGGTCAAGGGGTATAGCTCTAATGCGGCAGATTTTGAGGCTTCGGCTAACGTTGTGTCAGAGATTCACAAGGAGTTTGGTTCGATTGACATACTGGTTAACAATGCTGGTATTACTCGCGACGGACTTCTTATGCGTATGACCGAGGAGCAGTGGGATTTGGTCATCAACGTTAATCTAAAGAGCGCCTTTAATCTCACCAAGGCGGTTACTCCCATTATGATGAAACAGAAGAGTGGTTCGATCATTAATATGAGTTCAGTTGTTGGCGTTTCGGGCAATGCAGGTCAGGCTAACTACTCGGCATCTAAGGCAGGAATGATAGGTTTGACGAAGTCGGTTGCCCAGGAGCTTGGTTCTCGTGGCATTCGTTGTAATGCGGTAGCTCCAGGCTTTATCATCACCGAGATGACGCACCAACTACCAGAGGATGTGCGTAATGAGTGGGCGTCGAAGATACCTCTTCGCCGGGGTGGTACTCCTGAAGATGTTGCAGGTGTGTGTATATTCCTTGGTAGCGATTTATCGTCATATGTTAGCGGTCAGGTGGTTAATTGCTGCGGTGGTATGAATACATAGGTCAGTTGTTACAAGTCAAATATTCAGGGGGCACTTCCAAGTAATTGTGGAGTGCCTCTGCTTTTTTTGGATTGGTGCTGTTTTTTTTGATTTGTTTTGCGACTCTGTATAGTAGGGTGAGCTGTGGTGTAGCGTTTTATTGTGTCGAATCTGTATCTTTGTGAGTGATTTTTTATCACTGATTTTAGGGCAAACTACCGAAGTCGTACGTCTTTAGCGTGCAAACTACCGAATTGCGCACGGTCGCCACTTTTGGGGGCTGATTTTTCATCACTGATTTTAGAGCAACCAACCCAAGGCGGACGTACGACTCCCCCCGAGGGAGTCCGCCAACTTCGTTGCCATCCTCCCTCAGTCGTACGTCTCTGCGTGCAAACTGTCAAATTGCGGACGGTCGCCACCCCGAGCGACCGTCTTGATTTTTTTATTTTTTGACATTGATAACACT
>CAYJMA010000078.1:0-7959 GCA_964371475.1 uncultured Rikenellaceae bacterium | reverse complement strand
CAACGCAAGTTGGCGGACTCCACCACTGTCGACTATTGGGGGGAGTCGTACGTCCACCTAATAGTAGACCTCCGACACATAATCCTGCTCATACTAAAATCCAGACGCAAAGAAAAAAAGCAGGTATCTCATAGGCTCGTTCCAACGATTTTAATAGCCCTGCTCCATTAATTCGCTATGCCTATATTCACCTAGATCAAAATTCCACATCACAGCGAAACAAAATAGAGTGTCCCTCAGGAATTTGCTGTTGATCCAAAATATTCTTACTTTTGCATCGTAATCACCTTAAAGTATCTACTACTACTGCCAAAAATGGACACATTATTAACCATACTCAGCGCAACACTACTGGTTCTGGCAGTTATCGGCTGCATTGTACCTGCAATACCTGGCCCTATACTCGCCTATGGTGCAATGTGGATATTCTACGTCACAGAGTTTTCCACACTTTCGCTATCATATATGGCAATACTCGGAGTTATAACAGCCGTGGTTTTCATCGCAGATTACTATCTACCACCTCTGATAACTCAAAAATTTGGTGGAACTAAAAATGCCGCTTGGGGATCAATCATAGGTATGGTACTGGGAATGTTTATACCACCAATTGGTATCATAATAGGAATGCTCTTGGGGTCATTTGTCGGCGAACTGATCGTTGGCAAGCGTTCCGTTGCCGATTCCCTGATAGCCACCGTAGGGACTTTCATCGGGTTCGTTGTGGGCACGGGACTAAAGCTCGCCCTGTGCTTCTATATGATGTATATAGTCATAAAGGAAGTCGTACTGTGGTTTTAGAGAACTCCCCCCACTCCTCGATTTATCCCTCCAGATACTCTGCCACTCTGTAACTCTGTAACAACAGGCAAACTTAGTTGCCCATTTTCAAATATTGAGAAGCGCTACTCTTCGCTCGCTGCATCAATCCCCTTTGACACAAAGTCTATAGCCGGGGATATATCCCACACCTTGCCAAACAAACCTATGCCCACAATCTGCTCAATGCCATTGATATCAACTTCGGTGAGCGAGAATAAGTAATAGTTCTTTCTTTTGATAAACTTACTCATAAACTCATTCATATTATCTTTGCCAACCAACCCCTCACCAATGGCAAGGTAGTCGCTATTGATACCAAAGTTTTTTACTCCTTGTTCTCGTAAGATTTGATATGCTTTTTCGATATGCTGATCCTCTGTTGGGTTTGTGAGGTAGGCGATCACTGCAAAGAGGAGGAAAATTACGAAGCATCCGATTTTTTTCATTACTTCACCTCCCAAGTTTCGCCACTATTGAGTAGCCCATCGACATTAAAAATAGTTGCGTGTGAGCTAACCTCGATTAATTGATCTCTTACACAGTCATCATACGTTGCATCCTTCACATCTCGAATCACTCCAAGTGCAACTGGCATATCTGGTCCTTTCATATTGACAAGCATCATATGTACTCCTGGGTCTTTGTCCTGAGCATTGTGCGTTAGCACATCGTGTATCGTATAGCCTCCCTCACCCAACTTTACTGCCTTTAGTCCTCGACCAGAGAGTATCAATCCCTTATCTTTATTTGCACCATATAGCATCTTTTCGCCGTGTTTTAGCACAATAGTATTTTCTTCTCGAAGCTCTTTTTTTGAAAAGATGTCAAATGCTTTATCGTTGAAAATAACACAGTTCTGCAAGATCTCAACCACCGAGGTTCCGTCGTGCACCGCAGAAGCTATGAGGCACTCTTTGGTCAGGTTAATATCCACATCCACCGAGCGTGCAAAGAATGTTCCTCTGGCTCCGAGTACCATCTCACCCGGTTGGAATGGGTGTTCAACTGTGCCATATGGTGAGGTTTTCGTCACCTTACCAATAGGAGACGTTGGAGAGTATTGCCCTTTGGTCAGACCGTAAATCTGATTATTGAAGAGCATAATATTTATATCAATATTACGTCTTACGGCGTGTATGAAGTGATTTCCTCCGATTGCCAACGAGTCTCCATCGCCAGTTGCCATCCACACCGAGAGCGTAGGATTTGCCACCTTAACACCTGTTGAGATTGCGGCTGCTCGCCCGTGAATACTATGAAACCCATAGGTCTGCATATAGTACGGAAAACGGCTTGAGCAACCTATTCCGCTAACAAATGTAAAGCGTTGATGAGCATAGTTAAGTTGCTCGGCAACTTCGGGCAGTGCCTTAGCAACTGCATTAAGTATGGCGTGGTCTCCACAACCAGGACACCACTTCACCTCCTGATCGCTTCTAAAGTCTTGTGCTGTATATTTCATATTGGTAATTACTTCGATAGTAGTGTATTAAATTTAGTTGTAAGCTCCTCAATGGTAAAAGGCAGTCCTTGCACCTTGCCGAGTTGGTGGTATTCAAACTGCTGGAAGTTCATACGGAGGTAGTTTGCAAGTTGCCCCATATTGAGTTCGCATACCACGATTTTTTTGAAACTCTTAAAGATCTCCTCCACTCCACGTGGCAGAGGGTTGATAAGCTCAAGGTGGCAGTGCGACACACTCTTTCCCTCGGCTCTAAGTTCGTCAACTGCCGTTCTGAGGTGCCCATAAGTTCCACCCCAACCAACAACGAGCAGCTCTCCCTTAGCATCACCATAAACCTCTTGTTCGGGCATAAAGTCTGCAACCTTTGCAACCTTTGCGGCACGTGTTTCCACCATTTTTTGGTGATTTTTCGGATCGTGCGACACAGCACCCGTATGGTAGTCCTTCTCCAGACCTCCAATACGATGCTCAAGCCCTACCGTTCCGGGTAGTGCCCAACCTCGCGCCAACTTCTCGCTATCTCGACTATATGGGCTATATCCACCCTCAGGCTTTTCGGTAACCATCGGAGGGGTAATCGTGGGGTAGTCCTTCATCTGAGGTATCTTCCACGGTTCGGATCCATTTGCAATGAAACCGTCTGTGAGTAAAATCACAGGAGTCATATGCTCAAGTGCTATTCTACCTGCAGTAAATGCCGAATCGAAACACCCCGATGGAGTCTTTGCAGCGAGCACCACCATCGGACACTCACCATTACGTCCCCAGAGAGCTTGATCTAAGTCTGCTTGTTCGGTCTTTGTGGGTAGACCAGTCGACGGGCCGCCGCGCTGTACATCAACAATTACCAGTGGCAACTCCGTCATAACAGCCAGTCCGAGAGCTTCGCTCTTGAGCGACAATCCTGGCCCAGAGGTAGTAGTCACAGCAAAGTTGCCGGCAAAGGCAGCTCCAATAGATGTACATATCCCTGCAATCTCATCCTCGGCCTGAAGAGTCTTCACTCCAAGATCCTTGCGCTTTGCAAGCTCCTCGAGAATGGCAGTAGCCGGAGTAATCGGATAGGAACCGCAGAATAGCGGTCTTCCGGACTTCTCGCTCGCAGCAATAAGCCCCCAGGCCGTAGCCTGATTACCCGAAATAGATCTATAAACGCCCTTCTCAAACTCTGTCTTAGCAAGTTTGTAGCGATTGGCAAACTGATGCGTATTGCTCGCATAGTTTATACCTGCGGCAAGCACCTTCTTATTTGCATCTGCTACAAGTGGGCGTTTGGCAAATTTCTTATCAAAGTAATCAAAGGTAAAGTTCGTGGGGTGGTCAAAGAGATAGTAGCAAATACCAAGTGCAAACATATTCTTGCACTTTGCCACGCTTTTAGCATCAAGCGAGCTATCTTTTAGTGCCTCCTTTGTCATCGAGGTGATCGGGCAAAGAACTATATTGTAGCCCTCTATACCCAGCTCTACAAATGGATCCTCGGTGGTAAACCCTGCTCGTTGAACATCCTTTGATGTAAAGCTATCGGAGTCGCAGATAATCGTGGCATCTTTCTTCAACCACTTTCTGTTCGCTTTGAGTGCTGCAGGGTTCATAGCAACAAGCACATCGCAGCAATCCCCTGGGGTAAGCACTCTTTGACTACCCAAGTGAACCTGAAATCCAGAGACGCCAGCAACTGTACCCTGTGGTGCACGTATCTCTGCCGGAAAATCCGGAAATGTCGATGTTGAATTACCTGACAAAGCAGACGTATCGTTGAATAACATTCCGCTAAGTTGCATACCGTCGCCCGAGTCGCCTGAAAAACGGACCACAACGTCCTTAATATCTTCTGTCATAACTTATTTTTTTAATATCTTACTTGAAAAATATATCACAATTACAAAACACGCCCTCCATCCACTCAAACCACACTCCTTGTTCACAACAAAGTTAAAAAAGAAATTATGATTAATGCAAACTTTCACACTATTTTTTGACCATTTTTTGATAATAATTTTATTACCTTTGTGGTTGAGCGATATGACTATTGGGAATTACATAATACTTGGACTGCTGACCCTATACACTTTAATGGTCATTGCCTCGGTCTACACCATACTTTTTGAACGCAGAGAACCCACAAGAGCACTTATATGGATAGTGGTAATTGTTGTGATTCCAGTGGTTGGACTCTTTTTCTTTCTCTTCTTTGGGCAAAGTCGCCGTAGGCGCAAACTCTTTAATCTTAGTGGTCTGACATATTTGCGACGTGTAGAGCTATTCTCACAGTGGCAAGTCAAGCAGATCGAAAATCTTGAGCTCGAAGGAACCAAAGACTATACTCAAACCATAAAACTTCTACTACAAAACAGCAACACCCCACTTACCACAAACAACACCATTAAGATACTTAACAACGGAGAGGAGACCTTCTCCGCTATTTTTGCTGCCATCGACAGTGCCAAACACCATATACATATTGAGTACTACACCATTGAGGACGATGAACTGGGAAGAGAGCTACTCCACAGGTTGTGTAGCAAGGCCAGAGAGGGAGTTGAGGTAAGGGTGCTGTATGACGGTGTGGGTAGTTGGTCGCTACCCAAAGGCTATAGACAAACACTAAAAAGAGCTGGTATCGAGGTGCAGGTATTCCAGCGCGTCTACTTCCCACTGCTCACAAGTAGTATGAACTATCGAAATCATCGTAAGATTGTTGTCGTAGATGGGCAGACTGCCTTTATGGGAGGTCTTAACTTTGCAATACGGTATCTACGTGGCACAAAGCGTGGTGTGTGGAGGGATACTCACTTGCAAATAGAGGGTGATGCTGTGCAGATGCTACAAGTAACATTCTCCACCGATTGGTATGCTATGACTAAGTGTACAATTCCTCGATCGAGCGACTACTACCCCACTGCCCCTCAACAACCATCACCCACAGCTTGCCAAATAACGCTCAGCGGCCCAGACAGTAGGTATGCCGCGATTATGCAAGCATTCTTTGCCACAATATCGCGAGCCAAGAAGAAGATCTTTATCTCAACGCCATACTTCCTGCCGAGTGAATCGTTGCTGACCGCTCTAAAGGTTGCTGCACTTAGCGGGGTCGATGTAAAGATTATGCTACCTGAGTACTCAGACAGCAAACTCGTGCACTGGGCATCACGCTCCTACTTTACCGAACTTCTCGAAGCAAAGGTAGAGGTCTATCTATACAAAAAGGGGTTCAATCACAGCAAGATAATGGCAGTCGACGGCTCATTTAGCTCGATTGGTTCCGCTAATATGGATCCGCGGAGTCTCGAAGACAACTTTGAAGTTACAGCTATGATATACGATTCGCAGATCGCCGAGCAACTCGAAAGCTCGTTTCTAAAGGATATTGAGGAGTGTAGGCACATCACCCTAAAGTGGTGGCACGAACGAAAACGAAAGGATAACTTCAAAGAGGCAGCAGCACGCCTCTTCTCTCCAATGCTATGATAAAGATAATTATTGAAAACGACAACCGTGAAGAGTCGGTTGCAGTGGGCACGAAACTCGAAGAACTTGCACAGAGCGGTAATTATATTGCAGCCTATGTTGATGGTGTTAGCGAGTGGTTGGGCTATGAGGTTAATAGCCGGGTGGCTGTACGTTTCATCAGCACCTCGGAGCGTGAGGGGCATAGGGTCTATACACGAGGGGCTACCTTTCTTCTTCAGTGGGCAGTACGCAAGGTCTATGGAGATGGGCAACACATCAGTGTTATGCACAGTGCAGGCAGTGGTTTATACATAGAGTTGGCTGGAGGGCGGGTTCCTACCAAAGAGGAGCTTCGGGAGGTGGAGACGAAAATGAAAGAGGCTGTCGAGGCGAACAAAACAATATCAAAGCACCGAAAATCTTTTGAAGAGGCAGTAGCAATATATGAGCAGCAGGGAGATCAAGATAAGGTGGAACTGCACAGCTACCAGAGGAACTACTGGGTTGATATGTATGAGCTTGATGGCCTGTGGGGTGAGTTTTTCGGAGCTCTGCCTATGAGTACTGGGGTTATAAGGAGGTTTGCTCTTGAGGGACTTGGCAGTGGTTTTGTGTTGCGACTACCCAGCAGAGATGATATGAGTGTGGTGCAACCTGCCGTGCTTAGCGAAAAGCTATACGGAGTTTTTATGGCCAATGAAATGTGGCTCGACATACTCGGCGTGGGTAATGTAGGTGCTCTGAACAGTCGTATTGCGCGGGGCGATGGTCCCGATATTATACGAATCGGGGAGGCTCTACAAGAGAAGAACTTTTCGATGGTTGCCGACAGTGTGCTCCGTGCACATCAAAGTCGAGGGGTAAAGGTAGTGTTTGTCTCAGGGCCGAGTAGCAGTGGGAAGACTACTTTCACTCGTCGCCTCGGCATACAACTCTCGGTTGTGGGTCTCGAACCTCGCATCATATCGCTCGATGACTACTTTGTGGATCGGGAGATGACCCCTCGTGATGAAAATGGCGAGCTCGATCTGGAGGCATTCGAGGCGATAGACTACAAACGCTTCAATGGTGATCTACAACGACTGCTTCAAGGCGAGATGGTTACTCTCCCTCGTTTTGACTTTCTGGAGGGTCGTAGCCTGCCGAGTAATGTTAGCATATCGCTCGACACCAAAAGCATTCTACTTGTTGAGGGCATACACGCCCTAAACCCAAGACTTAGTGGCAGTTTCCACGAGCTTGAGGATAGATCATTCAGGATATACGTCTCTGCACTCACTGCGCTCTCGATGGACTCGACCTCAATCATACACACCTCTGACAATAGACTACTGCGCAGGATGGTACGCGATAGCAAGTTTAGGGGGCGTAGCGCAGAGGTCACCATTAACGGTTGGCAGAGTGTTCGGCGAGGCGAGCAAAAACACATTTTCCCATATCAAGAAGAGGCCGATATTATGTTCAACACTGCGCTACCATTCGAATTCTCAATACTTAGACGATATGCCGAGCCGTTACTGAGAGCTATCCCACCGGGGAGTGAGGCGTATTACGAATCGAGAAGATTGTTGCGCTTTTTGGAGTACTTTGCCGAGTTGGATGACAAGAACATACCTGCAACATCTCTGATCAGGGAATTTCTCGGAGGTAGTGCCTTTTAGAAGATCATAGGAAGAGGGAGGGCAAAGGCAATGAACGGTGGAACAAAAGGGAGTTGCCATTAAATTTGCGTGGTATGACCTGCATCTATATGTAAGGTTTCATTGCGCTGGGCGACCTTTGGGTGGGCACACGACTCCTCCCACGAGGGCGGCCGCAAGACATTTAGAGCAAACTACCATATTGCGGAGGGTCGCCACTTTTTTGCTGATTTTAGAGTAACCAACCCAAGGCGGACGTACGACTCCCCCCGAGGGAGTCCGCCAACTTCGTTGCCTCTTTGGACTCCCTCAGTCGTACGTCTCTGAGTACTTGACATTGCCCGCACTGCCTGCCGGCGGCTTCACTTTTGAAAAAGTGAAATCAAAACTTTTGATCACCTACTCTAACATACAATATTACCAATTGTAGAGCCAAAAAAACCATATTGCGGACGGTCGCCACCCCAAGCGACCTTTAGCAAAATCCTTTGCGTAGCTCACTGGCGACCGTTTTGGCATAACCAGCTAACACTGCCTGCCGGCGGCTTCACTTTTGACGCAGATTAAAGTTGTAAATGC
>CAYJMA010000077.1:0-8026 GCA_964371475.1 uncultured Rikenellaceae bacterium | reverse complement strand
ACAAAGTGTCGCATTTACAACTTTAATCTGCGGAAAAAGTGAAATCAAAACTTTTAGACACCTACTCTAATTCATATCAACATAATAGAGCCCAAAAAAAACAGCACTACAATGAAAAAAAATTGGTTGCTTTCCCCCACATAAAAGCAACGGAGAGGTGAAAATTTAACTGCAACAACCCTATGAGAGTCTATACTCGTTAGGGGTCTTACCCGTATAGCGCTTAAAGAGACGTGAAAAGTACTGCGGATAATCAAACCCCAAGGAGTGTGCAATCTGTGAAACACTCTTCGCCGAAGAAGTAAGCTCGACCTTTGCGCGCTCAATGGTCTCAAGTTGAATATGCTCCACTGCACTTCGTCCCGTTTCGCGTTTAATAACATCACTCATATAGCTTGGCGAGAGAGCCAGAATCTCGGCAAAGTACCTAACACTTGGCAAACCACCCTCTATGGACTTTCCGCTATCGAAATAATCACTCAACAGAGATTCAAATCGAGAGAGAATATCGTGATTTATCACCTCTCGTGTGATGAATTGTCTGTCATAGAATCTCTGGCAGTAGTCAAGAAGCAACTCTATGTTTGATACGATGATACGCCTGCTGTGTTTATCTATCGGGCGTGATATTTCAGCATTTATCTTCGCCATACAATCTCCGACAGTTCTCCTCTCTTCGTTGCTTAGATGCAAAGCCTCGTTCACCTCATACGAGAAGAAATTGTAGCGCTTAATTGTACTTGCAAGTTGAGTTCCTTTGAGTATATCGGGATGAAAAAACAGTCCGCACCCCTTGCCTGAGCTCCTCGAAGAGCTTTCGCTTGTGCCAATCACTTGACGAGGCGCAATGAAAATCATAGTCTGCTCGTCGTAGTCATATCGGTTGCGACCGTATTTTAGTGCTACACTGCAATCATCCTTTATCACTATTGCGTAGAAGTCTGCGGAGAGAAGCACTGGCTCAACTGTGATATCCATCTGCCCGAAATCCACAAACGAAACGAGTGGATCTTGAGTCTCGAAGTTCATCATATGATTAAACTTCGAGATCGTATCGATGTGTACGATAGAGTCGAGCATAGGTGTACGTATGTCGGTAGATTAAAAACCTTACTTTAGGTTCAAAATGGTCACCTCGCTACTTGTTCCGAGTCGCATCGGCGGACCAAACGTACCGCTTCCTTGCGAAACATAGACTTGAGTATTGCCATCATACCTATACAATCCTTTGTTGAACGGGAACATTAACTTTGCGATGAGCGTCGCGGGGAACATTTGCCCGGCATGAGTGTGCCCTGCCAGGTATAGATTTACACCATTTTCTGCTGCATAGTTCACCCCAATCGGATTGTGGTGCAAGAGCAGCGATGCGCGAGATTTGTCAATTGCCAGCGTCGGTAAAACCTCCTGCATTGTAACCCGCGCCTCAGGGGCGTGGAAAGTATTACGAGTGTTACGATCAGCCATCAGATAATCGAGACCTATGATCTGAAGTCCCTTGAACTCTACCTTCTTGTTATCTAAAACAATTATGCCATTATCCTTCAACATTTTTTTGATCTCAGCAGCTCCAGAATACCCATCGTGATTGCCCTCGATAAAGTATATCGGCATTGACAATCGACCGAATGGTTCGAGCACCTCGGCTTTAAGTCTCACTCGCCCGTCAAACATATCGCCCGTTATGACCACCGCATCGACATCACCCTCCTTCTCGACAATATCTACAAGTTCCTCAACGGTTTCTCTACCCCAGAAATGCCCAATGTGTATATCCGAGAGTTGTGCAATTTTTAGCGGCTGCAACAAATTGGGAATTGCCACATCTTGATAAACCGTACGTATGTTTTGAGCATTCCACAGAGCATAGATCGAGACAACCGAACTGAGACTCATAACCACCACTCCGAATACTTTTGGAGGCATCCGAGCAAACAACTGTACAAGATCAACAGCAAGTAGACTAAATATCATAATGACCAACACTCCGAAACCGATGGTCGATAGATTATATATCATATGACTTATTCCACTTGTTAGATTTGCACGCATAATGATCATCATACTGACAATAAAGAATATTACGACAGCTCCCACCGCCATAATAGTGTACTTTGTCGAGAGGCTAAATGCCCACGACATACGTCTCGAAAGGTAGTATACCGCCACTGCAATAATAGCTATCATCACAATGGGTATAAGATAGAGTATAATATTTTTCATAGTGTTTTTAATTTTAGTACATACTCAAGGATTGCGTGGTGCGAAATTTGTTCTACGACCATACACCCAATAAATAACATAGCACAAGCAAATGCTATACCTTTTAGTTTTGGCAATGGCACAAATATAATCACAATAAGCGAGAGTATAACCAGAAGAGCCAGTATGATTTGGTAGTATGGGAACTGTTTGAGGACTTTGTCCATACGTACTTGTTCGCTTTGTTTGAACTCTATTGAGTTTCTCTCATAGAGTGAACGCCCATCCTTTTCAACCTTTTGATTGAAGCCATAGTAACTAAACCCACCCACTGCAATGAGTAGCCCACACAGCACCAAGCTGCGTTTAAGCCATACGGTAAGCGTGGTTGAGGGAAATGCAAAGTGTGCTATGAGAGCTATGAGGATTAAAACTCCGCATAGTATCATAAAGTTTAGGCTAACCGCTCGTTGCGAATCGACATACGCGCCGAAAGACTCCAGTATATTCATCTCTTTGATACGTTTTGTATTAAAAAATCACCGTACAATAACTAAACCGCAAAGATATATACTAATAAATGAAAAGTAACTATACAAATCACCGTTTCTTGTACACAAATTATGGGTAACCTAACTCTATGACCAATGCTGTTCGACTATCGAGCCATAGGTCTTTTTTGATACTAAAGATGCCGTAAGGCAAATCACAGACGATCTTTTTTTTTGAAATACTCTGTTCAACTCCTACTACAACTGTACAACATACACCGACAGTAAATATGTATGGTTTATCGTGTCGACATACGGCATACAATCTCCGCATCCAAGACAACCGAACGATTCGGAGATCTTGGCATTTTAATCTTCTCGAGGATTAAGATTGCCGACTCTCTTCCCATCTCCCTCAGTGGTGGTTCAACCGTGGTGAGCGATGGGGTGACTATTGTCGAGAGGGCTGTACCCGAGAAGCTCGCAATGGATACCTCCTCGGGGATTGACACTCCGCGTTCTTTGAGTCGATTCATCGCCCCGATGGCAAGTGTGTCAGTGAAAGCGAAGATCGCATCAAAGTCAACACCGTTGTCAATTAGTTTATCTACTGCCTCTGCTCCATTATCGAAGGAGAATCCGCAGTCTAAGATATATTGCGATTCGTTGAGTGAGATCTTGAACTTTTGGAGTGCATCTCTGTATGCTTTAGCTCTAAGTTGTGAGTTATACACCGAGCTATTTCCACAAAGGTGAGCAATTTTTCTGCATCCCGAGCGAATCAAATGCTCAACCAAGAAGAACGATTTTAGGTAGTCATCAACAGAGACCTGAGATGCCTCAATGCCATACGCAATACGATCGAAGAATACAACCGCGATCCCCTCGTTTATTAATCGTCTATACTCATCTCTGTTCTGAATATGGTCGCAAGGCGATATGATAACTCCATCGACCATAAAGCGCTCCATTGTTGCGATATTGTCTCTTTCGCGTATCCACGACTCGCCAGATTCAGCAATGATAACTTTTATTCCCTGATCATTGAGTATTTCTTGAACACCCTCAATCACCTTTGCGGCATAGGGTGTTACCATCTCGGGAACGATCACCCCTACCGTATTTGTACGCCCATATTTCAAGTTCGTAGCAACCGGATTCGGTTTGTATCCTAAGAGTTGCGCGGCTTCTAAGACAGCATCTTTGGTCTGCTGACGGATATTCTTGTCATCGGTCAGCGCTCGTGAGACGGTTGATACCGATATGGTCAAATGCTCGGCAATATCTTTTATCGTTACTCGTTTTATCTTCATATCTAATGGTGCAAAAATAATCTATTTTCGTGAGAGTTGCAACCTTTGGGAACGTTTGCAGATTTTGGGAACGTTCCCGCAAACGTTTGCAAGGATTTTTCATTGTTTTTATTTCTCAGAAATGTGTTGCACGACTACCTTTGTGATGTAGAGAAGTAAAATCAAGTATATCACAGAACCTAAAAAAAAATATACCGCTATGAAAATTTCAAGATTCAACTACAACAGATCTCAGATCAAATCGGGGATACTTCATTTTGGAGTGGGGAACTTCCACCGCGCACACCTCCAATCCTACACAAATGCACTTCTGAACCTTGCAGAGACCAACGAGTGGGGCATCTGCGGTGCTATGCTTATGCCTCAGGATGAGAAGCTCTATCGCATACTCAAAGAACAAGATGGTATATACTCACTCACCGTATGTGGCTGTGAGTCTGAGGGCGTCGTTGAGTGGATTGGGTCTCTCTGCGAACTATATTGGAGTGGCGAGGATGCTGAGGCAATAATCAACAAGGTTGCATCGCCTGATACGAAGATCATCTCGTTGACAATTACCGAGGGCGGTTATACTTTGCAAAGCGAGAGTGTTCAAAGCGATCTGTTGCGCCCCACAACGGTAGCTCCTCGAAGTGTCTTTGGGTATGTTGCCGAGGGGCTTCGCAGAAGGATGAGAAGTGGTGCAGGTGCTGTAACTATTCTCACCTGCGACAATCTTCAACACAATGGAGATAAATGTCGCGAGGTGTTCTCTTCATTCTTCGCACAACAAGATAGCGAGTTGGCTGCGTGGGCAGAACAAAACGTAAGCTATCCCAACAGTATGGTCGATAGAATCACGCCAGCAACAACAGATGTCGATATTGAGAGAATCAACAAAACGCTCGACACGATTGACAACGCACCTGTCTACTGCGAGGACTATATTCAGTGGGTTGTGGAGGATAACTTCAAGGCTGGTCGTCCAGCGTGGGAATCTGTTGGAGTTGAGTTCACCGACGATGTAGCTCCCTATGAGAATATGAAGTTATCGTTGCTCAATGCCTCTCACACGTTGCTCTCATATCCATCTTTTTTGTCAGGCTATCGCGGCGTTGATGAGGCGATGAACGATCGATGCATTGTGAAGTTTATCGAAGACTTTATGAATGTCGACGTTACTCCGTACGTTCCAGCACCGATGAACACAGATTTGGAGCAATACAAAAGGGTGCTCATCAAGCGCTTTTCCAACAGTGCTGTAAGCGATCAAATCTCACGTTTGTGTGGTGACGGTGCATCAAAATTTAAGGTCTATGTACTGCCTATTGTCGAACAGATGCTGGCAAACGGCGATGATATGACACGAATCGCATATTTAATTGCTGCATATCGTCACTACCTAAAGTACAAGGTTGATGACAGTGGAGCTACCTTCAATCTCTTTGAGCCGCAGATGAGCGATGAAGATGCTGCTAAGTATGCGAGCGAGAATGCGGTCGACGCTCTGACAACCGCAACCTTTTCGACAGTGAATCTCTCTGTCAACGCCAAGTTCGTTGATCTATACCTCTCTATGGTGAGGCAGATTAAGGAACACGGCGCGATGATGACCTTGGAAACAATTGTAACAGAGTAGCCATTATGAGCAAAAATAACAAATATGGATTAGCACCATTTGTGCTGCTAACCTTTTTATACTTTATTGTGGGTTTTTTGACAACTGTCAATGGTCAGTTTCAGGCTCCTCTCCAGATTGCTTTTCTCTCCAATGTTGAGACTCTGCGCAATACACTCGCGACGTTGATTCCTTTTGCATTTTTCTTGGGCTATCTTGTCAATAGTCCGCAGGGGGGCAAATGGATCGATAAAATTGGGTATAAAAGGACAATGTTGCGTGCCTTGCTCTATATGATTGGAGGAGTTCTTTTCTATCTTATTGCGTCGATTTTGGCAGCAAAGGTTATGGATTTTGGTGTCAACATCGGCAAGGATTACATTCCCTGGGGTTACTTTATATTCTTGTTGGGTTCGTACGCAATGGGGACTTCCGCCGCGATTCTTCAGGTTGTTATCAACCCCTACGTAAACGCCTATGATTTACCCGGCACTCAGCCAGTACAGCGTATGAGCATCGTCTGTGCTATCAACTCCTTTGGAACAACTATCGCGCCATTCTTTGTTACTGGAGTGCTCTTTGCGGGTGTTGCTGTCGCAGATGTTGAGGAGGATCAGCTAATCGCTCCATTCTCGATTCTTGTAATCTTCATCTCTGTCATTACATTAATTAGCCATAAGATGAAACTTCCTGATATTGAGGGGACGTATAGCACGGTGAAGTTGAAGCGCAGCATCTGGTCGTTCAGTCACCTGAAATGGGGTGTGATAGCTATTTTCTTCTACGTGGGTGGCGAAGTCTGCATTGGAGTAAATGTTAATCTCCACGCTATGGAGCTGATAGAGAGTGGGCGACCTTTACTATTTTTCGGTAGTGAGAATCTAACCATCGCGGGGCTGGAATTAGGAATTCCTGCGCTACTTGCAACGCTCTATTGGGGAGGATTGATGGTCGGTCGAACGATGTCGAGCTTTGTGAGTCATATTACAGCACGTACACAGCTTGTTGTAACGGCAATTCTTGCAATTGTTTTCACGATTATTGCGACAGTTGCCGAAAATCTTTGGGTTTTGGTTGCCGTTGGGCTCTGTCACTCGATTATGTGGGGTGCGATCTTCACTTTGGCAGTTGATAGGTTGAAGCAATACACATCGAAGGCCTCTGGAGTCTTTATGATGGGGGTTTTTGGAGGTGCGATATTCCCACTACTTCAAGGCATAATGGCAGATAGTATTGGGTCGTGGCAGTGGACGTGGGCAACTGTTATTTTGTGCGAGTTGGTAATTTTGTACTACGCACTTGTTAAATCACGAATTAAAGAGGAGGAATTAATCAATGAATAGATATATTGTAGGACTTGGCGAGGCACTATGGGATGTTTTGCCAGAGGGAAGAAAAATCGGTGGTGCGCCGGCAAATTTTGCATACCACGTATCTCAATTTGGTTACGACTCAAAGGTCGTAAGTGCAATAGGGGATGATGAACTAGGAGTTGAATTGTTGGAGATGTTCGACAAAAATGGGCTTCAGTATGAAATATCAAAGGTGCCCTATCCGACCGGCACGGTGGGTGTGGAGCTCGATCCAAATGGAGTGCCGATGTATGAAATTAAGGAGAATGTTGCCTGGGACAACATCCCATTCACAGGTGAACTCAAGGAGCTTGCTCGCAGAACTAATGTTGCCTGCTTTGGATCGTTGGCCCAGAGAAATGTAGTAACCCGACAAACCATTCTAAACTTTATAGATAGTATGCCACACGGAGAGGATGTCTACAAGATATTTGACATTAATCTACGTCAGGGGTTCTACACAAAGGAAATCATAACTGAGTCAATGGAGCGTTGTAATATACTGAAAATCAATGATGAAGAATTGGTGACGATTGCTCGAATGTTTGGTTATCCTGGAATTGATCTTCAGGATAAATGTTGGATTTTGTTGGCAAAGTACAATCTAAGGATGTTGATTTTAACCTGCGGAATTAATGGCAGTTATGTATTTACTCCTGGTAATTATTCGTTTGTGGCAACTCCAAAAGTTATGGTTGCGGACACGGTTGGAGCTGGTGATTCGTTCACTGCAACCTTTGTTTCGTCAATCCTAAAAGGTGAAAGTGTACCAGATGCGCATCTAAGGGCAGTTCGTGTATCTGCCTATGTATGTACTCAGCACGGGGCAATGCCGTTTATCCCAGACGAGTATAAGTTATAAAACGTGCAGGTATTTGCTCTGGTTGGTTGATTTATCATTGCTTTAGGGAGTAGGTAGTCAAAAGTTTTGATTTCACTTTTTCAGAAGTGAAGCCGCCGGCAGTGCGAGCTGTTTATGCCAAAACGGTCGCTTGGGGTGGCGACCGTCCGCAATCTGGTTTTTTTTGCTCTATTATGGTGATGTGCTATTAGAGTAGGTAGCCAAAAGTT
>CAYJMA010000076.1:0-8083 GCA_964371475.1 uncultured Rikenellaceae bacterium | reverse complement strand
CCCAACGGAGGACGAGGACATTCAGGAACGTCGGGGATGTACGGCAATCAATCCAAGAAGGTAGATGGCAGCAACTTCAAAAGTGGCACCATTGCCGTTCGCGCAAGTAGAAACAACAATAACGGTAGAGCACGCTACGGACGATTGACCTTTTACGATGAGAATAGCAACATTATGGCTGAAGTACTGGTGAAGCAGAATGGCAGTAATGGCAATAAAAAGCTACCGATATATCTCGACTACACATCGAGCGGAGTGTACAAACCTGGGAGTTACGGCTCCGATGGTCTATCAAGTAGCACTCCACTTGAGGGTGCCTCGACCAAGGATTTGTACTATGACATCGAGGGCTTTTACTTCAGTCCCAAGGAGTGCACCGTGCAGCAATACTGCGACTTTCTCAACGACATAGGTGTTCGCTCCATAGACGAGCTTAAGGGCAACCACTCGCGACTTGGCAAGAGTGGAAATATGAGTCTGGATTACCCCGGCGTGAATGGCACAGACGTAGGCGAACCATTTATTATGGGAGAGTGCATCGAAAATAGTACTGGGAGGTGGAATCCTGTAAAAAGATACATCGTGCTCGAAAACGGAGATATTAGCTCCGAACCAATATCCATAGGCAACTACCCGATGCACTCTATCAGCTACTACGCAATGGTGGACTACCACTACTGGCTCTTCAGGCTCTGGAATAGTGGTTACAATCGCAGTAGTGGAGGACTCGGATTTACTGAAGGCGAATGGGAGTTCCTTGCACGAAGCATCAACAATGGTTACGGCTCAATAGCTGAGTTCGATGCCTGCAGTTCGCCCACTCGTAATGGATATTTTCCATACGTTGGAGAACCAATCTATGGACTCGAGGGCACAGACAATGACAATAACAACACCGATCTATGGACATACAGTTGGATCAATAGCGGTGGGATAGATTCGTGGAGCAGGGGTTATGGTGCACTCATTGTAGACAATACTCCAAGTGGAGCGCACATAGTAGGCACTCTCAAACCAAGCTCCATATACTACACCTACGACATCAACGGCAATGTCGAGGAGTGGGTACTCGACAACTACAACGGCGAAGATAACCTCCCATTTAGCAAAAACACCCTACACAACAATCCACTATATATCGGTGCGGATAGCCCCACAGATATACGCCGTGTGGTTCGTGGCGGTAGTGTAGATAGTGGAGGTTCGGGGGCTACAAACGCAAATCGCAGAGGCGTTGACCCCTGCGACTTATCAAGCAGTCGTGGATTTAGAGCAATGGTGCGCCCATAGAACCACGAGAGCTGAGAAATTATTTATCCAACTCACTCAGTGCAAATGCATAGGCTCCAATCGAAATAGCTTTGCTCGCTCCGAGCTTAGAAAACCCAACCCCAATTCGCGCCATTGGATCATAGGTAACCGTACGTCCCACCGCATTCGGTATCTCTATCTCGACCTCCTCACCCTTGCAAAAAACAGCAAGCTCCTCTGCACTATCAAGATCAAATATCCTTTGGTCAAGTCTCTTATTTATGGCTCCCGAAGGTGCTGTGAACGTAGAGCGCATCTCCTCGAACATTGCCGGCACAAAGAGTTCTCGTGCTCCAGAGACTCCGCCACCGATTACCACCACCGAGTCCACAACACACACCACATTACATATTATATCACCCAATGCTTGCCCCATTCTTCGATACGCCTCCACTGCAGCCTCTCTATTGCCTTGAGCCTCACCCACACCAATACGATATATCTCGCGTGGCTCTGGCGCATCTTCAAACGGCATACCGCAAATCTCTGCATAAGCTCCCCTCACAGCGCGTATCGAAACGCTCTCCTCGATATTTAAGTTTTAATGGTGTCTCTGAGCAATCGACCATACTTCTGCCCCCATAGAGTTATCCCCAATTAGGAGTCTACCATCTACTACAACTCCACCGCCAATGCCCGTTCCGAGAGTAAATCCCACCAAGTTCTTAAGTCTTTTGGCAGATCCAGCCCTCTCAAGCTCACCATTTACATAGGGCAAAAAGCCAGCTATTGCCTCTCCGTATGCAAATAAATTACCATCATTGTTCATATAGACCGGTATTCCGAACTCTCGCTGCAACATAGGCCCCAGTGCTACCCCACCTCTAAATGCAGGAAGGTTTGCAAGGTTGCCCACAATGCCACGTGGGTAGTCAGCAGGCCCCGGAAATGCAAAACTAATTGCCACAGGTTGAATAGCCTCCAACTTTTCTCGCACTGCCCAAAAGCCATCACTAATATTCTTAAGCGATAGCGATAGGTCGTGTGCCAACGATGGTAGGACTATTGGCTCCACAATCTCCTTTCCGCCTCGAATGGCAGAAAAGACAAAGTTTGTCCCCCCAGCATCGAGGGTCATAACTGTACGCCCGTCGTCAAATATATCCAACATCTCTTCTTACTTACTCTCTAAAGTAGCCTCATAGCGTTTATTGAGCTCTGCAAGCACCTCTGCTGTAATATCCATCGAAGGATCTGCAATAATTACAGGATTACCTGCCATACTCTGCATAATCATCGAATATTGCTTCTCTTCGTTATACTCCTTAAGATAATCGAGTATTGCTGATGAAATTTGTTGTGCAATGACTGCTTCTTCTTCGGCGAGTTCACGGAATTTATTTTCGCGATAGGTAACTATCTGCTGCTCTTTTTTCTGCAACTCCTCCTGTTTTGTACGAGCTTGGTAGGTGGTGATTAGTCCTTTTTGAGCTTTTTCCTGAAAATCTCTAACCTGAGCCTCAAGCGAACGAGCCTTTGACTCCAACTCACGTTGTGCCTTATCCTGTTTCTTTGCAAACTCTGAACTTAGGTCAATGTATAGACCATAGCCACTCATCAAAGAGTCCATTCTAACATAAGCAATTTTGCCAGTTGTTTGTACAGATTCCACTGCAGTACTATCGGTACTTGCAGAGTCTGCGGTTGTAACCCCACCAGTTGTGCACGATGAGAAAATAGATGCCGCGCCAAAGGCTACGACTGCAATAAATGATTTTGATAGGTTCATATTTATAAAAAAGTTAAGAAAATGTTACGAAAAACTATATTGATTAAATATTTGGCAAAGATGCAAAATATTTTGTAATTTCGCACCATAATTTTTGAGTAAATTTGTAGAAGCACTATAATAGATTCGCAACTGACATACATATCTTAACACAACCGTATGTACGAATATATAACCGGAAAATTGGTATCACTAAGCCCTACCACTGCCATTGTCGAGGCAGGTGGCATCGGCTACAACATATCTATATCACTCACCACTCAAGGAGCAATTCAGGGTGAGTCGCAGATAAAGCTCTACATACACACCTATACGGTACAAGATCAAACCCCGACTCTCTATGGTTTTCACACAGAGTTTGAGCGAGCGCTCTTTCGCCTCCTTATATCTATAAGTGGTGTAGGTGGTGGTAGCGCACGCATAATGCTGTCGTCGCATACCCCAGCAGAGTTATCCACTATTATCAGTACTGGCAACACACGAGCGCTTACTGCCGTTAAGGGCATAGGAGCTAAGACTGCCGAGGTGATTATTGTAAAGCTGCGAGATAAGGTTATCTCTCTCTCTGGTATCGATAGCAATAGCCTTGAGAGTAGCGCCACGGCTATGAACAACAGTGAGCAAAAATCTCGCGAGGCCGAGGAAGCACTCCTTGTTCTGGGTTTCAACAAAAGCAGCGTGCAAAAGGCTATTAAAAATGTCATCGCTCAAAGCGATTCTGATATCAGCATAGAGGATATAATTCGCAAGACCCTCGCACTGCTCTAAAAATATAAAGTAAAAACAACTAACAAATATCAAACAACTATTTTTCTATGGATCCTATTTACATTGTAGTTATCACCGTCCTTATGGCACTTGCCGTTTCGGACCTCGTTGTTGGCGTTTCGAATGACGCTGTCAACTTCTTGAACTCAGCAATCGGCAGCAAGGCTGCACCACGTTGGGTTATTATGACCGTTGCGTCGATCGGTATCTTAATTGGTGCTATATTTTCGAGCGGTATGATGGAAGTCGCTCGAAGTGGTATTTTCTACCCCGGGCAGTTCGATTTCCACTCCGTTATGATGATATTCCTTGCAGTTATGATCACCGATGTGATTCTGCTCGATATGTTCAACACCCTTGGGCTTCCAACATCAACTACCGTATCTCTTGTCTTTGAGCTTCTCGGATCGGCAGTAGCAGTTGCCCTTGTGACGATGTGGAGCAAGGAAGGAGGTAGCGCTGACACACTTGCCAACTATATAAATAGCTCCAAGGCGATGGCAATCATATCGGGAATTCTCATCTCAGTGGTCATATCCTTTACGGTCGGTGCAATTGTGATGTTTATCACCCGCATCCTCTTTTCGTTCAAATATAAGACATCGTTTAAGTATGTTGGCGCACTGTGGTGTGGCGTTGCACTCACAGCAATTTCATACTTTGCTATATTTAAGGGATTGAAAGGTTCGAGCATAATGTCGAGCGAGCTTGTATCGTGGATAGACGCAACGGGCACTACTTTAATTGTTTTGGGCTCATTCGCATTTTGGACAATGCTAATGTGGTTGCTACAATTCATATTTAGACTCAACATCCTGAAACTTACGATTCTTGCAGGTACACTTGCCCTTGCACTCGCATTTGCAGGCAATGACCTTGTGAACTTTATCGGAGTTTCGATGGCAGGATGGTCGTCGCTTGAGATTGCTCAAAGCACAGTTGCTGCTGGTGGCGATATTGCGACCCTAAAGATGGGTGCTCTTGCTCAAAAAGTAGAAGTTGAGTGGATCTATCTCTTTATTGCCGGTGCTGTTATGACCATTACACTATGGTTTTCGAAGAAGGCACGCCACGTAACCGACACCGAGATTAACCTCGCAAGTCAGGACTCTGGCGACGAACGTTTCGGTTCTACCCTTGTTTCACGAGCACTTGTTCGCTCGGCAACGAAATTCAACAAAGCCTTTACAAAGATTACTCCCTCGCCGGTACAACGCTGGGTGGAGAAACGATTCGAGCCGGTGGCATACGCCGAGAGTGAGAAGGCATCGTTTGACCACATACGTGCCACTGTAAATCTAACGTGCGCAGCAATTCTAATTGCAATGGCAACATCGCTCAAACTACCACTATCGACCACCTATGTAACCTTTATGGTTGCAATGGGTACATCGCTTGCCGATAGGGCTTGGGGTAGAGAGTCTGCTGTCTATCGTATCACTGGGGTGCTTACAGTAATCTCTGGATGGTTCCTCACAGCACTCATAGCGTTTACCGTTGCATTTATCGTGGCAATGGTGCTGATGTATGGTGGAGATTGGGCAATATATGGAATGTCTGCACTGTGCGTACTAATCCTTATTCAAAGTAGAATTACGTATAAAAAACGTCAAAGTAAGAAGAGCCTAACTGTGGAAGAAGAGGGCATCGAGGCACTCTCTACCGTTGACAAACTCAGAGCCTATGTTTGCGACGCTATGGCATCAATCTCCGATATATACGACAGTACAATACAGGGTCTGCAAGAGGAGAATATCAAAAAGCTTAAGAAATCGTACAAGAAATCTAAAGAGTTCCGCGAACAGATCAAACAACGTAAGAGCAAGATGTATATCTCACTCTATGCCTTCGAGGCTCAGGACATCAACACGGGGCACTACTATGTTCAAACCATTGACTACCTAAACGAGGTTGCAAAGGCACTGCTACACATCACTGAACCATCGCTTGAGTACATTGAGAACAACCACCAGTGCTTCTCCAACGCTCAGATTGACGACCTAAAGGTCATTAGCTCGACAATGCAGGAGCTCTATGGCTCAAAATCTGTTGCTCTAAAAAATGGAGAAAGCATAGATGTTGTGAAGGCAAAGGAGCAAAGAGAAGCTCTCTTTAATGACATTGAGAAGATGGTTAAAAGACAAGTTGAGCGAGTTATTGCAGGCGAATCGTCAACTCGCGGCTCGGTGCTTTACCTCAACATACTTAGCGAATCTAAGACAATGGCTCTTCAGTCTGGCAATATGCTAAAATCGCATAACCGCTTTTTGGAAAATAACCTATAAATGTATTCCGATTATGATAAAAGAAAATTTCATTGAGCTATACGAAATAGCCTTTAAGGAGCACTGGGATAGCCCGGCTATGACAGACTACTTCAAAAAAGAGACCTTTAGCTACGGTAATCTTGTGGAGCAGATCTATCGCCTTCATATAATTTTTGAGAACTTGGGCGTTCGCCCCGGCGACAAGATTGCTCTTATCGGTAGAGCAACTCCACGTTGGGGGACAGCCTTTCTGGGGGCAGTTACCTATGGAGCTGTTATAGTTCCCATTCTATCGGACTTTAACGCCAACGACGTTCAACACATCGTGAACCATTCGGACAGCGTCGTACTTTTTGCAGGGGAGCACTACTATGAGGCTCTGACTCAAGAAAATATGCCTGAAGTTCGTGCAACACTGAGCCTCGATGACTTCGCACCGTACTACTCTTCGGAGTTGTACGCTCGCAAGATTATACCAAGTGCAGTTGACAAAGAGTACAAACGTAAGTTCCCAAATGGACTAACTCCAGAGATGGTAAAGTTTCATAAGACTCCCAACTCTGAGCTCGTACTGCTCAACTACACGAGCGGTACGACAGGTTTTTCGAAAGGTGTGATGCTTAGCGGAAATAACCTTGCTGGAAACATTATGTTTGGGCACAAACTACAGGTACACTTCCCTGGGTCGAGAGTCTTGGCATTCCTACCTCTTGCTCACGCCTATGGTTGTGCCTTTGATTTTCTATACCCTCTGACCTGCGGATCTCACGTCTATATGCTTGGGAAAATCCCTGCGCCAAAGGTGTTGATCGCAGCATTGCAGGAGGTTAGACCAAATGCTATATTTACCGTACCGCTGATTCTTGAGAAGATCTACAAGAAACAAATTTTGCCTATGCTCGAAAAGCAAGTTACAAAATTTGCACTAAAAGTGCCGCTTCTCGATAATGGTATATATAGCATTATTAAGAAAAAACTCAGCGATAGCTTTGGCGGAGAGTTCTCACAGATTATTATCGGAGGTGCGGCACTTAACCTTGAAGTGGAGGAGTTCCTAACTCGCATCAAACTCCCATTTACCATCGGATATGGAATGACTGAGTGTGCGCCACTTATCAGTTATAGTAGCCCCAGTGAATTCGTGTCGAAATCTTGTGGAAGAATTCTTGACGACATTATGGAAGTTCGCATAGATAACCGTGAACCTTTGAGCGGTGTTGGCGAAATATGCGTAAGGGGCGAGAATGTTATGATGGGATACTACAAAAACGAAGAAGCTACACAAGCCGTATTTGATGAGGAGGGATGGTTGCACACAGGAGATATGGGGTCTACTTCAGACGATAATACTATATTTATTCGTGGTCGCTCGAAGACTATGATCTTGCGTTCTTCGGGGCAGAACATATATCCCGAAGAGATTGAGAGTAAGCTCAATAATATGCCTTGCATTATGGAGAGTCTTGTTATAGAGCGTGAGGGCAAGCTCGTAGCACTGGTGTATCCAGACTATGATGGGTTATCGGACATTGGCAACAAAGCAGTATTAGAGGACATAATGAAAGCTAACATCAAGGAGCTTAACACTTTGGTGGCTCCATACGAGCAGGTAAGCGATGTTGTACTCTACCCTGACGAGTTTGAGAAGACTCCAAAGAGGAGTATAAAGCGATATCTATATACGACGTAGTTCAGCAACAGAGGCACAATTTTATTGTGTTTGTAGGACATTGGGAGGCTATTCTTAATCAGAATAGTCTCCCTTTTTTTTTGGTGGGGGCATACGTCTGCCTTGAGTTAGTTTTCTCTAAAATCTTAAATCACAACAGCAAGAAGGTCGCTCGGGGTGGCGATTTTTTACAATTGATAGTTATCTTTGTTTGTTACTTTTGTGGGTTAAGAGTAACAAAAATCTTTTATCGTAGTGCTGTATTTTTTGCCTCTAAGATAGTCAGCTAACAACTAATAATATAGGTAATGATTAGAGTAGGTAGTCAAAAGTTTTGAT
>CAYJMA010000075.1:0-8102 GCA_964371475.1 uncultured Rikenellaceae bacterium | reverse complement strand
GCATTGAGTTAGTTTGCTCTGAGATCAGAAATGTGAAAAAAAGCAAAAAGGTCGCTCGAGGGCAACCGTTCACCTGGAGTTAGTTTTATACATTACTTTTGAACCTTATAAGTAACCAAAACATTTCATCTCCATACTCAGCTTTGTGTACTCTACAAAGGAAAAAGTAATAGGTAGAGAAGGGGACAAACAAAAGTCTTGACCACCCCCCATCCTACAAAAAGACGACAGTGGCCAAAACTATACAAGATTATACCTATACCCCCCCCTACTTTGCGTAACTAACCGAACGTGTCTCCCGAATGACAGTTACTTTAACCTGACCTGGATAGGTCATCTCGTCCTGTATCTTACGAGCAATTTGTGTCGACAAAAACTCAGCCTCAGCATCGCTAACCTTCTCACTACCTACAATTACACGAAGCTCGCGACCTGCCTGAATTGCATAAGTCTTCATAACACCGTCGTGAGCCATTGCCAAATCCTCCATCTCCTTCAATCGCTTGATGTAGCTCTCAACTACCTCCCTGCGTGCTCCCGGACGAGCCCCTGAAATGGCATCACATACCTGCACAATAGGAGATAATAGAGTCGTCATCTCAATCTCATCGTGGTGCGCACCAATAGCATTAACCACCTCAACCTTCTCCTTATTACGCTCAGCTATCTTCATACCAAGAATTGCGTGTGGAAGCTCTGGCTCTTCGTCCGGCACCTTACCAATATCATGCAACAGACCTGCACGACGAGCAAGCTGGGCATTTAAGCCCAACTCTGATGCCATTGTTCCTGCCAGATTAGCTACCTCGCGAGAGTGCTGCAACAAATTCTGACCATAGCTCGAACGATACTTCATCTTCCCTACAAGTCTGATAAGCTCGGGGCTTAGACCGTGAACACCAAGATCAATCGCCGTACGCTTTCCTATCTCAACGGTCTCCTCCTCAACCTGCTTGGTTATCTTGGCTACAACCTCCTCGATGCGAGCAGGGTGAATACGACCATCGGTCACCAACTGGTGCAGAGACAAACGAGCGATCTCGCGACGCATCGGATCAAAACCAGACAGTATAATAGCCTCGGGAGTGTCATCAACAATAATCTCCACACCTGTGGCAGCCTCCAAGGCTCGAATATTACGACCCTCACGACCTATGATACGACCCTTTACCTCGTCTGAATCTATGTTAAATACTGTTACCGAATTCTCAACCGCAGCCTCAGTGGCAACCCTCTGAATGCTTTGTATAACAATCTTCTTTGCCTCCTTGTTTGCCGCTAATTTTGCTTCTTCGATTATATCATTGCTCAGAACCATAGCCTCGCCTTGAGCATCAATCTTGACTTGCTCCATCATCTTTGCTTTTGCCTCCTCAACCGACAAAGAGGAAATCTTCTCAAGCATTATAAGTTGCTCTTTGCGAGCCTTCTCAACCTCGCTACGCTTATCGGACAAACTCTCCAATTCTCGCTCTAAACGCTGCTTAGTACTCTCAAACTCCTTCTTCGATCGCTCCAAATCTGAACTCTCCTTCTGCAAGGCACTCTGCTCTCCCTTGAGCTTCGCCTCTGCCTGAGACACCTTCGAGTTACGCTCGCTTACCTGCTTCTCGTGCTCACTCTTGAGCTGCAAAAATTTCTCCTTAGCCTGAAGTTGTTTCTCTTTGAGCATAATTTCGGCATCGCTCTGTGCCTTCTTTATTATGGAATCTTTGCGTCGTGCTGTTGCTCCAGCCACCATCAAGTAGCCAAGCGCTGCACCGACAACTAAGGCTCCTGCACCTATTATTATTGTTGTTGTCATATTGTTTGTGTTATTGTATTATATAATTTATTAAATTTCTTCCCTAAAAAACAAAGGGGGGCAAATAAGACGAAAATCCAAAAAATTCATCTCTTGGCGCTCTCCGACGACCTTCAGACTTCCACCGTTAACTCTCCATAGGGGAGAGAACCACCCACTAAAGGGCGATTTGAGGCCTGTCTTTGACCGTACTAAGCTATAAGCACCGATATTATAAAAGTGAAATTCGCTTTTAGCCCCCCAAAATATTGTATATCCCTATTCATCTAACGCTTGCCTAACCTTTTGATATATATCATCGAGTTTACTTTGTTCTCTATATTCTTCATACTCTATTGCGATGAGAAGCGACGCTATTGCTAAGTTATCGAGAAGTGAACAGTCATACCTCCTTGATTTAATCTCCTTGAGCTTTTCATTAAGGGTTTTTGCTGCTCGGCGCATTATTGCTTCGTCCTCTGGTGCTAAACTTACTTTGTATCGTCTCTCTGCAATCGTTACAGTATAAGATTTTTTCTCCATTAGGTTCTTACTATTCTTAACTTATCTGCTACTTACTACTCATTGCTATACATCTATCTATGTCTCTAATCATTCTATTTATCCTCAATCTGGCAGCCTTAGGACCGCCTGCAACCTCTATTATTGAGGCCTTAAGCAACAGTGCCGAGAGTTGCTCCTCAAGCTCCTCAACACGAGCCTCGGCAATCTCTGCACGAGCCTCTGCTGCCACACTCTGAGCCTTTAGTTGAGCATTGCTACGCTTCAGTCGATCGCTCTGAGCTACCAATCGCTCAATATCCTGCTTTAATCTCCCTTGGTTATCCATCCTTGCGCAAAGATAATCATTTTAACCAACAATATCACTATAAAATATTCTATATGTTTTTCATCCGCACTTTTTGTGCCAACTCCACAAAGTATAAAACTCCATAACGTAGTGCCTGCTCAGATGGATTAAAATCTGCTCGATGCAACTCTCCACAACCTCCACTATCTGCTTCGCACACTCCCAAACGACAAAAAAGTAGTGGATAGTACTTACCATATCTGGCAAAGTCCTCAGAGGTCATACGCCTATCGACCTCAACCACTTGACCCACACCACGTAGAATCTCTCCCGCACACGCCGTCAACTCAACGTCATTGACAAGCGGAGGATAACCCTCTCCAAAGTTTACAACAATCTCCAAACCGTGATCCCCGCCAACTCTACTACATAGCTCCTCAATACTACTCATACAATCCACCCTCCACCGCTGACTATAACTCCTGAGCGTTCCGGCAATAGTTACACTACTGGGCACTATGTTCGTTGCTCCAAGTGCTTCGACTCTGCCAATCGAGAGCAAATTATCACTTGAGGTTGCAGCCGCTATTTTTCGCAACCCCTCCAAGAGCTCAGCTGCTGCCCATACCGGATTTAAGTGCTCGCGTGGTCGTGCAGCGTGTCCCCCCCTGCCAACTATCTCAATGTGCACTTCATCTGCCGATGCCATAAATGGACCTGCGCATAGACCATACACGCCAACGTTTAACTCCGGCGAGACGTGCCAAGCAACCATTGCCACAACATCAAAATCCTCTAACACTCCTTCCTCGATAACCCTCTTTGCACCACCCGGGGCTAACTCCTCGGCTGGTTGAAATAGTCCAACAACTACCCTATCTCGTGGCGGATTCTTTGCAAGCTCCACAAGTGCGCCAATGAGAGACGCACTATGCATATCGTGCCCACAGGCGTGCATCACACCCTCGCTTTGAGAGCTAAAGGACAGACCCGTAGCCTCGACAATGGGTAAAGCATCAATATCGGCACGAAGAACAATGGCAGGCAAGCTCGCATCACCAACTACTGCCAATACTCCAGTCCCGGCTACCTCTCTACACTCAATACCTGCACCGCTCAGCGTATCGAGTATGTACCCCTGAGTCTTAAACTCCTGGAACGAAAGCTCTGCATTTCTATGCAACCACTCTCTATGTTCGATAACCTCTCTTGTTGTCATAGTATCATAGTGCTTTACCAAAAAAGTGAAACTATTGTAAATGTTGCATAGACGACGCTTGCCCAGGAGTTAAGCACCGCAAATGCAATTCTAATGGCTCTGCTACCTCCGACACTTGCCATAATATGTTCGGCGATGAGTAATCCAATAAAAAGGCTGGCACCCATCCAGTACAATATTTCCTCCGCTTCGATATAAAAACCTATCGCCACGACAACTCCCGCGCACAACAAATGTAGCACTCTACTAACCCACCTTGCACCCTTTGTGCCAAGCCACACCGGTATAGAGTGTAATCCGTGGGCTCTATCGAACTCTTCGTCCTGGAGCGAAAAGATTATATCAAAGCCTGCCACCCAACACACAACAAGTGGCACGAAAAGTATCGGCACAATGGTTACTCCTCCTGCCACAGCAATATATGCACCAAGCGGAGCAATGCCGAGTGCAACTCCGAGTACGAGGTGCGAGAGCGCAGTAAACCTCTTCGTATAGCTATACCCCAACATCACCAATAGTGCAACAGGCGAAAGGACAAAACATAGAAAATTAATGGACAGCGCCAGCAGACAAAATCCTATGGCACATAGGAGAACCGCTATTTTCACCATCTCTGTAGAGAGTTTTCCGGCAGGCAATTCTCGGTCTTTGGTACGAGGATTCTTTGCATCCCACTCTCTGTCAAC
Organism: uncultured Rikenellaceae bacterium; assembly: GCA_964371475.1. Classification (GTDB taxonomy): domain Bacteria; phylum Bacteroidota; class Bacteroidia; order Bacteroidales; family Rikenellaceae; genus Mucinivorans. The sequence goes on along the minus strand of CAYJMA010000075.1, from coordinate 3,603 downwards.
GAGCCGATTGAATGCCATTGCAGCAGTCCGCGCCAGCACCATACACCCTAAAACTTGTAGAAGGACAACATAATCAAAACCATAGTGTTGCACCCCCAGAAAGTAGCCCACAAGGGCAAACGGGAGTGCAAAAAGTGTATGTGAAAACTTTATTAGTTGCAAAAAATGCTTAAACATTATCAAAATTATGTGCTATAAAATTGTTATAACACTACAAAAATAGTAAATTTGCAGGATATTATGTGTAAAAATCCAAACTATTTTTAATTGAAAGCAGCCATACATACCCTATTTTTGTCGACTCTTATGGTGTTGATTATAGCAGTGAGCACTGAGGTGTCGTATGGTAGGCGACTCTCCAAGGACGATCGAGGAGAGAAGCGTGAGGATAAGAAAGAAGCACGCAAACAAAGACGAGAAAATAGAGGTAATCTTCAGGGCGAGTTGCAGCTCTCAGGGTCGTTTGCCCTATACCCACTTGTAACTCGCTGGGCAAAGGAGTTCGAGAAGATATACCCAAATGTAAAGATTGACATCTCGGCAGGAGGAGCTGGCAAGGGCGTTACAGATGCTTTGAGTGGTGTTGTGGACATTGGTATGATCTCCAGAGATATTAACAAGGCGGAGGTAAAGAGCGGAGCTATGACCATTTCAGTGGCAAAGGATGCTGTGGTTGCAACCGTTAATTCTAAAAACCCCAATATACTGGAGATCTTGGGCAAAGGACTCTCGTGGAACAAAATCAAGAGGGTATGGCTGAGTGGGGCTACTCTAACGTGGGGGGAACTCCTGGGAACTGAGAGTAGCGAGACTGTCCATCTCTTTACACGTTCAGATGCGTGTGGAGCAGCGGAGATGTGGGGCAAGATTATCGATACCGAGCCCGAGGATATTCAAGGCACAGCAGTATATGGCGACCCTGGAATAGCCTCGGTGGTACAGCGCGATAAGCTCGCACTGGGATACAACAGCATTTCTTATGCATATAACCTTCGAACAGACAAGCCTCATAGAGGGTTGATCGTTGTTCCTATCGATGCCAATGAAGATGGCCTTGTCGATCTCGGTGAGGATCACTTTGGCTCTCTTAGCGAACTAATAAAGGCTGTGCAAGAGGATAAGTATCCTGCACGTGAACTATATTTTGTGTGTAAAGGAGTACCACGAAATGAAGCAGCAATAGCCTTCATTGAGTTTGTACTCACACAAGGACAACAAAGTATTGACAATAGTGGGTATGTAGCCCTTGATGATAACGAAATAGAAACGCAACTCAGTAAATTAGAGCAATAAAATATGAACGGATACTTAGATATGGAGCTGTTACGATTCACAACAGCAGGCTCGGTAGATGACGGAAAGAGCACACTCATTGGACGTTTGCTGTATGACAGCAAGTCAATTTTTGAAGACCAGATGGAGGCTGTGGAGCAAGCCAGCAAAAGAGTTGGAGGCGGGGAGGTAAATCTCGCCCTGCTTACAGACGGGCTGCGTGCTGAGCGAGAACAGGGCATTACAATTGATGTGGCATATCGCTACTTTGCAACCCCGGTACGTAAGTTTATTATCGCCGACACTCCAGGCCATATTCAATATACGAGGAATATGGTTACAGGAGCGTCGACTGCCGACCTTGCTATTATTCTCATCGATGCTCGAAATGGTATCGTTGAACAGACCATTCGCCACAGCTATATTGCATCACTACTTGGTATTCCATATGTGGCGGTTTGTGTCAATAAGATGGACCTCGTGGGGTTCTCAAGCGAGGTCTTTGACAAGATAACGACGGAGTATAAGAAAATTGCAGAGAAAGTAGGAATTAAAAACGTGGAGTTTGCAGCAATCTCTGCCAAGTTTGGCGATAATGTGGTTACTCGCTCAGAGCATATGTCGTGGTACACAGGTAAAACACTTCTCGAAATTCTCGAAAGCACACCTATTGCGCACAAATTAATCTCCGATGACTTTAGATTTCCTATACAGTGGGTTGTAAGGCCAATAAACGATGAGTTTCACGACTTTAGAGGCTATGCCGGTAGGATTGCAAGCGGCACGCTCAAAAAGGGCGACAAGGTGCAGATCCTTCCCTCGGCAACGACTTCTACCGTTGAGGCTATATACGAGGCAGAGACAGAAATAGATGAGGCCTATGCACCGCTATCTGTAACTGTTACTCTAAGTGATGATATAGATGCGAGTCGCGGGGATATGATAGTACGTGTTGAGGATAATGCTCCACAAGTTACTCAGGAGGTAAGTGCAATGGTATGCTGGCTTGGAGTAAAGGAGTTGAGTCCAGGGGCTAAATACATTTTGAGACAGACCACAACCGAGGTAAAGGCAATTGTAAAGAGCATAGACTATCGAGTGAATATCAATACTCTCGAAAAGATTGATGATGCAGAGTCGCTGGCTATGAACGACATTGCGCAAATTACGCTGCGCACTGCTAAACCAATCGTGTGTGATAAATATAGTGATAATAGAATCACCGGTTCGCTTGTACTCATCGAGGAGGCAAGCAATGAGACGGTAGGTGCAGCAATGATTATATAGATGGACATTAAGGCATTAAACGAAAAGCTCTCAAGGTACACTTCTCAAGAGGTTGTAGAGTATTTTATAGGAGAGCATAGTGGAAGGATTGCTCTTGCTTCGAGCCTCTCGATTGAGGATCAAGTCCTTACCGATATGGTGAGAAGGGTAGATCCTAATGGAGATAAGTGTAGAGTCTTTACACTCGATACAGGTAGGCTATTCCCCGAGACATACTCGCTCATAGAGAAGACAAGGTTGCACTATGGTGTTCCACTTCAGGTTATGTTTCCGAAGTCGGAGGATGTTGAGGAGATGGTATCCAGTGATGGTGTAAACCTTTTTTATAGTGGTATTGAGCAGCGTAAGCGGTGTTGTGGGGTGCGTAAGATGGAACCTCTACGTAGGGCATTTACGGGTCTCGATGTTTGGATATGTGGGCTTCGGAGAGAACAAAGTGTTACAAGAGCAGCGATGGAGGTAGTAGAGTGGGATAGTTCTAATAATCTGATCAAAGTTAACCCTCTTATAGACTGGAGCGAGGATGATACTTGGCAGTATATCAACGATTTTGGTGTGCCGTATAATCCACTTCACAAGAAGGGTTTTCTAAGTATTGGGTGTCAGCCTTGTACCAGGGCTGTTGAGCAAGGCGAGGATATACGATCTGGAAGGTGGTGGTGGGAAAGCCCAGAACAGAAAGAGTGTGGTTTGCACGCCAAGTAGGGATATATTGCACATAACTTTATAACTGCTTCTTTATTGTTGAGGCACGTAGGTCTATTTTCGAGTTATTGATTGCAGGCATTTCTGTAATATATAGTTAGGCTTGGTGTAGTTTGCGTTAAATCTTTTAGGTGTTGTCTGAGGTAGCCAAGATTTTCATCACATTGATAGGTTTGTTTTGTTGCACTATTATGGTGATGTGCTATTAGAGTAGGTAGTCAAAAAATTTCACTTTTTCAAAAGTGAAGCCGCCGGCAGGCAGTGGTAGCTATGTCAAGTGCACACAGTCGAACGACGGAGGGTGGCCAAATAAGCAACGCAAGTTGCGGCCGCCCTCGG
>CAYJMA010000074.1:0-8355 GCA_964371475.1 uncultured Rikenellaceae bacterium | reverse complement strand
TGTCCTAAAATCAGTGATAAAAAAACAGCCAAAAAAGTGGCGACCGTCCGCAATTTGGTTTGTTGCACAGTCGTACGTCCGCCTTGGGTAACTTGCTCTAAAATCAGTGATAAAAAAACAGCCAAAAAGTGGCGACCGTCCGCAATATGGTAGTTTATTCTGATGCGAGAATCTGAGAGAGCCTGCCTCACTGTTAACCTTCGGCACTAAACACTGCTCACGATTGAATGCAGACGGCTACATCAAAAAAAAGGAGCAAAGTAGTTATCGCGCTTACTTACGCTCTCCATCTACTTTGCTCCTTTCTCTTCTCTTTACTCGCCCTCTCTATGCAATAATTATCATCAGAGTTTTGCAAAGATTCAAAAATAGGATACCGCCCACAAACAGTGCATAGTGATGATCCTATGAAACTTATATGAAGGATTAGAAGTCGTAACGGAAGAGAAATCCGAAACGCAATCCGTGTCCGTGTGCTCCAGAGTATATACTCTTTGTACCATATAGTAGCTCTCCTCCTATGGTCATATTCTCTATGATGGTTTGCATATAGTTAACCGATAGCGAAAAGAGTTCATCGGTAACATCCGGCAACATTGAGCTATTGGGCCTTAGCTCCCAGTCTGCAACCTTAAGGTACGATGCTACGAGGTTGCTCTGCGCTTTATCGTTCCATCTTACTGTATAGGCACCAAGTCCACCCCATACCCAAGCAGGCAAGAAGTAGCGATCTTGTGTCGTAACGTCAAGTCCGAGTAGATCATAGTTGAACGATGATGTACCTGCAAAGAAATCACTGATACCACGCCCTATCGAAGCGTTAGCATATAGAGTATGTGCGCCAAGGTTAACCTGATGATAGGTCGTAGCACCAAAGGCTACGTGACGAATCGGCTGCTCGGCAAGGTTAAATTCGGTAATATCAGGCTTTACAAAACGAACCATCGCTGCAAATTGCCCAGTATAAACCTTATCTTTTGTTGTGTACATAAGCTTTGTGGCAAAGTCTGGCATAAACTCCGAAATAGGATAGCTAATTCCGTCATAGTCATAGAATAACGACGGGAACTCCAAGGAGAAGTATAATCTAAGTCTCTCTGTGGGGTTAAATGCATAGCGAATTACTGGCATTTGATAACCGAATTTAGCAACCGGGTCAGCTGGGTCAAGCACGTTGGGAGAGGTTCTCGTATCGGTTGTCACGCTCCAGTCCTGCCCAATCAAAAAGTTACCAAAACGAACATACGCCTTGCTGAGCTTCATCGAATAGTCGCTGTTGAACTCCAACTCGAAGGTTGTTTCAAGTATTCCTAACTTGGTGTCGCCAAGTAACTTAAAGATGAGCTTCGAGGATGAAACTCCAAAACCTATCTTATCGGGACTCTTCGAGTTAAAGGGCACCGTTAGGTCATAGACATTAAGCCCCGTATCGTCGTAACCCGTAAAGTCATAAAAACCCTTGCCCGCAACGTATCCACCAACACCGAAGAGAAACTTTTGTGTCTTATCCGTTATGATAAATCGAGGAGCGCGAGCATCATCAAAAATTGTTGTCTGACCAATGTTTAGAATCTCCTTTGCTCTCTCACTCAAAGAATCTTGCTTAACTATCGTAAGCTGACCATAACTACTACCTATTGAACATACCAATAGTACTAAAAGTAAAAACTTTTTCATTGTCTTGAAAATATATTAAAATTTAAGTTCGAAGTTCACAAGTAGCGCACCCCTGCTCACATTCGGCTTATCGAGGTACGTGATTCTCCACACATAATCGACGCGAAATAACGAAAAAATATTGTCAATTCCAACACCTACCTCCAAATATGGTGTTTTTTCTATCGGTTGTGCACCCTGCGGAAGGGGTAATTGATCGGGGTTTAGCGCTGGATTGTTCTTATCGCTGAGCGAACCGTATAGTCCTCTAAAGGTCAGAACCTCTCGTAAATCGAGGTGTTTGATCAGTGGAAGTCGGCTAAGCAGGAGTCCATCCAAGTGGTAGTCAAACCCTATATACACATACCTGTCATATACATATTCGAGTGGCAACATCAACGAAAACTCAGAGTTGCGCCCCATAAAGTATGTCAGATTGGTGGACGGATGCGGAAGTAGCATATATGGCACAGTGCTCCACTCCACTCCCAACTTGCCATATAGATCTATGTAGCCAAGGGGTTGAACATTAATACGCCCAAAACCTTCAAGTGTGGTCAAATTCCTGCTATAATCACTACCCAAAAAACCCTTCGTGGATGTTATGTGCGATATCTCAAAGGTAGGAATATACTTATTTAGGTTGCGACGAGAACGGCGAGTTTGATATATCTTCTCGCCTGGAGCATAGCGAAAACGAAACTCAAACTCACTCATATCATATCGAGGGAGAATCCCCGCGGTGGGCGCAAAACTTATATCTGCGCTCTCATAGTTCGTATAGTGTCTACCATAGAGCTTTAGAGACATATTGTTTGCCCACTCACGCTGATACCGAAGTTGATAGAGGCGAACATAGGTTAGTTTGGCATTGCCAGATCGCTGCGCCCAAGAGTAGACATTCTGTGAGTTTAGCTCGTCAAAACCATCCGAAAAATTGTGCGTATCATAACTAAATGTTGCTCGAAGCGAGTGCACAGGGAACTCCTTATATGTAACATCCTTGGGGACAAAACTCCACTCAAATGAAACTCCTCCCTTCCACTTCTCATCCCTGAAACCATAGGCCACTATACCATCGACAAAGAAGTGCTTAAATAGATTCGGAGTCGTATAACCGCCAAGTGCCAGACGAGTGCCCTCAATAGAATTACCGGTCAAAAACTGAGGAACCGGCCCCACATCAAAGTAACTCTTCCTGCCTGTCTGAAAGTACCCCTCGGTTAGAATCAACAGCGTCTCTTCGAGAATCACCCACAACGGCTTGCGACGCATCTGTTGAGCAAGATTCAATACATTCTTTTGCTCCTCACTAAGCACCACATCTTCCATATCGTGCTCTACTTTCGCTATAATCTCTGGATCTACCACTCCGTTAGAGTCATCCTGCTGTGAAAAATCATACTCAGAATAGACATTCGAGCGTTGCACATTGACAAACGATCTCTTCTTAAGCGGCGATGCATCTAAACTAAGCTCATCGCTTTGGAGTAATAGCACTCCAAGTGTATCACGCCTAAAGGTCTGTATCTGAGTCATATTGCTCAAAAAATTGACATCCGTAGTATTCGGCATACTGACCTCCGCAAGCTCAATGTACGGAGCCCCAACCGATGTAGAGTCCACGTTTACTATAAACTTTCCTCGAAAACCAAGCGAATTCTTTGAAAAGGGATAAAACTCAAGCTCGACACACCTCCTACCATTATAATCTAAGGTGTCGGTGTGGAGAAAGAACTTATAAAAATTATATGCCTCTCGGTTCAGCGGTGAGATGATTTGCCTCCCTGCAAGGTAAACATAGTTTGAAAATAGGTTTACCTCGGGCATCGACTCTTGAATAAATGCCAAAATTGTTGTCTGTGAAAAGCGGTCATCGAGTCCAAACGATTCGCTAAAGAGGACCTCGTCGCTCTTCTTCTCTACACTTTTGCCCCGCTTCGACTCAATAACACTCTCCTTTAGAGAAAGTGGCAAAATAGTCTTACCCGTATATGGATTCGTCGTTGCGCTTTGGTTGAGGAAACTAAGAGTACGAGTGCTATCGATCGTTTTATAGTTGTTAAGCGATATGACAACCTTCTCATAACGCTGATATTGCAAGTAGTCAAGCGCTACGTATGGATTAAACTCATCACGGCGTTCAATCAACTGCTTAGCGAGTCGAACCGCTGGGCTGTCTCGGTTATAACGCTTACGCTGGGCACGAACAACAATCTCTTCGATTTCGATCGGTTCGTCCTCAAATTCCGGCTCTTGCGCAAAAACGTATTGCGGCAAAAACATAAGGATTGTTATAACCAACAGTGCGTATTGCCTCACTTCTTAAGTCTTATTTTATATTCACCTGTCTCAACCTTACCTGCTGCCATAAGGTAACCCACAGCGCGCTTAAAACCCTTCTTACTCATACCCGTGTGGAGCTGTATATCCTCAGGTGCACTTCTGTCGCCCACGTTGAGCTCGCCATCGCTACTCTCCAACAACTCAAGTAGGCTATCACTCGCTGTCTTTATTTGATCAAAACCTCGCTGCTGCAAACTAATATCAACTCGTCTATCCTCTGTAATCTTTGTCACCCATCCCACCAGCCTATCACCGAGTTTGACCTGTGAGAAAATCTCGGAGTTATATATCATACCCCAGTGCAGTCCATTGACAACAACTCTATAACCCATATCTCTGCGCTGTGCAAGCACTATATCCACCTTATCTCCCACTGCTACGCTTAGTTCATCGTTGTTGAAAAACTTGTTGAGCTTGGTCGAACCAACAATCCTATTTGTAGTGTTGTCAAGATAGGCAACCGTCATTGCTACTTCACCGTCGTGCAAAGGGTGAAGCTGATTGGCGTGCGGCACGAGTAGATCTTTTGGCAGTCCCCAATCCATAAAAGCTCCTATGCGCGTAGCTGCAACGACCTTTAGAGCGGCCACTCCTCCAACCTCGATTATTGGTGTCTCGGTAGTCGCCACAACTCTATCCTCGGAGTCTACGTACACAAACACAGAGAGCTCATCGCCGATTGCCCACCCCGCCGTCGCCTCCTCTGGGATATATCGATTTGGGAGCAGCACTTCGTTTTGGTCGCTATCGGTAAGATATAGCCCTTGTGCTGTTTGACGAGAGATTGTAAGGGTGTTGGTATTTCCTATTTTCATATATTATGGGAATTAAAGGTGCAAAGTTACTGAAAAAAATGCTAACTTTGTGCGTTTTATTAAACTTTAACTCGACAATGAGTAGCGATATTAAACTTAGAGTAGCTGGAGTGCAGTTCGATATGGAGTGGGAGGCAGTTGAAAAGAACCTTCAACATATTGGAGAATTAGTGGATAGAACCGATGCCGATTTGGTGGTACTCCCTGAGATGTGTGCCACAGGCTTCTCTATGAACTCTCGGATAATTGCACAGAACGAGCACGGCGAGATTGTAAGCGCAATTCGAGCTATGGCAAAGAGTAGTGGTAAGGCAATAATCTTTTCGGCGGCTATCTCCGAGGATGATAAATTCTATAACCGCCTGTTTTTCATCACCCCAGATGGAGAGTACCAGACCTACGACAAAAGACATTTGTTTCGTATGGCGGGAGAAAACGAACAGTATAGCGCAGGGAGCGAACGACTCATTGTTCAGTACAAGGGGTTTAGAATCTGCCCGTTGGTGTGCTACGACCTCCGTTTCCCTGTCTTTTCGCGCGGGGCAGACCTCTACGATGTGTTGATATATATTGCCTCTTGGCCAGAGGCAAGGAGTTATGCGTGGAGCACACTGCTCAGAGCACGTGCCATCGAAAATCAAGCATACTGTATTGGTGTCAATCGTGTGGGCAGCGACCCAAAGAATAGATACAGTGGTAATAGCACTATTCTCGACTATTTAGGCACGCCCATTGCTGAGGCTAAAGATAACGGGGAAGAGGAGGTAATCTATGGCACGCTATCTCTGGACAACCTCAAAGAGTACAAAGAGGGCTTTGCAGCGTATCTTGATGCCGATAAATTTACCATAAACGAGATATAATTTTGATAGATAGATGGGAGTTGGAGAGATAACTATTCTTGTACTAACGGGTGTGGTAGTAGGCGTGATTAACACCTTTGCTGGTGCAGGAGCCACTATCTCCATTACGGTCTACTCTCTATTGGGGTTGCCACTACCCATTGCTAATGCTACTAATCGAATATCGGTGGTATTTCAAACCATTACGATGTCTGCGGAGTTCTATCGGCAAAAGATGCTCGACTGGAGGCTCGGACTACGACTCGCTATGCCAACGGTGGTGGGCTCAATCCTGGGAAGTTGGCTGATTGTATACGTCAGTTCAAAGTTGTTCGGAATTCTTCTATGCTGCGTCCTGATACTACTTATCGTACTGCTAATTTACGACCCTACAAAAGCACTGAAAGGGAGGATTGTACACTCTGAACCTCGATGGTATCACTATATAACTCTTGTCATAATTGGTTTTTACGGCGGTGTGTTCCATATCGGAGTGGGATACCTTTTTCTTGCCCTCTTTATCGGAGGGCTCGGCTACGATCTTATGGGAGCTAATGCACTAAAGGGATTTGTTGTACTTATCTACACGCTCTTTGCGGTACTAGTATTTGCGCTAAACCACCAAATAGATTGGACGCACGGCCTTATACACAGTGTAGGAAATATCATAGGAGCATACTTTGCCACTCGATATGCACGGTTTATACCTCTAAAGGTGCTCAGATACGCACTCCTTTTGTTTATTACTCTTACGATCATTTACATAATCTTTGGGAAAATACTATGATTAAGCAACTTTTCATCCTTCTCTTTGCGGCAACCACCTTGATGTGTTGTGGCTCTAAGGTAACCTCATCCTCGCCTCCTGTTGATATAGAGGTACCAGATGTTTTTTATGGCGAGATTCCCACCGAAATGTCATTTGCCGGTGAACGCGTACCATTGGAGTACCCCGACGTAAGGCAAGCATTGCAGTATGAACTCAGCGTTACGATGTTTATGCACTCGCGAACACTGCTCACTCTTCGAGCAATGCCTCGATACTTCGCAATTATTGAACCTATTCTCAAAGAGCACGACATTCCCGAAGACTTCTTGTATCTTGCAATTGCAGAAAGTTCGCTGAACCCAGAGGCTATATCGAGTGCAGGGGCCGCGGGCTTGTGGCAGTTTATGAAGGGCACTGCCAAGCAATATGGGATGGAGACTGGAGATAACGTTGATTTACGTTTCAATGTAGAGATAGCAACAGAGGCAGCTGCCAGATACCTCAAAGATTCATACAACATCTACAAGAATTGGACATTGGCCGCTGCATCATACAATGTTGGCACGGCTGGACTCTCAAAAAGACTTGAGGGTCAGGGCGTTGATAGCTATTATGATGTCTACCTACCTACTGAAACTATGCGTTACGTATATAGAATACTTGCACTGAAGCTCGTGACGCAAAATCCCGAAAAATATGGATTTCACCTAACCGAGAACGATTATCAGCAACCGTTTAAGAACTACAAGATGGTAACGGTCGATACGACAAATATTGTATGGTCTGAGTTTGCCAAGAAGCATAACACTAACTATAAAACACTTAGGATGTTGAACCCTTGGATTCGCTCCTATGAGTATGAGAACAAGTCAAAGAGGAGCTATGAGGTGAAGGTTCCTGAAAAGGCATTTAGAATCAATGGACAATAGAGAAAATATGGGAGTAAAATCAATGACTGGATACGGTAGCGCAAAGTGCGAATTATCGTTTGGGGTATGTAGTATTGAGCTACGCTCGCTTAATGGAAAATCACTTGATCTATCTATGAGAACGCCTGCTTGGTGTAGACCGATAGAGTCGGAGTTGCGTTCAATGGTGAGCTCAACTGTGCTTAGGGGTAAGACAGAGTTGAACATAACAATGAGTGGTGGCACAGGTGGAGTAGCCAAGGGGATTGATCACGAAGTTTTTAAGGCATACTACAATGAATTAAGAGCTATTGCGTTGGAGCTTGGTGTAGAGTGTAGCGGTTGGGAGGTGATAGGCTCTATTCTTCGTCTACCCGATGTAGTTGGCGAGGCAGGGAGCGAGCTAAGCGATGACGATAGACTAACGATCGTGAGGTGTGTTGAGGAGGCTCTCAGAGTGCACACTATCTTTAGAGAGCGTGAGGGTGAGGTGCTATTGAGTGATATACTCCGCAGAGTAGATGTTATTGGTGCATTGTTGCTTGAGGTTGAGCAGTTCGAGACCGAGAGAATAGCGACGGTACGAAACAGAATTGCAGAGAATTTGTCTAAGGCTAGTGTACAAGTTGACGAGAATAGGTTTGAGGGCGAAATAATATATTACCTTGAGAAGTATGATGTTACCGAGGAGAAGGTGCGTTTAGCAGAGCATTTGGAATACTTTAGGGTGGTTTCACAGGGTGGAGATGAGCTTGGTCGCAAGTTAGGGTTTGTTGCTCAGGAAATGGGTCGAGAGATTAACACGTTGGGGAGCAAGGCTAACCATAGTGGAATGCAGCGCTTGGTAGTTGGTATGAAAGATGAGCTTGAGAAGATTAAGGAGCAGTTATTGAATATTTTGTAGCATTTCAAGGATAGTGGGGTTCTCTGTTTTGGTTTGCTATGCAACTGGGGCGATATGTTGATAGAGTAGGTGATCAAAAGTTTTGATTTCACTTTTTCCGCAGATTAAAGTTGTA
>CAYJMA010000073.1:0-8434 GCA_964371475.1 uncultured Rikenellaceae bacterium | reverse complement strand
CCTAATACACCCAGATTTTAATGAGTTACGATTTCCTGTTGTCGAAATATACGCAGAGAGAATAGAAATATCAACCCCCGGAAAACCTTTAATTAATCCCGATAGGTTTATTGATGAATACGTGTCGAGAAACCCTAAACTTGCCGATGTTATGAGGAGAATGAGAATCTGCGAAGAAAAAGGCAGTGGGTTGGATAAGGTGATATTCAATAATGAACTTTACCAACTACCTGGCATCAAAATATCACTGCAAGATAATAGAACTGTTGTTACGATGTACTCCTATAAAAATCTTAATGATATTGATAAACAAGGTAAAATTATGGCCTGCTACCAACATTGTTGCTTGAAATATGTTTCAAATGAAAAAATGACAAATCAAACACTCAGAGATAGATTTGGAATTAAAGAACAAAACTCTGCCACAGCATCCAGAATCATAAAAGATACTCTGCAAAGTAAATTAATTATTGAGGATGACCCTGAAAGCAAATCCCGTAAATTCAAAAAATACGTCCCTTTTTGGGCTTAGTTTTATTTGATAGAAAAATGGTATCACAGCAAACAACACGTCATATTTAACTAAAAATCAATTAGTTGTTTATTTGATGGTTATTTGACAGCCCCCCCTCCCACCCCTAAAAAACAATAACAATTATATGACTACATAACAATAAAAAACTATGAACCAAATAGCACAAAACATAAAAGGACGTATGTCGCTACGAGAGCCACTGCAAGCAGCTCTCGATGTACTCGTGGAAGTCACAGATAACATAAAACTCACCAAACCACCAGTAGAAGGTTTAGAAGAGTTCCTTCGAAAAGAATTAGTAAAAGTCCACAACATTGCCCCTACGTGTAGCAACTTTGAGCGTAATTTTCCCTCGATAGCCTTTTCAATAGCCACCGGCGTGGGCAAAACACGACTAATGGGAGCATCTGTGGCATACCTTAACCTCAAATACGGCATCCGAAACTTCTTCGTGCTCGCCCCAAACCTCACAATATACAACAAACTAAAAGACGACTTCGGAAACCCTGCATACCATAAATACCTCTTCAACGGTTTCTCGGAGTTCGTAAACACAGAAATTAAAGTCGTCAGTGGCGAAGACTACGGACAATCCCGAAACCTCTTTGCCGAATCAATTATATACATCCACCTCTTCAATGTCGCAAAGTTCAATAGCGAAACACGAGGCACCAAAAAAGACGGCGAAATTATAGCTCCACGCATCAAAAGACTATCCGAGTACATCGGACAATCATACTGGAGCCACCTATCGAACCTCGACGATCTGGTCATACTAATGGACGAATCGCACCGCTACCACGCCGATTCCTCCAAAAAAGCCATCAACGAACTCCGCCCAATACTGGGAATCGAAATGTCGGCAACCCCCATTGACGAAAAGGGCAAACCGTTCAAAAATGTCGTCTACGAATACTCACTCGCACGCGCCATAGACGATGGCAAGTACATCAAAACCCCCGCAGTCGCAACAAGCACCACCTTCGAAAAAACATCAAAAACCGATAAAGAAATCGAGGAAATTAAGCTCGTCGACGCTATATCGGTGCACGAAAACACAAAAACCGAACTCGAAGTATATGCCCGCTCCACAGGGCAAAAAGTGGTAAAACCATTTATCCTTGTCGTTTGTCGTGATACCTCACACGCAAAAGAAACAGTCCAGTACCTCGAAAGCGACAACTTCTTTGATGGGGAATATCGTGGCAAGGTGCTCCGCATTGACAGCACAAACAAAACCGAAGAAGTTGAACAGCAGTTTATATCTTTGGAGAGTTACGACAATGCTATAGAAATAGTTGTTCACGTCAATATGCTAAAGGAGGGGTGGGACGTAACCAACCTCTATACCATCGTCCCACTACGTGCTGCAAACGCCTCGGTGCTTATTGAACAAACCATTGGTCGTGGTCTTAGGTTGCCTTATGACGGCAAAAGGACAGGCGTTGAGGCAGTAGATACCCTTACGGTGCTTGCACACGAAAACTTCGATAAAATCATCGCCGAGGCGAAAAATCCCAACTCTATCCTCAATAAACTAAACTACATAAACATCCAAGATATTGAAGGGGTAAGCAAACCCACTGAGGCAATTACGGTTAAGAGCAAAGTTGAGGCACAATTGGAGAGAGAAATTGAGGAGATAAAGAAGATTGAGATACCAGAAAAACGACAAGAGGCCGAAACCATAGTCGAAGCTAAACGTGCGGTGCAAAAAGTGCTCGCAAATGCCTCAAACATTAGAGGTGTAACCAAAGTCGAAGATATTATATCAAAGCCCGAGATCAAAACGCAAGTTATAGCGCAAATAGCAAAGGTTATAGATATAGATAACGCCTCAAACCTCTTCAAAGAGGAGATAAAAGGGCACATCGAAGAGGTTTTAGTTAAAACTGTTGCAGTTAAGCAACTCACCGAGATTGAAATACCCCGCTTTACAGTATATCGTAGTGACCCAAAAGCGTATTTCAATGATTTTGACCTCGATACAAGCTGCTTTGATAACATAAAGACCATAAACCCCGAAATATACATACGACACCTCGATAGCACACTGTCAAGAGTAATACGTGGTAAGGAAAATGTATCGAAAAACGACCCCGTACGCTCAATTCTACTTTCCCTTATTGACTTTCCAGAGGTCGATATGGATGAGTCGGCTCCTCTGTGTTATAAATTAACTGAGCAGGCGGTAAATAAGATAAAATCAACTCTCACTGATGAGGTAGATATTTATAGGACAGTCGAGACATACAAAAGTTACATCTCGCAGATGATATATAACCAAATGATGGAACGCTTTGTATTGGAGCAAGGGGATTTGCTCTCTACAAAGGTACTGCCATTTACTCATATTGAGCCCTGGAATGGCACAAAGTTAAAGGGAGATGGGCTAAGAGATTATAGAGATGTACCAAAAGCATCTCCCACTACCTATGTTTATGAGGGCTGGGAAAAGGCCGGGCACGAAAAGTATAAGTTTGACAGTGGCACCGAAATAGATTTCACGAGCGTGCTTGAGATTTCAGACTCTGTATTAAAGTGGTTGCACCCTGCCGACAAGCAATTCAACATCATTTGGGGTACTGGCAATCGCTCATATCGTCCCGATTTTATAGTTGAGACTACGAGTGAGATTCTGATGGTTGAGACAAAAAGGCGCAAGGATATTGAAACTGAAGAGGTACAACTAAAAAAGGCTGCTGCAATTCAGTACTGCCTAAGAGCAACTGAGTACACAGCGACAAATGGTGGCAAACCGTGGCGCTATGTGCTCATACCGCACGACTACGTTACTGGTACCCAAAATTTAGAGATGATACTTGCAAAAAGCGTGTAAATACAACTACTCTCTACTACGGAATTGGAAGAAGTAACGACTGCTCATTGTAAACCCCGCCAAAAGGATTGCTAACCCCTATAACACTCACAAAATCTATCAAATTATCTTGGCCTACTACCGGGTACTTCCGTGTGCGCTGAATGTCACTCCATATCTTCATCTCAAAAGGAAACTCCCTAAGCCGTTCACGCCATATCTCCTGAACAAATTGTTCCGTATTCATACCGCCCACCTCTGAAATTATAGCGGCTCTGTCCATCGCAGGATACGCCCTCTCTCGAACCATAGATAAATACTCAACAGCCTCACTTGTTACCCCTTCGCTTCTTACTATTGCCTCCGATGCAAGTAACAACACCTCTGCATACCTGTATATGCTAATTGACTTTCGCACTGCTGTTCCTTCGTCCGAGCTACCATCAAGCCATATGCACGGAGAGTGCTCATATGATTGAACTATTGTACGACCCTCCTGTTCATATATATGAAACGAATGGAAAAATTCACCTTCTTTTGCCCGCAAGTCGTACTTAGTGTCATAAAAAGCAATGTAATCTCTCACCGGACGATATGCATTATTAGTAGCATAAGACAAAACTCCCCACGAAGAGGCACTCTTAGAAAATGATAGTGACTTATATGTATCATTCTTTGAAGTATAGCTATATATTAATTCCTCGCTCCCTTGGTTATATAAAGTTCTATATGCCGAAATATTATTAATCGTGTCATTTTTAGCAAGTGTATACGCACCACTCGAAATAACTTCTCGTGCAATACGTGCTGCTTCACTATAGTATTGTCGTTGTAAAGGATAACCACTTGCTGTTAAATATATATCGCACAGAACAGTCTTTGCAATACCTGCAGAGATTCGCAAAACCTCATCGGATAAATTCGGAATTACTTCTTCTAATTCTGCTATCATAAAATCATATAATTCCGACAGTTCAGCATTTACAGCACCCTCAATTCCTTTGGAACCAGTTACCAAAGGCACCTCACCAAAATATCGCACCAAAAAAAAGTAATTAAAAGTTCTAAAAAACCGTGCTTCTGCAATAAGCATAACCTTGTCTTTATCATCAATGTTCGTTTGCTGACTAAGGTTCGCAATTATAACATTGCACTTCTCAATAGAGTTATATGCACTACTCCATATTTCTTTCACCCTACTTGCAACACTTTGATCACTATAGGTTGTTTTTTGACAAAATTCAACAAACTTCACTGTGCTCTTTGACTCATTATCGAAGTACCCAGAGAGGTAGCCCCCAATTGCAGCAATTGGCCCCATCTCAGTTGAAGCCTCACCATAAAAGGCAGGAGCTCCAACACTGTACAACTCACCGACCGCCTCAAAAGCTTGCTCAGAGTTTTCAAATGTTATCTCAGCTACTGAACTCGAATCTTTGAGCTTGTCTTGGCAAGAAACTATAGCAATCACCAAGAGAAAAATTAGTGCTGTTCTGATCATAATTAGAAAGTAAAAAAATAGTTAATTGATACTGTTGTAGAATATTGCTTTGGATCTATTGTTGGGTTACTCACCATAGCTAAAGTGTTGCGCAATTGGTAAAGAAAATTTGCCTGAATAGTATGCTTCTTTAGAAATTTATAATTGACATTTGCTCTTAGGTTAACAACCTCAGCTATGGGCATCTCCCCCTCTGTTCTATTATATGAGATAGTTAGTCCCGTGAGCAAAGTCTTATCTATAAATCTGAAAGCACTTGATACGCTTGGTCCGTATGTGTAGGTCGTCAGTAAGTTTGTATAGTTGCTCGTGAAGTTAAAGGTGGTATTTACCGTGGCATTGATTTTAGGAAGTCCGAGTGAATAACCTGCAGATAGGTTTAGGTACCGTGACAGGTTTCCTGGAAGTATAAATTCACCCTGCCGGTCTGCTGCCTCCTGATAGCTCCCGAAAAGAGTGAGAAGGTGTTCTAAGTGTTCATTTGAGGACAAATTCCAACTAATATTCATATCGACGTTTTGTGATATTTGAGTATAGTCCAGCGTATCTAAATTATCATAGGGCGTATCTTGGTTAATGTAGTCAAACTGTGATTTGATAACTTTATACCCTTGAAATGTAGAGCCTGAAAGGGCTATATTTAGTTTCTCGTTGGGCGTATATGTAATATTTAGTGAACCTACGAACTTTGTATTTGTAGACTCTTTTGTATTTTCAATATTATCTTGTTGCAGTCCACCTGTAAGGGCAAGAGTTACCTTATCCTTAAACAGTGGTCTTGCATAGCTTAGCGTGATATTTTGGTAGTCGTTATTAAAATAGTATCCTCCAAGGGTTTTGTACTCAGGAGAGATTCGTTCATAACCTATTGCTATTGTATTTTTCAAGAAAGTATAATCAATGGATGTTTTCACAGCATAGTAAAATTGTGAAGATTCCCTACGGCCAAGTATGCGGTCTATGAGGTTATTTTCAATTGTATTACTTCGGGTATCTCGTGTCAACATACTTCCTGCAACTTCGCCACTAATTTTGAGTTGTGGGGTGATGCTAAACCCAAATTCTATGCTGGCTGCGATATTGCTTTGTGGTAAGACTCCAAGCGAGTCTGTTTGCAGGGTTGTTTGAGTGCCATCGTCGGCAGCTGCGAAAAACGTAGCTCCGACATAGTACTTATTGCTATTATATCTTAACTTTGCTCCATATCCAAGTCGATCAAAAGATGGGGGTATTGAAGGTACCTCGGGGTTATAAACAACCCTCTGTGTTAGGAGTCCGCACATAGCCATAATCTGCCACTTACCTGGCTTAAGCTCTACACCTCCTCCAGTAAATTGGTGGCCGCTGAGCGTGTACGGTGAAAAGGTCATAGCAACATCACCTATGCTTGCCTTTGCCCACTTGTAGGTAGGATATAGTGCCAGTCTATTGGGTGGATTAGGATAAGTATATTGCATACCATAGTTGTTGTACGAGAGAGTTAGCGGTATGTTTATGAGCTCGAGTATTGATATATTTAGGTTTCCCGATAGTTGGTATGTAAATGGGTCCCTTCCTGCCATATTGTTACCATTAAAAAGTGTTGCGTTTGCAGATAGACCTCCATTGATTCTGAAGAACTTTTTCTTTTTAATATCCAATAGGTTATCCACATCAATACTTTGACAGTATGATGTAAGTGAATAGCAAAGGGCAAAAATAAGAAAAAGTATGCGTTTAGTCATAGGCACGTTTCTCTATTATGATATCCGACACTATGAATGATTGTTCGCCATAATCTACCACATCTTTGATATATATTAAGATTTTGCGATTATCCTCAGTTTTTAGCGCATAGAATTGTGGGAGTCTGTCGAGGGAGAATGACTGGGAGGATACTGTGCTTGGGTATGTGTATTTTTCGAGTTGAGTGTCGTTTGTTATGGCGTTAAATTCTGTGGGTGTGATTTGGGTTAGTGGAGTGTTACTGGTATAAGTTGTAATGGCACCTGGAATTTCTGGAAAGAGAGCAGATGTTGCTCTGTCTGGAGAGAAGAAGTAACAGTGGGTAAGGTTTGAGTTTAGGGCATAAAATCCGAAGTCTATGAGCGCTCCATTATCTGCGGTTATTTCGTTTGATTTGAGCGTGCGTTTTAGGTCTGCAGAGAAGAGGCTTCCGATAGTGTTTCGAGTTTGATATATGCCGAGTTCTATATTGTTGAACTTGCGAATGCCGCTACTTGGCAGTACTGTTAATTGGGTTTGAGTGGTTTGCGCCTCTTTAATGTTGTCAGTAGATAGGGTTATTGTATATGTTCCGGGGTTTTGAAATATGATTTGAGTTGTGTCATTTGTGGGGTTTGCGATTTGTGTGTTAGGGCAGCTCCATTGTGTGTTTATATGGCTTGTGCTGGTATTGATGAGTGTTGCGATTAGGGGTGCTTGCATATCATCATCCTTGGGGTCAATTTTCAGTGCCAGGGCGGCATTTAGTGGTGGAGCAATTTGTATGGTTTTCTGGCTTTTGAATGTTTGGCTACCGTTAGATGCGGCAAGGGTTATGTTTTGAGTTCCGGGGCTGTTGATTGTTATTATTTCGGGGTGTTGCAGTGTGGATGTATCGGGTGTAGCTCCTGTGAATGTCCATAGGAATGATGAAGCTCCGGTGGTGTTGTTTGTGAGTTTTATTTGTGCTGGGGCGAAGTTATTGGTTAGGATTTCGAGGTCGAACTGTGGTATTACTGCGGAGTCTACTTGCACTATGATTGAGTCTACTGCTTCTGTTGCTATGTTCCAGGCACGTAGTTTTATGGTGTGAGTTCCGGGTTTTGAGAATGTTATGTTTTGTGGCGTTTTTTGGGTCGATGTTTCGGGTTTTCCTCCGTGGAATGTCCACTCATAGAAGTCAGCTCCGGCTGTGGTGTTGGTGAGTTCTACTACGAGGGGCGAGGTGTTGTGTTTGTTTATATTTTTTGCTTCTATATTTATGATAACCGGCAGAGGCGTCTCCTTTAGGCACGACACCATAACCACTGCTACAAATAGCGGCAGCACAATCTTCACCCAATTACAATACTTTCTAACTATTATATTCACCTATTTCTCTCCAATAGATCTACTTTAAAATATTCTCTATTTCTCCTTATCATACAGCCACACACCGACTATATAGCTCTTACAATCTGTGCAAAAGTACGAATTTTTCCTTAAAAAAACGTACTTACACTCCACTATTCAACTACTGGTAGTTTAAACCTATCTTGTAGATCCTTATTATTGTAGATATGCATTATAATCTCTTTGGCTTCATCCAATCGATCGCTTTTAATTAAGCTTTGCATTAGCAATAGCTCGTCATACTCCTTTTTCGCATTCTCGGCTTGCTTTTCCCACAGCTCTTCGGGGATCTCCTCGAACATCCCCCACTGATTAACGTAGTTATAGAGCTCCATATCGACATCGTTGAGGTCTATAATAATTTCTTCGCTCTGCCCCGTATGATCATCACCAATCTTCTCTATATCACGATAGTGCTTTACAAACACGAGCTTATCGACAGCAGTGAGTGGTAAAATGTTATAGGTGTAGGCTCTCCATTGAT
>CAYJMA010000072.1:0-8698 GCA_964371475.1 uncultured Rikenellaceae bacterium | reverse complement strand
CCCAAAATTAATCATTTTTTTATTACTTGTGTCGCATTTACAACTTTAATCTGCGTCAAAAGTGAAGCCGCCGGCAGGCAGTGTTATCAATGTCAAAAAATAAAAACGGCAAGAAGGACGCTTGGGGTGGCGGCCTTCCGCAATTGGTAGTTTACCCTAAAAGTCTCGCAGTCGAACGACGGAGGGTGGCCAAAAAAGCAACGAAAGTTGCGACCGCCACCACTATCGACAATCGGAGGGCGTCGGACACCAGCATTTGATTAGTTTGCTCTATAATCTTAAATCAAAACAAAAAATGCACAAAAGTAACTCGGCATAACAACCGTCGCAATTTGGTGCTTTGCTCGCAAAAGCGTGCGACTGAGCGAGTCATATAAGTCAACAAAATATAAGGGGAGCATATCAATATGCTCCCCTTATATTTATATTACCAGTGAACGTTTCCTCACCCAAGCAAAACCTATTTTAGAATAATAACGTTGCTTCCTACCAACTGCTCATCCATATATATGTGAACTGTATACTGTCCTGCTGTAAGTAGCCCACCACCATTATAGTAGACCGATACTGCAAGATCCTCGCCTTGATAGTCTACCTCACGTGAGGCGGTATATGGGATATTCTCTCCCTCGAAAAGGAATTGAGAGTTCTGATCTTCTGCCAAATCATATCCGTCGGGGGATATTATACGCACAAATACCGTTCTATCTCCTGGCTCGGCAAGTTCATTTGCAGTGAGAACAAAGGTCGTAACAAGCTGCTCTGCCGTACGTGCACGAGTTACATCTTTGCCTCGCTTGTTGACCGCCCTCAAGGTAATATCGCGAGCCTTGATAATTGCGCCTCGCTCTATCTTTGAGTTCAACTCAGCCGCAGTCTCCTTTGCCTCCTCAGTGGTTGTTCGCAGATCTGTAATCTCCTTGCGGAAAGCCAAATTCTCACCCGTTAATTTCTTATTAAGCTGATTTAGAGAGTCTATCTGACGAACAAAGCCCTGCATTGTGGCACGAAGCGTACCCAACTCCTGCTCATAGGCCTTTAACTTACGATAGGAAATGTTACGCTCTGACTTCATACGCTGAACAAGCGAATCGGCAATATGCCTCTGACGCAAAAGATTAGCATTTAGAGTGTCATTGTCAAAACGCAAACTGTCCATATCCACAATCAAACTACTATACTGACTCGCTATGCTATCTCGCTCAATCTTCATTGCTTCAATCTCCTTGGCGTCCTCACGAACACTCAAATAGTAGAGAACAGACACTGCTGCCAGCACGATAATGAGAATGATAATTGCAATCTTTAGGCCGCCAACTGCCGACTTTGTGTCCGTAGTGCCTTCGTGGTCATAATTGAAATTTTCGTTTTCTTGGTAATCCATTGGTTCTATCAATTGGTTAGTCATTAGTGATATTTATATTTCGTAAAAGTAATAATTATTTTATTTTTCACAAAATTTTTACTCATTTTTTACTCCCACCACAATCCCCACTACTTAGCAGCAAGCATTCCGCACGCTGCCCAGATGTCCTCTCCGCGTGAAGCTCGCGTTGTTGTTCTAATACCTGCACTATTTAGCGCCTCGTTGAACTCTCGTATTCTACCATCGGCTGTACCGATCAACCCACTATCCTCAATCTGATGAAAACGAATAAGGTTTACCCTGCAACCTGCAATGGGCTGCAAAATACGAGCCAACTCCTCGACGTGAGCATCGGTGTCGTTAACCCCCGCAAACAATATATACTCGAAACTAACTCGCCTCTGATGCGTAAAGTCATAACCTGACAACAACCTTAAGGTCTCCGCCAGTGGATACTTCCTCTCTGAGGGCATCAACTCAAGGCGCTCATCACTAAAGGGCGTGTGCAAAGAGACTGCAATGTGCACCCTGCTCTGTTCGAGCAACTTGCGCAAACCATCCAAAACCCCAATGGTCGAAACCGTAATCCTTGTAGGACTCCATCCCAAACCCCACGGCGAGGTTAACACATCACACGCCCGCAATACCTCCTCTACATTGTCGAGAGGCTCGCCCATACCCATAAAAACTATGTTGGAAAGATCCTCGAACTCCTCCACACTATACACCTGGTTGAGAATCTCACCCGCGCTAAGATTTTCAATAAATCCCATACGACCAGTCATACAAAACCTACAACCCATCTTGCATCCAGCCTGCGACGATATACACAGCGTCTTGGAGCCCTGCGAAGGAATATAAACGCTCTCTACTCTATTACCCCTGAGCGTCTCAAAGATATACTTCCTCGTACCATCTACCGAGAGAACAGAATCGATAAAATCGCTACGACCTATCTCCATCCGAGATCCAAGCAACTCTACATCTCGCTTCGAGAGATTCCTGCACTGCTCAAAGATGCGCACACCCTTTTTGTACAACCAATCTGCGAGTTGAGCCCCAACAAACCTACGCATACCAAGCTCGACAACCTCCTGAGTTAACTCATCTACTCTTAGTCCAAAGAGTTTATCTTTATTCATCTCTTTACTTTCATATTAGCAATAAATAGTCCTAAAATAGTAATCAAAATCCCGAGGATCTTGACAACCTCAAGCCTCTCACCCAAAAGCGCAAAACTTGCAATGGCAGTAATCCCAGGCATTAGATTAACATACATCGTGGTGGTCGTAATACCCAGTGCACGAACTCCATTTGCATTAAATATAAAGGCAACCGACGAACACAAAACCCCAAGCATAAGCACGGGGTAAAACCAACTCCCATCGAATTTCAGAGTGCTCACCTCTTGAAAGTCAAAGAGGAGAACCAGTGGCAATAAAAAGAGCACCGAAATAACATTGATATAGGTTACGATAGTAAAGCTGTTGAGTTTCTTGGTGATCCTTCCCAGCAGCGTAAGGTATATGATCGCACACAACACTGCTCCAAAAAGCAGCAACACACCCTCCACCTGACCGTAAAAAGCATCCAGTCCATCACTCAAAAAAACAAGCACCACTCCACTAAAACTAACAATGAGCCCAATCCACGCATTTCTGGACACCCTCTCCTTGTTTATAAACCTTGCTGCAAATGGTGTCAACACCGGAATTAAGGCTATTATCAAACAAGCCAGAGTTGGACTAACTCGACTAAGCCCCTGATTCTCAAAAATAAAATAACCAACAGGCTCGGCAGTGGCAAGCAACATAAGCCACACAAAGTCCCTGAGCGAAACCCTCTGCATCTGCCTCGACAGCAAAGTAAATGCTCCAACAAGCACCGCAGCAAGAAAAACTCGAGCAAGAATTAGCGCCATTGGAGTAAGGTGCTCCAACGCGCCTTTGCTCCACACAAATGAGAGAGCAAAGAGCAGTGATGATAAAAAAACCTGTATGTGATACTTCATTTGGGACACAAAATTACGAAAATTCCAGAAAAAAGGGTAAATTTGTGGCGCAAAACTCTTTTTTATTACTTTTTTGATATCATAACTTAAGTTGTAAATAACCGCCTACCCTAGTGCCAGGCTTGTGAAGTGAGCAACCAGCAAACGAACAATAGATAGAGATAATACTTTTAGCAAAAATAATAGTCTATGATAACATTTTTTAGCAAGGGCACTACCCTTTATGCCGTACAAAGCGGCCGTGAGATTTCAACAAACGATACCGAGAAACTGGTATGGTTACTAAGCGGTGCAACTCCCGTTGAGCTCTCGGCGGTCAGTGGCAAAAGCTACATCGGACCGCGAAAAGAGATGATCACCCCTTGGAGTACAAACGCTGTGGAGATTACTCAAAATGCCGGCATCACAGGTATTGAACGTATCGAAGAGTTTGTGGAGGATAGTGGACAGAGCTTCGACAAGATGCTCAAGCGCAAGTACAGTGAAGTGAGCAGTGATATGTTTGACATCTCCAAAACTCCAGATGCGATAGTCTACATCGATGACATACCGAAATATAACGACGAGCAGGGGTTGGCGTTGGTGGAAGAAGAGATCGAATATTTGAACAGCGTGTCGCAGAAGTTGGGGCGAAAGCTAACCGATAGTGAGGTCTTTGGCTTCTCGCAGGTCAACTCGGAGCACTGCCGACATAAGATCTTCAATGGTCAGTTTATAATCGACGGCGAGATCAAAGAAGATACTCTCTTTAAGCTCATTCGCAAGACTACTGAGAAGCACAACGGTGCAGTAGTGTCGGCATATAAAGATAACTGCGCCTTTTTGCAAGGCTCGGTGGTGGAGCAGTTCGCACCCAAGAGCCACGATTGCCCAGATGAGTTTACCACAGAGGATTTCGAGAGTGTAATTTCGATCAAGGCCGAGACGCATAACTTCCCAACAACGGTCGAGCCATTCAACGGCGCTGCAACTGGCACCGGTGGGGAGATACGAGATAGAATTGCAGGGGGTAAGGGCGCATTTCCCATTGCAGGTACTGCGGTCTATATGACTGCATACCCAAGACTCAAGGAGCAAGATGGTGAGAAGTATACGATGGAGGAGCGTGGGTGGTTGTACCAAACCCCACGAGATATTCTCATTAAGGCAAGTAACGGAGCAAGCGACTTTGGAAATAAATTCGGGCAACCGCTTATTTGTGGTTCACTCTACACCTTTGAGCACAACGAAAATGACAAGAAATTAGGTTTCGATAAAGTCATTATGCTTGCCGGTGGTATCGGCTATGGCAAGAAGATTGACTCCTTGAAGGACGACCCCGAAGGTGGGCAAAAGGTTGTACTACTTGGAGGTGATAACTATCGCATTGGTATGGGCGGAGGGGCAGTCAGCTCGGTAGCCACTGGTGAGTATGAGGGTGCCATTGAGCTTAATGCCATTCAACGCTCAAATCCCGAGATGCAGAAACGTGCATATAATGCTATTCGTGCACTGGCAGAGGAGGGTGATAATCCAATTGTGTCGATTCACGACCACGGAGCTGGCGGGCACCTCAACTGCCTCAGCGAGCTGGTCGAAACCACTGGTGGAGTTATCGAAGTCGATAAACTACCTATCGGTGACAAAACCCTTAGCTATAAAGAGATTGTTGGCAATGAGAGTCAAGAGCGTATGGGGCTCGTGATCCGAGAGAAGGATATTGCCAAGTTGCGGAGAATAGCAGAGCGAGAGCGTTCGCCACTCTACGTAGTGGGTGAAACCACAGGTGATATGAGATTCACCTTCGAGGATACAAAAAATGGAGCGAAACCAATCGACCTACCCCTTGAGGACTTCTTCGGAAAGACTCCTCGTTCGGTGCTTAGCGATAGCACGGTGGTGGAAAACTTTGCCGAACCGTTGTACTCTCAGGATAGAATCGTAGAGTACATAGAGAACACCTTGCAGTTGGAGGGTGTTGCGTGTAAGGATTGGCTCACAAATAAGGTAGACCGTTCTGTAACCGGCCGTATCGCTATGCAACAGACAGCAGGTGAGCTGCAACTTCCACTCAACGACTGCGGAGTCTTCGCGCTTGACTTCCACGGCAAAAGAGGAGTTGCCAACTCGCTTGGACACGCCACAGCAGTTGCAGTGGTTGATGCTGCGGCAGGCTCTCGTATGGCTATTGCAGAGTCGCTCACAAACTTGGTCTTCGCTCCCATAAATGGAGGACTTGGCAATGTGTCGCTTTCGGCTAACTGGATGTGGCCCTGTCGCAACGAGGGTGAAGATGCCAGGTTATACAAAGCTGTGGAGGCTGCCTCGGATTTTGCTATGAGTCTGGGCATAAATATTCCAACGGGTAAAGACTCGCTGTCGATGACCCAGAAGTATCCAAATGGTGAGAAGGTCTTAGCACCTGGCACTGTTATTATTACTGCCGCTGGTGAGGTTAGCGATGTTAAGAAGTGTGTGAAAGCAGCACTGCGAACAGAAGCTATTGGCAGTGCGATGATATATGTGGACCTATCGGGAGATAGCGAACGCTTTGAACTGGGAGGCTCGGCACTCTACCAGACTCTCGGTGCGGTGGGTGGCAATACGCCCGATGTTCACTGCGCAGAGTACTTTGGCAAAGCATTCGGTGCTGTTCAATCGCTGATTGAAGATGGCAAGGTGCTCTCAGGGCACGACGTGTCGAGCGGTGGACTGATTACAACGCTACTTGAAATGACCTTTGCGTCAAATAGTGCTGGACTTAGTATAGAGCTAAACGCACTGAGAAATAGTGACACGGTGAAGGTGCTCTTTAGCGAAAAACCTGCCGTTGTGCTACAAGTAGCAGACTCGCAAGGAGTACTCCTTGAGCTTGAAAAGGCTGGAGTAAACGGTGTCAAGATTGGTGAGGTTGTGGAGGGTCGCACCATAACCATTAAGCACGGATGCAATGTGCCTCTTAACTTAAATATTGATAACCTAAGAGATGTGTGGTATGAACCATCGTACTTGCTTGATTGTGGGCAATCCACAGAGAGGCTTGCCTTGGAGCGCTACGATAACTACAAAAAACAACCTCTAAAGTTAAAGTTCCCTGAGACATTCAAAGGCACTTATTCCTCGCTGGGAATTGACCCACTTCGCAAAGAAAAATCTGGAGTAAAAGCTGCTATTATTCGCGAAAAGGGAAGCAACGGTGAGCGCGAGATGGCATATGCAATGCACCTTGCTGGATTCGACGTAAGGGACGTTACGATGACCGACCTTACAACCGGCAGAGAGACTCTCGAAGATGTGCAATTCATTGTCTTTGTCGGCGGCTTCTCTAACTCCGATGTACTGGGCTCGGCAAAGGGATGGGCAGCGGCATTCCTGTACAACGAAAAGGCGTTTGCAGCTCTAAAAAACTTCTATGCTCGCCCCAATACAATGTCGCTGGGAGTGTGTAACGGTTGCCAGCTTATGACCGAACTCGACCTGATCAAACCTCTCAAACATAGCGCAAAACCTATCAAAATGCAACACAATATGAGTGGTAAATTTGAGAGCTCGTTTGTGAGCGTAGATATAGAGAGTTCGCCATCGATTATGCTAAAAGAGCTAGAAGGTAGCTCGCTCGGAATATGGGTTGCGCACGGCGAGGGAAGGTTCCCGCTGGTGGAGGAGGATGACTACTCGATTGCCGTGAAGTATAGCTATGAGCAGTACCCTGCCAACCCTAATGGATCTACCTTTGCAGCTGCTGGTATTACCTCAGAGGATGGTCGCCACCTTGCAATAATGCCGCACTTCGAACGCTCGATTAAGCCGTGGCACTGGGGGCACTATGAAGCTCAAAGGTGCTCCGATGAGATAACTCCGTGGATGGTCGCATTTAGCAGTGCTCTGAAGTGGTGCAAAGAGAATAAATAACCAAAAATATATAAAATCTTAAAAACTACAAAACAATGAAAAAACTATCTCTAATGTTACTTCTGCTCGTGGTTGGACTTACCGCCTGCGGACCAAACCTTAGCACACCAGAGGGTGCTGGCGAAGCCTTTATGCAGAGTTTCCAAGCTCAGGACATCGAAAAATGCCTGGAACTAATGCACAACAGCGACTCTGACGACAAACTCGGGCTTGAACTAAACTTTAATCACAGACTCGACAAAGTCAAAGGTATTAAGGAATTTAAGTATAACTCGAAAGAGAATGCACGCCAACGAATGAGAGTATTCTTTGATGTGGTATATGGCGATGGTAGCAAAGGAAAGATTGAGATTGCTGTCATTCAACCGCAAGGAGAAGATGATTGGGTCGTACGATACTATGACTTTAGATAATAACTAATAAAAAGATAACTAAACGATGAAATTTTTTATAGATACAGCTAACCTCGAACAAATTGCCGAGGGTGCGCAAATGGGTATCCTTGATGGCGTTACAACCAACCCATCGCTTATGGCCAAAGAGGGTGTAAAGGGTGAGGCTGCCATTCGGGAGCACTACAAGAAGATATGCGAGATCGTAGACGGGGATATCTCAGCCGAGGTTCTATCGCTAACGTTCGAGGAGATGATAAAGGAGGGTAAGGAGCTCTCATCGCTTCACAAGAACATTGTGGTAAAGGTTCCCTGCACTGCCGACGGTATACGCGCCATTAAGTGGTTTTCGGACAATGGCATTCGTACGAACTGTACGCTTATATTCACTGCCGGTCAAGCGTTACTGGCAGCTAAGGCAGGTGCATCATACGTATCACCATTTGTGGGCAGGCTCGACGACATTGCCACAAGCGGTATTGACCTTGTGGCGCAAATTGTTGAGATTTTCGACACCTATGGCTATCAGTGTGAGGTTCTGGCAGCATCGATCCGCCATACTCAACACATCATTGAGTGTTTGGAGGTTGGCGCACACGTTGCGACTTGCCCTCTTGCAGCCATTAAAGGATTGCTCAACCATCCGCTTACCGACAGTGGTATGGCTACATTTATTGCAGATACCGCAAAGATGGTATAGTGAGTATCCATATAATTCCATTCAAGGCCTTATACAGCAGTGCTGTGTGAGGCTTTTTTGGTACTATGGGGGATGGTTGTTAATTGCTCAAGTGGCAAGGTGGTATAGGTTTCTTAAATTCGAATGATTTATGATCTTTGTTTTGTCTTAGATTTTATGATCGCCTTTATAATTGTTAAATGTCTGTACTTATTTGCTTGTTTCTTTCCAATAATTTTAGAGAAAACTAATCCAAGGCGGCCGAACAACGCCCTCCGTCGTTCGACTGCGAGACTTTTAGGGTAAACTACCAATTGCGGAAGGCCGCCACCCCAAGCGTCCTTCTTGCCGTTTTTATT
>CAYJMA010000071.1:0-8780 GCA_964371475.1 uncultured Rikenellaceae bacterium | reverse complement strand
TCGCCACCCCACGCGACCTTTAGCAAAATTCTTTGCGTAGCTCACTGGCGACCGTTTTGCTGTTTTTTTGTTTTTTGACATTGCTCACACTGCCTGCCGGCGGCTTCACTTTTGAAAAAGTGAAATCAAAACTTTTGATCACCTACTCTAAACCCGCAGATGAAAAATAATGTTAAGCAGTATCTTGAACCTACATAATTATTTTGTATCTTTGCGGTGTAGTTACTCTCTTTGTTTAACCTATAAAACTGTAGATTCGTGGGAAATCATCAAATTAAATTCTTTTCATCACGATGTTCTCGATACCTCGCAGAGAACATCACCAAGCATTATGGCGCAGAATTAGGCAACTCGCAAGTCCTGAACTTCTCGGACGGTGAATTCCAACCAGCCTACGACGAAAGCATCCGAGGATGCACGATCTTTATCGTGTGCTCTACATTCCCCCCCTCAGATAACCTAATGGAACTTCTTATGATGATCGATGCTGCTAAGCGCGCATCTGCTCATAGAGTGGTTGCAGTAATGCCATATTTTGGATTAGCACGCCAAGATAGAAAAGATCGTCCGAGAGTGCCTATCGGAGCCAAACTTGTGGCCAATCTTCTCAAAGCCGCTGGCGTAGATAGAATAATGACTATGGACCTACACGCAGACCAAATTCAAGGTTTTTTTGATGTTCCGGTAGATCATCTCTATGCAAGTGGAGTTTTTGTGCCATACCTTAAGAGTCTCGAACTTGAGGATCTATCTGTGGCAGCTCCAGATATGGGCGGCGCAAAGCGTGCCAATGCATATTCACAATATTTAGCAAGCCCAATGGTGGTTTGCCACAAGCAGCGCGACAAACCAAATGTCGTAGGCAAGATGACAGCCATCGGATCTGTCGAAGGGCGCAATGTTATCATACTTGACGATATGATAGATACCGCAGGTACAATTTGTAAGGCGGCAGATATGATGAAGGAGATGGGTGCGAAGTCTGTTCGGGCCGCGGTCACTCACCCCGTACTTTCGGGTCCAGCCTATGAGCGAATTGCAGAGTCAAGCCTAAGCGAGGTTATCGTAACAGACACTATCCCGCTAAACGCTGAGAAGGATCTCTCGAAGTTCAAGGTTCTCTCAGTTGCAAATATCTTTGCCGATACAATTTCACGAGTGTATGACTATCAGGAGATTAGCTCTATGTTTATCTTCTAAATAACCACAGTGATGGTGCTCTACGAGGATAACCACATTATTGTAGTCAATAAGCGTTGTGGCGAGTTGGTTCAGAGCGATCCATCAGGTGCTCCGTCGCTGGAAGATAGAGTAAAGTCATATATTAAGGATAGGTACAATAAGAGTGGAGCAGTGTTTCTGGGAGTGGTGCATCGAATCGATCGTCGAGTTAGTGGAGCGGTTCTCTTTGCCAAGACGAGCAAGGCGCTGTCGAGACTCAACGAACAGCTCAGAGAGGGTGGTTTTCGTAAGTATTACCTTGCCGTTGTTCAAAATAAACCGCACAGAGAACAAGCGAGATTGGAGAGCTACATAAGTAGAAACGAGAGGATCAACAAAAGTTTCGTAAGCGAGGAGCCTCAACGAAACTCAAAGCGTGCGGTGCTAAATTACGAGTTGATCGCCTCGTCGACGAGTTACCATTTATTGCGAGTTGAGCTACTAACGGGCAGGCACCACCAAATACGAGCACAGTTATCTTCGATAGGCTGCCCAATAGCTGGAGATGTAAAGTATGGAGCGAAGAGGACTCTTCGTAGTGGCGGTATTGCTCTTCATAGTTACACTTTGGGTTTTATGCACCCCGTCAGCAAGGAGTTTATTGAGGTGGTGGCTCCTATGCCTGGGGAGGAGAATTTGTGGCAGATATTTGGTTTTTAGCAAAATTTTGCATAATTTTGAACAAACTAACGTTATTATAAACAACAATGAAAAGATTATTATTAGTACTAGCAGTTGGACTGTTAAGTTTTCAGTCGTTACTTGCTGCCCCGGCATACCCCTATGCTGTTACGATTACTCAGCCTGATGGTTCAACTCTTACGATTCAACGTTTTGGAGACGAGTTTTTCAACTATACGCTTTCGGGAGATGGTTACCAAATTGAACAGCTCTCCGATGGTTTTTACTACTACTATGTGCCCGAGAGTATGGTTACTCGTACCGCTGGTGCCCGTATGCGCGTTAGCGAGCCAGGATCAAAGAGTTCGGCAGAGAGGAGCTATGCGTCTAATCTGAGCCGTGGTGTTGATCCTCTGTTTTTGGAGATGGGTAGAGCCGAAGCTAAGTACAAACGCGAGGAGCTCTCTACAATGCTATCACAAAAAGCAGCCACTCGAGCACCCTATGCTCAGGCCGAGCCCGGATTTGGCGGAGCAAATCTTGCCCCTAAAGGTATTGTACTACTTGTGCAGTTTAGTGATGTTAAGTTTCAGAGTGGTCACACACAACAGACATTTGAGAATATGCTTAACCAAGACGGCTACTCGGTTAATGGTGCAATTGGCTCGGCGAACAACTATTTCAATGAGATGTCTGCCGGCACGTATGATCCAGTGTTTGATGCAAGCCCTATAATTACCCTGCCAAACTCGATGGCGTATTATGGAGGAAACGTGGGAGGTAACGATGGTAAGCCAGCACAGATGGTGCTCGATGCTGCTATACTTGCATCTCAGGCAGGTGTTGATTTTTCGGAATATGACTCAGACAATGATGGTTATGTCGATATAGTCTTTGTTTATTATGCAGGTTATAACGAGGCTGAGGGAGGACCAGACAACAGTGTGTGGCCACACGCTTGGGTAGTTTCTCCGCCTAATAATGCTACGGGAGATAATGTAATTGATGGAGTTAGAGTTTTTAGATATGCTTGTACATCAGAGTTGCGCGGAGCAAGTGGATCTACACTTGCAGGAATCGGTACTTTCTGTCACGAGTTCTGTCACGTAGTTGGGCTCCCCGACTTTTACGACACTGACGGTAGTGGCTCAGGAGGTACATTCTCACAAGGGCTCTACAACATATCTATTATGAGTGCTGGTAACTACAACTCAAATGGTAATATCCCTCCATATCTTACAGCAGTTGAGCGTTTTATGCTTGGATGGCTCTCTTTTGAAAAGTTAGATGCTCGTTCTACAACAACCTATACCAACTATCCAATCAGTTCCGAAGAGGGTATGGCTATCGCTTTGGCAGTGCCAACTGACAACGATAAAGAGTACTTTGTGCTTGAGAGCCGAGATGCAACACGCTGGGATGCACCCCTTGTCGGAACAGGACTTCTAATCTACCACTATGACTTTTCGGATGAGTATAGCAACTATGTGCAAATTATGAATGCCAATCAGCCTAACGCTGACCCACGCCACCCTCGCGTAATGTTTATCGAATCGGCAGGAGCTCCCTATTCAGCAGGAGGCTATCCATCATTTAACTATGTAGCCTATCCTGGTAGTAGAGACATTACAGAGTTTGTTGAGGGTAGCTATGGGTATGAGAGCTGGAGTGGAGAGCTTCCATACGTTCAACTAACAGATATACAGAACAATAGAGGAACTGTAACGCTCAATGCTACCAATATAGGTGTTTCGCCATCGGGATTTGAAGCCGAGGCATTTCAGCGTGAAATACTCGTTACATACACCACCGAATTTGGAGATTGGGATATTTCGGTAGAGGATATAGAAGGTACAGTCGTCCTCTCGCAAAACAATATAGATACCCCATCCTACTTGATTCAAGGACTTGAGCCGAATACCACATATAATATCACGATTTCATCCTCTTCCGAGGGTGATTTGGAGCAAAGTGTTATTACCTCTCAGGTTAATAAAATTATACCTGCCATTGCAAATGTTCCGGCGACCATTGCAGAGGGTACAGTACAACCTCTTGTTGTTACGAACATCAACGATGAGCTAACATCTGTTCGCTGGGAGGTTGACGGAGTAGACTATGCCAACGGTGAGCAAGTTACATTCTCACGAAGAGGTGATATCGAGGTGGAGTGTATCATAGAGTATGCAGATCGCAGTACCGAGGTCATAACAAAAATTACTACAGTTCAATAATAACACAATCAATACAATGAAAAAGATATTATATACACTCCTTGCAATTCCGTTGGTTTTTTCCCTTAATTCGTGTGATTTCTTTGAGGATGACGGAAATGAGAATCTTGACCCAGGTGCGCAGTCATTTGTAAATGCCGTAAATACATATGGTGTGTACTCAAAAGGAGCAATGCTAATTGAGTACGAAGATGGTAAGTATCAATACGGGGTTCGAGATGGTGGCGATGTTCCATATCAATTTACGCTGCAAAATGACGCTCAGTCAGAATATATAGTGGTTACAACCTCGGCTATGAACTTTATGGAGGGTGATATAGTTGATGTAAAGATTGTAGCATCGGGGGTGAAATCTTTGCTATCCCAAGTGCTAGAGATGGAGGTAGTTGAGATTGATGATGATATGATATGGTTTTATAACAGCGATAGAGATCTTGGAGTAACTGCAGAGCTTTAGTTATTAAGAGGTGCTATACCAAGTTTTATATCATAACTACATATCCGCGCTCTTTTGCGCAATGAGATTTTATGTACAGAGTAGGTAGTGGATATGACGTACACCGACTCGTAGAGGGGCTACCTCTGCGAGTCGGTGGCGTTGATATAGCACACCACAAGGGGTTGGAGGCACACTCTGATGGCGATGTATTGATTCACGCTCTATGTGATGCACTTCTTGGTGCGGCAGCTCTGGGAGACATCGGTGCGCACTTTCCAGATAGCGATCCAGCGTACAGAGGAGCTGATAGCAGAGAGTTACTTGCCAAGGTGTGTGAACTGATACGCAGTAGTGGATACGAGGTGGTCAATGCAGATTGTACCATTGTGGCGCAGTGTCCGAAGTTTTTGCCATATATTGCAAGAATGAAGGAGGTGCTTGGTTTGATACTTGGTATATCTCCAACGGAGAGTCTCAATGTGAAGGCTACGACCACCGAGCGACTCGGCTTTGAGGGTAGAGAGGAAGGGATTTCGTCTATTTGCACGGTTTTGCTCAAAAAAAATGTGAAATAAAATTTGGATATACCACTTTTTTCCTCTACCTTAGTGGCAAGTAAACACAAGTTTCTAAAAAAAAAGTAAAAGACTATGAAAACAATCTCATTTAACGAACTTCGCCGTATCAAGGATTCTCTACCGAGTGGTTCAATGCAGCGAATAGCTGATGCACTATCTATTGAGGCAGATACGGTACGAAACTATTTCGGTGGTTCGCACTATAAGGAGGGTGAGGGAAAGCCTCAAGGTATTCACGTTGAGCCAGGTCCAGACGGTGGAGTAGTGGTTCTCAACGATGAGACAATACTTGATATGGCACGTAGTATTATAGCTGAACAGCAGTAATAATATTTCGGCAAACAATCATAGTGAGAGAATAGAAGGCTCTGGCGCGCGGGTGTGTGTTAGAGCCTTTTTAGTTATGTGTAGAAATAGAATAAAGATATAGAGATATGACATTTAATATGGAAACTTTCAGGAAGAATTTTTTTAACAAGAAGACACTGCTCCAATACTTATATATTTTATTGGGAGGTTTTCTTATATCGGCAGCTTACGTGCTTTTTGTGACCCCTTATCACATTGTCCCAGGCGGTGTTTACGGTGCTGGGGTGGCACTACACTATATAATTCCGGAGTTGGAGGTAGGTACGTGGGGGTTGTTGCTTGATATTCCGTTGATGATAATTGCCTTTATCTTTTTGGGGGGGCACCTCGGAGTTAAGACAATCTTTGCTGCGGTGACTCTGCCTCTTATGATGAATGGACTGACCTATTGGATCGGTTCAGACCCCAGCACAATGCTCGGCGGCACAATAAATCTAAGCAATGATGTATTGCTTGCGTGTATTTTTGGTGGAGTGATAATGGGCGCAGGTGTAGCCTTTATCTTTAAGTCTTATGCAACGAGTGGTGGTACGGATATAGTGGGTATGTTAATTTCAAAGTATATGCACATTCCCATAGCCAGGGCAATGCTTGTGGTTGACTCCTTGATTATAGTTTTTGGGTTGATTATAATTGGTGATTGGAAGGTTCCGCTCTACTCTTTGATCACGGTTTATATATCCCTTCAGGTTGTGAATTTCATATTGGATGGTGGCACGGACGATAAGTTGTTGTTTGTACTCTCTAAGAATCACGACTCTATTCGAGATTATATTATCAATGATTTATCTCGTGGTGGGACCTATATCAAGGCGAGTGGAATGTACTCGAAGGAGGATAAGGAGATGGTCTTTGTGGTTATCTCTCGCCGGGAGATAGTTCGAATGCAGGACAAGATTCGAGAGATTGACCCTCAGGCATTTATGGTTGTGGTCAATGCACACGAGACAGTTGGCGATGGGTTCAAGCCCTTTGAGAAGAAGGTTGGTGGATAGTGAGTTGGAGTAGATAGATTTTATGTCAAAGAGAGTTTATTACGAGCAGTTTTTGTACTTTGTAATATATAAAGGGTAAAGGTATATCTTGTCTCACTCAATGGTAAAATATATAGCTAAAAAATTAGCAAGTCAATAATTTTTATTATATTTGTCGCTAAAATAGTAATCAAACGGGGGGTTTACGTCCTTATAATTTATTAAAAATCAATAGTATATAGTAAATATGGCATCATTGCAAACATTACGTAATAAGGGGGGTATAATCGTAGCCGTAGTTATCGGTTTGGCACTTATATCCTTTGTTTTGGGCGACCTTCTAACCTCGGGCAGCACTTTGTTTAGTGGTGGTCAGAATGTGGGTGAGATAAATGGCACTACGATTCCAGCGCAGCAGTATCAAGAGCAGGTTACACTCCTAACCGATGTTCTCAAGGTTTCGACAGGGTCGGAGACTATCACAGATGAGCAGTCTCAACAGGTGCAGGCTCAGGCGTGGGAGCAGTTAATTATGCGTTATGCCATAACTCCCGAATTTTCAGATCTTGGAATTACGGTAGGTGTTGAAGAGATGGCTCAGTTGTTGACAGGTAGCACACCTTCGCCAATGGTTCAGCAGATCTTCTTCGATCCATCAACAGGGATGTTTGATCCAGCATTGGTTCGCCAGTTTTTATCAAATATCGATCAAGATCCAACAGGCAGGATGCAATCATTTTGGGATAACCTTCAAAGTGATGTTCACAACTCAACCCAGATGATGAAGTATAAAGCTCTTGTCGACAAAGGTAATTATATTACCTCGGCGCAAGCTAATTTTATGGCAGAGGTAGAGGGTGCGTCTTACAATGTTCGCTTTGTGGCAGAGAAGTTGTCAAATGTTCCAGATAGTTTGGTTCAGGTAAGCGAGTCTGCTATCAAGAGCTACTATGATGCAAATTCAGTAATATTTGAGCGTCCAGAATCTCGCTCCATTAATTATGTAGTCTTTGAGGCGCTGCCCTCTGACGAAGACTATAAATCAGCGGCAAAGTATATGTCCGATCTCAAGGAAGAATTTGAAGTCGCAACTGATGTTAAGCAATTCGCATCACTCAACTCTGAGAATCCGTATGACAATCGCTACTACAAAAAAGAGGAGCTAAGCACCGATCTTGGCAACTTTGCATATAGCGCAGAGGTAGATGAAATATACGCCCCAGAGATGGCAGGAGATAAGTATATTCTTGCTCGCATTGCAGATAAAAAGGTAGTGCCCGATAGCATCAACTTTTCGCACATTCTGCTCGAAACAGCAGATAAACAACTTGCCGATAGCTTGTACGCAGAGCTGAAGAAAACCCCATCTAAGTTCAGCAATTTTGTGGCAGTGTATTCCAAGGACAACAACTCAAGGATGAATGGAGGATTACTCGGATCAATGGATCCTCAAACCCTTCTTCCACAATTCTCAGAATCAATGATGTCAATGAATAACGGTGAGATTCGCCTCATAGAGCTACCCACCACCATACATATAGTGAAGGTTAATAGCAAGATAGGAAATAGTCAAAAAGTGCAACTTGCAAAGATTGAGTACACAGTTGAGGCAAGTGAGGAAACTCGTGCCAACACCTTTAACAATGCATCGAGCTTTGCTTCGCGTGCACGCACCGCAGGCTTTGCACAAGGAGCAAGCGATAGTATGCTATCTGTTCGCAATGCAGAGCTAATGCCAAGCTCACGTGAACTGCAAGGCTATGAAAACTCTCGCGAAGCAGTCCGCTGGACATACGCTGCTGAAGTAGGTGATATAAGCGATGTTATGGAATTTGGCGACTCGTTCATAGTAGCAACACTTACCCAAGACACTCCAGAGGGTATCGCCCCACTAAACGACGTTAGAGAACAAATACAAAACACTCTGCTTACTGAAAGTAAAGCACAAAAGCTCGCCACCGAGATGACAGGAAGCGTCGATGAGATAGCAGCAAATAAAAACTTGGAGGTGATCACAGGCAACGATATTAACTTTACGACATACATAGCCCCAGAGATAGGTTTCGACCCGTCATTTGCAGGCGGAGTTAGCGCACTATCCAAAGGGCAGACCAGCAAACCAATAGAGGGCAAAGCAGCAGTCTATGTAGTCGAGGTTACCGACGTTATAAGCAACCCAGTATCGACAGCTATGGTCAAGGAGAGACTCAAGGCCGAGTCCGAACAGTCAACCTTCTACAACGCCTACCAATCAATACTCAAGGGCAGCGAGATAAGCGACGAGAGGTATAAATTCTTTTAAGTATTGATGGGCGCAACTTTCGCGCCCATCTTTTTTTTCACC
>CAYJMA010000070.1:0-8836 GCA_964371475.1 uncultured Rikenellaceae bacterium | reverse complement strand
TTTTCTATTTTATGATCTTAGAGTAAACTAACCAAATGTGTGGTGTCCGCCCTCCGTCGTTCGACTTCGTGCAAACTACCATATTTCGGACGGTCACCACCCTCGATGGCCTTTTTGCTTTTTTTGTTATTGCACACCCAGCTCGCACTGCCTGCCGGCGGCTTCACTTTTTGAAAAAAGTGAAATCAAAAACTTTTGGCTACCTACTCTAACATTATTATCTCCTTAATTGTTAGGTAGTCTACCATAGAGCAAACTGCCAAATGCGGCCGAACGACGCCCCACGAGGGCGGCCGCAACTTGCGTTGCTTATCTGTCCACCCTCCGTCGTTCGACTTCGTGCAAACTACCATATTTCGGACGGTCGCCACCCTCGATGGCCTTTTTGCTTTTTTTGTTATTGCACACCCAGCTCGCACTGCCTGCCAGCGGCTTCACTTTTTGAAAAAAAGTGAGATTTTTGGCTAACTACTCTAACAGCATATTACTATACTTCATAGCTAACGAAACCCAGCGTGGCGCTGGAAAGTTTTTGGAGTACTTCGCCCCACAAAAGTAACGAGAACGAAATAGACCTGTATCCCACTCGCACGTAAAGCTATCACTTAGAGATAAATCATTGCACCGAAATATTTTCAGTGATCCCCTTTTTTAATGTGTACATCGAGCTGTGGGAATGGGAACTCCACACCCTCGTCATTGAATCGACGATATATAGCCTCGTTAAACTCAAACTTTAGCGGCCAATAATCATCGGTGTGACACCACGCACGAATCTCAATATTTACCGAACTCGTGTCAAGAGTTTTAAGCAGTACGGCAACCTCAGGGTCGTGTATAACCTTTTCATTGCGGTTGATCTCGTCAATGATTATCTCTTTTGCACGGTTAAAATCCGTGCCATATGCTACACTCACTATCCAGTCGCAACGGCGCGTAGACTCCATCGAAGCATTGTTTATCGTACCGGTAGAGAGAGGGCCATTGGGTAGAATAATCATCTTGTTGTCAATCGTGTTGAGCAGTGTGCTAAAGAGCGAAATCTCCTTGACCGTGCCAGCATAGCTTTGTGCCTCGATGTAGTCCCCAACCTTAAAGGGCTTTAGAACAAGGATAAGCACACCTCCCGCAAAATTTTGAAGCGTGCCACTAAGTGCCATACCAATGGCAAGACCCACTGCACCAAAAATCGCCAGAAACGAAGTGGTGTTGATACCCAATATGCTTATTACTGAAAATATGAGCAGAGTATGAAGCACGATCCTTACCATACTTACAATAAACTTGCTGAGCGAAATGTCAACATCGTGGTGTAAGAATATTTTTCTCAACCACTTCGTAAGTCGGCGAATCAACCACCTGCCGACAATAAAAACGCCAGCCGCAAATAGCAGAGTTGCTGAAATCTCAATCACCGATCTTATACCCCAATCCAAAATCTCACCTCCGCTCATTCCCTCAGCCCTTTGTATTACCTCAACAAAGGTGTCGAGTAGATTTTGGGTGGTGTCAATCGGTGCATTTGCCAGGGAATCAGCAGTGGCAGTAGAATCAGCAGTGAGCTTTGTTGCGGTAAGTAGAAATGACATTTTGTTTTTAGTTAAGTTTATTAGCAGTCAAACACAGCAACAAATATACAATATTTACTGACAACGCAAAAGATAAAAGAAAATTATGAAAATTATTGGAAAATTAATATTAAATCATTAGATTTACCCCCATAAACTATTTTTAATAGACAGTACTATGGCTCTAAGTTTTGATAAGGAACAACTCTCAAATCTCGAATACTCATTACAACGTGAAATGCTTGCAACAAATCGCGCAGGTGGATATATGAGCACAACGATCGTTTGCTGCAATACCAGAAAGTATCACGGGTTGATGGTATGCCCAGTGAAGGCTCTTGATGATAGAGAATTTGTGTTGCTTAGTTCGCTCGACGAAACAATTGTTCAGCACGATCAAAGCTTTAATCTTGCGCTACACAGATTCAAGGATAGCTACGAACCTAAGGGTCATAAGTATATCACCGATTTTAGATATACTCCAACGCCTACCATTACGTATAGAGTCGGCGGAGTAATACTCACCAAGGAACTACTGTGGGTGCACACTGCCGAACAACTGCTCGTTCGCTATACGCTAAAGAGTGCAACGTCACAAACCTTTTTGAGGCTACGCCCATTTCTCGCCTTTAGAGACAGACACTCGCTAAGTAGTGCAAATATGGAGGCAGATTGTCGTAGCTATGCCGCTCAGAACGGAGTGCGAAATAAACTCTACGATTCACTACCATCCCTGTATATGCAAACCTCAAAAGTAGCAAAACATGTTGCAGCCCCAGATTGGTACTACGGATTTGAGTACTCGTGGGAGTTGAACAGAGGTGAACAAGGCTACGAAGACTTGCTAACGCCGGGATACTTTGAG
Source organism: uncultured Rikenellaceae bacterium (assembly GCA_964371475.1). Taxonomy (GTDB): domain Bacteria; phylum Bacteroidota; class Bacteroidia; order Bacteroidales; family Rikenellaceae; genus Mucinivorans. Next base: position 6,403 of record CAYJMA010000070.1, on the reverse strand, counting down.
CTGGAATTGAAGGCAGGGCAAAGTGTGGTGTTTTCAGCATCAACGACCGAGATCGATGCATCGAAACTCGAATCACTGTTCGACGAAGAGCTTCAAAGACGTAGCAACAAAATAGACTTTATGACTGCGCTAAGGCACTCTGCGCGACAATTCTATATCACATATCAAGGTAATTCAATGTTGCAGGCAGGCTATCCGTGGTATAACCCCCGCTCGAGAGAGACCTTCTTGGCACTTGCTGGTTGCACACTCACACAGAAGAGCTACCGTAAGGGCGAACAAAAGTGTAAAGATATATTGAGGTATCACTGTTCGCGCCTTCGCAGCGGACTATTTGGAGAACACCTTGCGGCAGATACTCAACTGTGGTTCTTCGATACGCTCAGCAACTACGAAAAAATCATAGGAGCTGATGCAATTTGGAGCGACTATGGTGCAGTAATGAAAGAAATACTTGAGACCTATCGTAGTGGTAATACGCCAGATCGATGTATTTCGATGGACAGTGGAGGACTTATCTATGCCCAAAGAGCAAACTCGCCGCTGACATATATGAATGCCAGAGTTAATGGGTATGCTGTTACTCCTCGTGGCGGATATGCAGTAGATGTTAATGCACTGTGGTATAATGCTGTGTGCTATGCTCTTGAATTGGCGACAAAGAGTGGTGATAGCGAGTTTGTGGCACGGTGGAAAGATATGCCAAAGAAAATAGCAAAGTCATTTGTCGATATGTTTTGGTCAAAGGAACATAGATACCTTGCCGATTATGCCAAGGACGGATATAAGAGCTATGAGATTCGCCCAAGTCAACTCTTTGCTGTTTCATTACGTTATAGCCCGTTGAGTGATATACAGAAAGGGTCGGTGTTGCAAATTGTAAAGGGGCACCTGCTAACCACGCGTGGAGTTCGCACACTCTCTCCCCATAGCATACATTACAAAGGTCGCTATCACGGCGATTCAAATGCACGTGGTATGGCAGCACACCAAGGTAGTGCCTATCCGTGGTTGCTTGAACACTACGTCCGTGCAGGTTTTGCACTCGGAGCAAAGAGTTTCCTTGCCGAGGCAGAGGAGCTTCTCGATAACTTTAAGCAAGACATCACTTTATATGGTATCGGTTCGGTTCCCGAGCTCTATGATGGCGATCCTCCACACAACCCAGGCGGAGCAATCTCATACGCACCATCTGTGGGAGCACTCCTGCAAATAGATAAGATGATAGAGGAGGTAAAGGGTAATTAGCTCAGTAAATTAACGGCGAACAATGATATTTAAGAAAAGAATAGAAAAATGAGAGTATTAATGTTTGGGTGGGAGTTTCCACCCCATATAGCAGGAGGATTGGGCACTGCCTGCTATGGACTGACTAAGGCCCTTGCCACCGAAGATGTAAAAGTAACATTTGTTGTTCCCCGAGCCTATGGCGATGAGGATCAAAGTTTTATACGCATAGAGAGTGCCTCAGATGTCGAGGCGCACTATGGCGGACTTAGCGAAGAGAGCGAATTTTACAAACACCTGAGCTTCATACATATCAACTCGAATTTGATACCATACCTCGCACCAGAGGAGTACGAACAGTTGTATTCAGAGCACTCCAAGGATGTTCAGAGAAAACAACTCACCGATCCCTGGAGAGCTCGTTATACTTTCAGCGGTAAGTATGGTGCAACGCTAATGGAGGAGGTTGCTCGCTACGCAATCGTTGCAGCCGAAATTGCCAAGCAGCTCGAAGGTGAGTTTGATGTTATCCACGCTCACGATTGGCTAACCTACTATGCAGGTATTGCCGCCAAGCGCGTTAGTGGTAAACCGCTTGTTGTGCATATGCACGCCACGGAGTTTGACCGTACGGGCGAAAATGTTAATACTATTGTCTACAATATTGAGCGAACGGGTATGGAGGCAGCAGATATGGTTTGTGCTGTATCGAATATGACGCGCAGAACCTGTATCGAGAAGTATGGTATAGCCGAGAGTAAAGTTACGACAGTTCATAATGGCGTGCTCTTTAAGACCAAGGAGGATGAGGGTGAAGAAGTTGAACGCGGTGTGAGCGATAAGATCGTAACATTTCTTGGACGCATCACCTATCAAAAAGGTCCGGATTATTTTGTCGAGGCTGCGGCAAAGGTTCTCTCAAGAGTACCAAACGTTAGGTTTGTTATGGCAGGGTCTGGAGATATGCTAAACCACGTAGTGCGTAGAGTCGCCAAACTTGGAATAGCGGACAGATTCCACTTTACGGGCTTTCTTAAAGGAGACGAGGTTCAGAAGATGTTTGCTCTGTCCGATATATACATTATGCCCAGCGTGAGTGAGCCCTTCGGAATATCGCCACTTGAGGCGATGCGTAGCAATGTTCCGTGCATCATCTCCAAGCAGTCTGGCGTGGCCGAAGTGCTTGATTATGCAGTAAAGGTAGACTATTGGGATGTTGACGCTATGGCAGATGCAATCTATGGACTACTTGCATACCCATCGGCATCAAAGGTGTTTAAGGACAAAGGACTCGAAGAGGTCAATACGATTACGTGGGAGTCTGCTGCAAAAAAACTCAAAGATATATACTTTGCCTTGGCATAACCACCTCTCCAATAATAAACTTACTTGTCGAAAATAATAACGGTATGAAAAACATTTGTCTATACTTTCAGGTACATCAACCATATAGATTAAAAAAATATAGATTTTTTAATATGGGGAAGGATCACTTCTATTTTGATGATTTTCTCAATCGAACAGTAATGCAGCGAGTTGCAGATGAGTGCTACCTGCCTATGAACGATATATTGCTTGGTCTTGCCAAGAAGCACGGAGATAAGTTCAAGGTTAGTTTTTCTATTTCAGGTTCAGCCATAGAGCAATTTAGGGAGTATACGCCCGAGGTTTTGGAATCCTTTAAGGCGTTGGCCGCAACTGGTTGTGTAGAGTTTATTGCCGAGACTTGGAACCATTCTCTTTGCTCGCTGAACAACAAAGCGGAGTTTGAGAGTCAGGTTTTGTATCATCGCAGTGAAATCGAGAAGTTGTTTGGTGTCAGACCTACAACGTTTCGTAATACGGAGTTAATATATAGCGACGAGATTGGAGCAATGGTCAACGACCTTGGCTTTAAGACCGTTCTTGCAGAGGGTGCAAAGCAGGTATTGGGGTGGAAATCTCCGAATTACTTGTATTCAGGAGCGATAAGTCAAGAGCAGAAGCTGTTGCTCAGAAATTATAAGCTATCGGATGATATAGCCTTTCGTTTTTCAGACCAAGGGTGGAGCGAATATCCACTCACTGCCGAGAAATATGTTGGTTGGTTGGTTGAGGAGAAGGGTGAGGTTGTAAATCTCTTTATGGACTATGAAACCTTTGGCGAGCATAACAAAGCTACAAGTGGTATATTTTCATTCTTTGAGGAGTTTGTGGATGGTGCCATAGAGTTGTCAATGAAGTTTTCGACCCCATCTGAGGTGTCGGCACAGTACCAAAGCGTAGCAGTGTTGCACGTTCCACACGCTATGTCGTGGGCAGACGAAGAGCGAGATCTATCGGCGTGGCTCGGCAACGAGCTCCAAGACGAAGCATTCAATAAACTCTATGCACTCAGAGATAAGGTTGTGGAGATTGATGACGCTAATATGAGCTATGTGTTTGGCTCATTGCAAAGCTCTGACCACTTCTATTATATGTGTACAAAGTGGTTCACCGATGGAGACGTGCATAGTTACTTTAATCCATATGACTCTCCCTATGAAGCGTTTATGAACTATATGAACGTTTTGAGCGACTTCCAAATTGAGGTCAACAAGATGATAAAATAGGATTATGACAGTTACATTTATAGGTGCTGGCAATATGGGTGGAGCTATCATCCGTGGTATGCTACGTGTGGGGGTGTGCAGTGCTGAGAGTTTAGCCATTATAGAAAAATCGCAGAGCGTAAAGGATAGTTTTTCGATGATTGGTGTCAGAGCGGTGGAGAGTATTGGAGGAGCAGAGGATTTGGTTGTGGTGTGCGTAAAGCCCTGGCAAAGAGAAGAGGTTGCAAGTATGCTTAGTGGTTATAACGGAATAGTGTGTTCGGTGATGGCAGGGGTTGATCTTCAGGAGCTTGAGTCTCTATACGGTACAAAAAATGTGGTTAGGTTGATGCCCAATACAGCAGTTGAAATGGGGTGTGGTGTTACCTTTATTGCGGGACGTGATGACCTTATAGAGGTAGCCAAGCCAATATTTGATAAGATTGGGGAGGTGGTGGTGGTAGGTGAAGAAAAATTCGAGGCTGCGATGTCGGTTGGCTCGTGCGGACTCGCCTTTGCTCTGCGGTATGCGAGGGCATCTATGGTCGGAGCTATTGAACTTGGACTAAGCGCCCAGGAGGCACAAAAGATAGTTGCAGGAGTTATGGGTGGAGCCGCGGCTATGTTGCTCAACGGTGAGGATCACCCCGAGGTGCTAATAGATAGGATCACAACCCCTGGAGGAGTTACCATCAAGGGATTGTCGGCAATGGAACATAGTGGTTTTAGCTCGGCGGTAATCGAAGGGTTAAAGGCCGCAAAATCTAAGTAAATTCAGTGAGTACATCTCTTTTCGATCGAGTGATTTTTGGTCCAGTACGTAGCAGGCGACTTGGGTTGTCGCTGGGGGTAAATTTGTTGCTGCCAACGGCAAAACTGTGTAATTTTGATTGCATATACTGCGAATGTGGGTGGAATGGAGATAACCCCGGTGGGAGATTTAACTCCAGAGTCGAAGTTCTTGAAACTTTGGGACTTAAGCTCGATGAGATGTCAAAGCAAGGCGAGTTGCCAAACTATATAACCTTTGCAGGTAATGGAGAACCTACGATGCATCCCGAGTTTTTGGATATTATCTCCGAGGTTGTGTCGCTCAGAGATCGAGTGGCACCCGACTCAAAGATTGCAGTGCTGTCTAATGCCACGATGATTGACCGAGACGATGTGCGAAGAGCACTGCGAATGGTGGACAAAGTGATTCTAAAACTCGATAGTGCGTTTGATTCCACAGTTATGGTGCTCAATCAACCTGCCTCGCGAGCTTTTACAGTGGAGCAGTTAGTGGAAAATATGAAGAAGTTTGGCGGTGATTTCGTGTTGCAGACTATGTTTGTGAGGGGGGAGGGTGTTGATAATACCACGCAAAGAGAGATAGAGGCGTGGTTAAAGATTGTCAAGGAGCTATCTCCCAGCGAGGTGATGCTATACTCCATAGATAGAGATACGCCTCAGAGTGGGCTTGTGAGGATCGATAAACAAGAGTTAGAGGGCATCGCAAGTAGGGTTAGAGAATTAGGAGTTGCAGTGCAGGTGAGTTAGCAGTACAATTTATCCGCCTTTACTCAACAATCTATGCCCCACATAGACAGGTTCTCTATAAGAGAGTAGTGCTGATATGTGTATGGGTGGTGTTTTATGCAGAAATCTCTACATAGTTGCCCTCTGGGTCGAGAATACCAGATTCATAATACCCATCACCAGTTGTACGACACTCGCTCGCTATGGTATACCCATCAGAGCGCAATCTCTCGGTAAGCTCTCTTACTTGTAGCTCACTGCCGACCTCGATACAGATGTGCGCAACACCTTTTGTATAGCCTCGTGAATCAGGCTCACTTGATATATCTGGTCGGTGCATCAACTCAATGCGAGCACCACCACTATCAAATGTAAGAAAATAGGAGGTGTATAGCTTCGTGGGATTGAAGTACTTCTCGGCCGATGTGCACGCAAAGTAATTTGTGTAAAATGTGCGCATTGCCTCAATATCGTCGCACCAGATTGCGATGTGATCAATTCTCATCCTTGTTTTTTGTTTTGTCGGCACAAAGATAGTAATAAAATATGTTTGTTGAGTATCTACATATCGAATAAAGCCACTTTCTCTGTCAAGCTAGTCATATAATTATGGATCTATGTAAATCAGTGGTAGTTCGTACAAATGGAGGAGTGGAAAGTTCATAATAGGTTCTTTTTATGCCTATCATAGATTGTGCGAATCTGTGCATACTGCCAAATTGCGAGGTCGGTACCTCGGTGGGGTGGGGTGGGGCTTCTTGTTATTTTATTTCTAACTTACTTTAGCGCAAATTGACCATATGCGGGTGTCCGACACCCCACGAGCGATCTACGCAAAATCGCTCGCGCTCATTTGCGTAGATCACTGGCGACCGTTTGGGTTTTTTACCAATGATTTAGAGTAACCAACCCAGTGCGGGTGTCCTCCGTCGTTCGACTCTGAGACTTTTAGAGCAAACTACCTATTGCGGAAGGCCGCCACCCCCGGTGGCCTCCGCAAAATCACGCTTCGCTCATTTTGCGAATCCCACTGGCGTCCTTCTTGCCGTTTTTATTTTTTGACATTGATAACACTGCCTGCCGGCGGC